>DAIMFZ010000190.1:0-4502 GCA_036724225.1 Aequorivita sp.
CAACTAAATAGGGATTTGGGATTCGTTGAATCATTAATTTCATATAGAAGTGGGCAGGTCTCTATATTTTAACTCATAAACCCAATAACCAATAACCCAATAACCAATAACTCAATTTATGAAAACAGCAACAATAATTACAGCATTAGGAGTGGGGCTTTTGTTAAGCTCCTGCAATATAAACATCAACGGAGGCGAAAACGGAAACGGAAAGGTTGTTACCCAAGAGCGCACTGTAACCGAAGATTTCACGGAAGTAAAAGGGAGTGCCGGTCTAGATGTTTACCTTACACAAGGCGACGAAAACAAAATAGTTGTAGAGGCCGATGAAAACCTGCTCCAATATATCGAAACCGATATTGAAGACGGAAGACTGCACATTACTTCCTCAGAAAATATTGGGCGTTCCAAAGCGAAAAAAGTGTATGTAACCTTTAAGGAACTCAATACCATTGAAGCCAGCAGTGGAGCCGAAGTTACCGGAAATTCAGTGATTAAAAGTAAAAATCTATCCCTAAAAAGTAGCAGTGGTGCCGATATAAAAGTAGAAGTTTTTGCCCAAGAACTCATTGCCAAGTCTAGTAGCGGCTCTGATTTGGAAATTTCGGGGAAAGCGTCCTCCTTAACTGCCGATGCTTCCAGCGGAAGTGAAATTGATGCTAAGGAACTTTTGGTAATAAACTGCAACGCCGAAGCATCAAGCGGGGCCGAAGTAACCGTGAACGTAAAGGAAAAGTTGGAAACCCACGTTAGCAGTGGCGGAGGTGTAAACTATTACGGCGACCCAGTATCTGTAAATTCAAATGAAAGTCATTCGGGAAGTGTGAACAAAATGTAAAGCTATCGACAAAACTTTATTATAACATTTTCAGAATTGCCAAAAAGACCTAATATATTCATAAAGAATCGTTAGGTCTTTTAATATTTATAATAATTTTAAGAGGGTTTCTTAGTTATTCCATCATCTTTGAATAAAATCTCTATTATGAAAAAGATCCTTATAATTCTTACAATAATTGTTATTGCATCATGCAGTTCCAATGATGATCCAGGCAATGTACAGACCAATGAATTTGAAAATATAAAAATCACCCTGATTCAAGGCGAATGGAAAGTGGGCAATTTGACTGATGGCCAGTCAGACCACACGGCAGATTTTGAAAGTTTTGTTTTCACATTTAACGAAGACGGAACTGTAGCTGCAACGAACGATCTATTTACCGAAACCGGAACCTGGACCTATGACAACAGTTCCAGTAGCGACGAGGAATTGGTTTTGCAATTCAGCGAATCCGCACCCTTTGACGAAATCAATGACGATTGGGAAATTATTGTGGTAAGCAACTTAAAAATTGACCTTAGGGACGTGAGCGGAGGCAATGGTGACACTGAACTTTTATCTTTTACCAAATTGTAGGGTCATTTAATCACCTTCGCCGAAATATAAATATTCTCCAAAGGCCAATCGCCGTCATCGGCTTTTAATTTTGAAATTTCCTCTACTACGTCCATTCCTTTAGTTACTTTTCCGAAGATGGTATATTTTCCGTTTAAATGGGCAGTTGAAGATTTTGGGCCGAGGAAGATGAAAAATTCGTATGGAGCTGTTCTATTGTCTGGATTTTCGCGGTATTCCTTCGCACCGGAAACCGTGCCATATTCGTGAACACGACCTTGGATTATTTCTGCGGGAAGCAAGTATTCTTTTCCTAAAGAAGCGCGTTTCTTTTGGGTTGAAACCAAGTCGCTGTTGCCAGCTTGGATAATAAAATTTGGCACCACGCGATGAAAGAAAGTTTCATCAAAATAGTGTTGTTTCACCAAATAAATAAAATTTGCGCGGTGCAGTGGCGTGTCTTTAAAAAGTTCAATTTCAATATCGCCAAAACGAGTATTTATCAAAACCGTGTTCTCAGGATTTTTTTTGCCGTATTCCGTTAAAAAGGAAACCACATTGTCGTTGGTAATTTGTGGGTATTCGGTTTCAGCATCGTTTGGTTTTTCGATTGCTTTTTCATTTTCATTTTTAATTTCAACTTCAGTTTCAGAAGCCTTTTTCTTATCTTCACAACTTCCGAAGAGAAGAACAATTCCGAAGAAATAAATAAACATCTTTCCCATAAATGGATTTTCACGATTTTGAAAAACGAATTGCAAAAGTAACAAAAATGGAACTTCCCGGCGAGGCGGTGCAATTTAAAATGGCACCTATTGAACGTTTGCAGGAATTGAATAGAATAGCCAAAGATAAAGTTAACGCCAAACATGCGGGTGTGTTGTCGCTTTTTTATCCATCCAAAGATTTTGAAACACGATTGCTTTTAATACTGCGGAAAACCTACAATGGCGTTCATTCGGCACAAGTGGCCTTTCCCGGTGGCAAGGTTGAAAAAGGCGATACATCTATTGAAGAAGCGGCACTTCGGGAAACGGAAGAAGAAGTTGGGGTTTCCCGCAAGTATATTTCTGTAATAAAAAAGCTTACTGAGATTTACATTCCACCCAGCAATTTTTTTGTGCAACCTTTCTTGGGAATAACCACAGAATCGCCGAAATTTGTTCGGCAAGAGGAAGAGGTGGAAGCGCTGATTGAAGTAGCTTTACGCGATTTTATGGACGATTTGAACATCACCATCCAAACCCTGTCAACCTCCTACGCCAAAAGTATGGAGGTTCCGGCTTTTAAGCTGAACGGTCATATAGTTTGGGGCGCTACCGCAATGATGCTCAATGAAGTGCGCGAATTGTTGAAAATGGTACTGTGATGGCTAATTTTAGTATATTTGCCAATATTAGTTGATAGTTGATAGTTGATAGTTGATAGTTGATAGTTGATAGTTGGAGTTGTTTGTAGTTAGTTGAGGAAAAATAGAAATTCATACAGCTACTTTCAATGCCTGAATACTGATTCCTGATTACTGAACACCGAGTACTGAACACTGAATACTTACCTCTGACCTCTGATTACTGATTGCTGAAAATGAGTCTCTTCAAAAAAAATCCATTCGGACATTACCTATTTTTAAAACTCTGGTTAATACGGATTGCTGGTCTAATGACGCACAGACGTTTTAAAGGTTTTAATGATTTACAAATCCATGGGAGTGAAATACTAAAGGATTTGCCCGAAAAGAACGTTCTCTTTGTGAGCAACCATCAAACCTATTTTGCAGATGTGGCTGCCATGCTCCATGTGTTTAACGCTAGTTTGAGCGGAAGGGACGACAGCATTAAAAACGTTGGTTATTTATGGCACCCAAAACTCAACATCTATTTTGTGGCAGCAAAGGAAACGATGAAGGCAGGTTTGTTGCCCAAAATTCTTGCGTATGCAGGTTCCATAAGTATTGAACGCACTTGGCGCGAAAAAGGCAAAGATGTGAACAAACAGGTAAAGATGAGCGACGTGAGCAGCATTACAAAAGCGCTGGATGATGGTTGGGTCATCACTTTTCCGCAGGGGACCACCAAGCCTTGGAAACCCATCCGCAGAGGGACAGCACACATTATCAAAAAGAATAAACCCATTGTGGTGCCTATAGTTATTGACGGTTTTAGAAGGTCTTTTGACAAGAAAGGAATCAATATTAAAAAGCGAGGCATTCTTCAAACTATGGAAATAAAACCTCCGTTGGAGTTTGATTACGTAAATGACACTATGGACCAAATTGTGGAAAAATTGGAATACGCTATTGAGCAACATCCTTCTTTTTTAAAAGTAATTCCAAGATCAGAAAAACTGAGAGAGGAAGAGCGCAACAAAGAGCGGGAGTGGCGGTATTAATAAGTTATCAGTTTTCAGTCCCAGTTTTCAGTATTTACCGTTACGACTGTAAACTACGACTTTTTTCAAACTTCAATCTTCTCCAATTCTTTATAGTTTTTGCGCAGCCTTCGCAATAAAATGCCATACACCACTCTGTAAAACAATAACACTAAACCAATAATCACTATCCCGAAAAGAACCTGAATGAGGAAAAACATATTCATAAATCGTTCTTGTGGTATGTTTCGGATTCCATAATCTTCGGTCATAACCCTAAAAACCATATCTTGGTTTAAATAATAATAAAAATTGCTTCCTATTATCAATAAAGCTGAGGTAGCCACATTATATATCACAAAATACTTGACGGTTTTTCGCGTGCTCAAAATATTAGTCATTAATTCTTTTATGGAATCAGTAGTTGAGATTTTGCGGTAGTTTTTGTAAAAAAGAAAGATAAAAACACCAAAAACTAAATAGTTAAAAACATTGGCGACAATTAAGAAGCTGTTTAGCCCAATGTCATCGGTAAATTTTGTGTTGGATTCCGGCAAAAGAAACGAGAGCAGGGTCCAAAAAATAATCTCTGCAATACTGATATAGAAAATCCATTTCACGATGGAAGATGACTTTTTCAGTAGCATTTTATAAATATCGTCAAAGGACAAATGGGGCAGTGATTGTTCCCGCGTTTGCCATTGTTGTTTTAAAAGTTCCAGTTCATCCATAGTGGGTT
>DAIMFZ010000191.1:0-4429 GCA_036724225.1 Aequorivita sp.
TTGGTTTGTTCTGAAAGATTTTTTATCATAGATTTTTTATGGTATTAAATATATGGAATCCAACTGTAATTCAAATATTTCTTGATGTAATTCAATTCAATCATTCTCTACTTTATTGAAACGCAAGCATTACTTCTTTTATTCAAGTCATGGGTTTTTATAGTATATTTGCCTCCTTTTAATGACTTGTTGTTTTGAAAGAAAAGAGGATACATATTCTAAATACCACGATTGACAACCTCTCCATGCGGGAAACTCTTGCCTTGGTGCAGGAAAAAATACGAACTGGGGAACAACTACACCATGTAGTGGTGAATGCTGGAAAAGTCGTCGCCATGCAAAAGGATCCGGAATTGCGCCAAAGTGTAAATGAATGTGACATTATAAATGCAGATGGGCAAGCTGTAGTCTGGGCCTCACGATTTCTTGGAAAACCTCTTAAGGAGCGTGTTGCGGGAATAGATTTAATGGCTGGCCTTGTGGAAATGGCATATAAAAACCACAATAGAATCTTCCTTTTTGGCGCTAAGGAAGAAATCGTAAAAGAAGTGGTTGAAAGATATTCCGAAACCTATAGTCCAGAAATAATTGCAGGTTATCGCAATGGCTATTTTACACATACCGATGAAAAAGCAATTGCCCAACAGATAGCGGACAGCGGTACGCAAATGCTTTTCGTTGCAATCTCCTCACCTATCAAGGAAAATTTTCTCTACAAATACCGCGACATCCTTAAAAACGTAAACCTAATAATGGGTGTTGGAGGAAGTTTCGACGTTGTTGCGGGTAAAACCAAACGTGCCCCCGCCTGGATGCAAACCGCAGGACTGGAATGGTTCTACCGCTTTGCCCAAGAACCACGCCGCATGTGGAAACGCTACCTCGTTGGCAATTCGAAATTCATTTATTTGGTTTTGAGAGAACGTTTTTCAAAATAACCCATCATTTTTTCCACCAACTACCCACTTACCTCTCCTGTCTAATATCTCTTGTCTATTATATAATATCTCATCAGAGTTTTCTATCTTCCCCTAAAATTTATAAAAGTCACTGAACTACTATGAGGATACTGCTCTCCGCCATATACCCTTATGCTTTTTTGCTGCTTTACCTTATTATCCCTTTTGACAATTACATCAGGGCATTGCCAAATATCCTTTTGGCAATTTTGGTGGTCGCTTTCCCTTTTATCGTGAAAAAAGAAGACTTCAATAAGCTGAAATCACTTCCCATTGCTATATTTTTTGGACTTTTTGCATATCTCTGCCTCAATTCTTTTTTTGCAGGGCGGTTACCCGATGATTTTAATATCATCAAAAAAGTGATGATAGCCGTGGGGCTAGCCATTCTCTACATTCCAGTTGCGGATGTAAAAAAAATAAATACTGCCATCATATTTTCAGCCTTGGCTGCAATTGTATTCTCCGTTTACAATTTTGTGTTGATTACAGATGCAACGGGTAATTTCGCCTTGGGTGAGTCGCCACAAGTTGTGGAATCGTTACTTATTGATAGACTGTATTTGGGTCTTCTCAGTACTTTCAGCATTCTCATTTCCTTTCAGGCAATTTCAAAAAAATACCATCCCAACAACAATTATCATTTAGCGAATATCTTCATAAATGTGCTTTTCATCATTTTAATAGCCTCAAAAATTGCCGTCATTTCATTATTTGTATTATTGCTTATCCGTCAGTTTTATGGCCAGCGAAAAATATGGAAAGTACTGATTGCAGCTGGAGCTATTACTGCTGTAGTGGGATTGTTTTTTATTCTGAAAAACGAAAAGAGCGACCAACTTTACACAAACGAAGTTGTTGATAATAACGCACCAGCGTTTATTGAAAATTCTATGAACTATGAAATACGCGCCGTTGTTTGGAAATGTGCTTCAGAAATTATAAATGATGAAGGTTTTAGTTTTTTTGGTTTGGGGTTTGAACAAACGAGTGATAAATTGGTGTCGTGTTACGAGACAAAAATAACCGATCCACAGAAAAGAAATGAATTTTTGACTGCGGAATACAACACCCACAACCAGTTTATAGATTTCTATCTCAGTGCAGGATTTATCGCGCTGTTGTTGTTTTTACTATTTATTTGTGTTGCTTTCTTAAAAATAAGGAAGCAGTTTTTTGCAATGGTCATGCTCGCAATTTTAATAATGTATTGTTCGATCGAAAATGTTTTCCACAGACAGATTGGGGCCTATTACATCGGTTTCATTTTGATCGTGCTGATGACAAGCGTCCAAAACAGCAAAAACACTGAAAACACCCAAATAAAAAAGGAATAAAAAGAATTGCAAATTGTACTTTTGCGGTTGTTTAATTAAAAGAGATAGCCCGTCATGGCGGGATCATAAATATGAAAATTTCAGTAATAGGAACAGGCTACGTAGGCCTCGTAACGGGAACTTGCTTGGCAGAAACAGGAAACGAAGTGCTCTGTGTGGATATAGATGAGGCAAAAGTTGAAAAAATGCGCAATGGCCAAGTGCCCATCTACGAGCCTCATTTGGATGTGCTTTTCGAACGAAACATTCAAGCAGATCGCTTAAAATTCACAACCTCATTGGAAGAAGGTTTGGAACACGGCGACATCATTTTTCTGGCTCTTCCAACACCCGAAGATGAGGATGGCTCTGCAGATCTTTCCTATGTTTTGAACGTTTCTGAAGAAATTGGAAAGAAAATAAACAAATATAAAGTTATTGTGGACAAAAGCACAGTTCCAGTGGGAACTTCCGAAAAAGTACACAATATAATTGCCAAAAATGCTCCCTGCGAATTTGATGTGGTTTCCAACCCAGAATTTCTTCGCGAAGGTTTCGCCGTAGATGATTTTTTGAAGCCAGAACGAATCGTGATTGGTTCAAGCAGCGAAAGAGCAACGGCACTGATGAAAAAACTATACAGCCCCTTTGTACGCTCTGGAAACCCCATAATCATAATGGACGAAAAATCTGCCGAACTCACAAAATATGCGGCAAATTCCTTTCTCGCCACCAAGATTACTTTTATGAACGAAATAGCCAACTATTGTGAAAAAGTGGGAGCCGATGTAGATATGGTTCGTGCCGGAATAGGCTCAGACAGCCGTATTGGCAAACGTTTTCTTTTTCCGGGAATTGGATATGGCGGTTCGTGCTTCCCAAAAGATGTGAAAGCACTCCAAAAAGCCGGAAAAGATGAAAATTATGATTTTAAAATATTGAGTTCGGTCATAGAAGTCAATGCTGCTCAAAAAACAATACTGTTGCCAAAGATTGAAACCTATTTCAACTACAATTTAAAAGATAAAACCATTGCAGTTTGGGGCCTGGCCTTTAAACCCGAAACTGACGACATACGCGAAGCACCATCTATTGATATGATGGAAGTTCTGTTGAAAAAAGGCGCAAAACTTCAAGTGTTTGACCCCGAAGCCATGCCAAATATTGAAAAACTTTTCGGCGAGAAATTGAAATATTCAGAATCCATGTACGCGGCTCTCGAAGGAGCGGATGCACTGTTGATCTGTACCGAATGGAGTATTTTCCGCACACCGAATTATGAAAAACTGAAACAACTGCTGAAAAATCCAGTAATTTTTGACGGAAGAAATCTATACAATTTAAACGATATGGAAACAGAAGGCTTTACCTACGTTTCCGTGGGTAGAAAAGAGATTAATGCAAAAAAATAATACAATTACGGAATTCAATTCCCAAATACTACCAATTGAGAATTTTGAATTTGGGAATTTAAAAAATAGGATATTTTGAAAAGAGTATTGATTACAGGCGCTGCCGGATTTTTAGGATCTCATCTTTGCGATAAGTTTATTGTTGAAGGTTTTCACGTTATCGGGATGGACAACCTAATAACGGGCGACCTTAAAAACATAGCCCATCTCTTTAAATTGGAAGCTTTTGAATTTTACCACTACGATGTTACCAAGTTTGTGCACGTGCCCGGAAAGGTGGACTATATTCTTCATTTCGCTTCGCCGGCAAGCCCCATAGATTATCTAAAAATACCCATACAAACCCTTAAAGTGGGATCTTTGGGGACACACAATCTTTTAGGATTGGCAAGAGAAAAAAATGCACGAATTCTTATTGCTTCCACTTCCGAAGTTTATGGAGATCCTTTGGTGCATCCTCAAACCGAAGAATATTTTGGAAATGTAAATACCATTGGTCCCCGCGGAGTTTATGACGAAGCAAAACGTTTTCAGGAATCCATTACTATGGCATATCACCGCTTTCACGGTTTGGAAACCCGCATTGCGCGTATTTTTAACACCTATGGGCCACGGATGCGCTTGAACGATGGGCGCGTAATACCAGCTTTTATTGGCCAAGCTTTGCGTGGCGAGGATTTAACGGTGTTTGGCGATGGCATGCAAACGCGCTCATTCTGCTATGTGGATGATGAAGTGGAAG
>DAIMFZ010000192.1:0-455 GCA_036724225.1 Aequorivita sp.
TCGTGGAGTTCAAGATGGGTATGGAGTCAAGGAAACTGGAAGTTATTGGGATTAGGTATGAATGATATTTGTTAACAGAAAAGGTTTTCGATGTTTCGGCAAACTCAGAATAAAGTAGAATCAGACTAACAATGGGAAAATAAGTGAAACGATGTAAACATTTTGTTTTGGTAAACTGGGGTGAACAAAAACTACAAAATCAGTGAACTCCCTTCACACCCTTTAGATTCACAAAAAAAATAGACAATTGGTCTTTAAGGATGAACTAAAAAAATACTTTCTATTTTTCTTATCCCAAAGATAAACCCCAAAATTAATTTTAGTAATTTTGTTTTATGGGAGTAGGTGCATTAGCAATCGGAACAGCTATTTTATTTTTGGCTCTATTTATTCTTTCGGAGCTTCAGGAACGATTTAAATAGCTTTTTTTATCATTTTTTATATAAAAACGATTC
>DAIMFZ010000192.1:465-4403 GCA_036724225.1 Aequorivita sp.
TATCATTTTTTTTAAAGATTCTGGGTTCTTCCCAGAAAGTTTTTTATACCCTTTAAGATCCCTATCACTTAGATAATATAGGCATTATACCCATTTCCTTTCAAACTTCCATTTCTTTGGTTTAACCAACACAACAGCTTTTCTACTAAAGAAAGATTAAAGGAAAAACAATATACTTGTACTTTAGTTGTTAAACAATGGATTTAATCTGTTGTCCCAAAAAAAATCATTAGTAGATGCGATATATCTGTATAATCTTTATTTTTTTCTTCTCAATAACAGCCATCTCCCAAAACAAGGAGTATAATTCTGAGGATTTGAGCATCACTACTTTGATTGATGGGACTTTGATAGTGCCGGATGTGACCGGAAAATTGCCTTTAGCAATACTCATTGGCGGCAGCGGACCTACAGATAGGAACGGCAACCAGCAAATGATGGTAAACAACTCCTTGAAATTTCTGGCAGAAGGGCTTTATGAAAACGGCATCGCCGCTTTTAGGTTTGACAAACGGATCGTGAAACAGATGAAGCAGCACAATATTGATGAAAAAAAAATCCGCTTTGGCGACTTTATCGACGATGCCATTGCTATTCTCAACTATTTTAAAAAGGATACCCGATTTTCGAAAATATATTTCATCGGCCATAGCCAAGGTTCATTAATTGGGATGGTTGCGGCACAGCACGGGGCCGATGGCTTTGTTTCCATAGCTGGGGCGGGGCAGGAAATTGATGCAGTAATTGTGGACCAGTTGGCAAAACAAGCACCGGGATTGGAGGAAAATGCACGAAATGCCTTTGATGACTTACGAGCCAATGGGGTGGCAAATAACTACAGTCCGGGGTTGGCATCCATTTTCAGAAAAGATATACAGCCTTTTATTTATACTTGGATGCAATATGACCCACAGATAGAAATAGCCAAACTGAAAATCCCAGTGTTGATAATCAATGGCGATAAGGACATTCAAGTACAGATTTCAGAGGCCGAGTTATTGAAAAATGCAAAGCCTGATGCCGAATATAAAATCATTTCCGGCATGAACCACATTTTCAAAAAAGTAGAAGGGAATGATTTGGAAAACAGCAAGTCCTATAATATCTACAACCTCCCCGTAATGCCTGAATTGATAGATATTATCAGCGGTTTTATCAAAAAATAATTCAAATTAAAAAATAATTGTATTTTGCGTGAAAACCATCCAAAATGCAAGATACTACCGTCGAAATCATTACAGACTCCACCCCTCTTTTCACCAACGATACTATTGTTTTTGGTATATTGATGGTAGCCTTGGGCTTCATTTTTTACACTTCTTCACGCGAAGATGGCTTTTGGAAAAAATTCTACGGAGTTGTTCCCGCACTGTTTATAGCCTATTTTATTCCTGCATTGTTGACCACTTCCGGCATTATTTCACCTGAATGGATTTCTGTTTCTGAAACTGGCGAGGCAACGGTCGGAAAATCTGATATATACTATATGTCCAGCAGGTATTTATTGCCCGCCGCTTTGGTGCTGATGACGTTGAGTATAGACTTAAAAGGGGTTTTCAACCTTGGCCCAAAAGCATTGATCATGTTTTTGGCAGGAACCGCTGGAATTATTATTGGAGGCCCTATAGCCGTTTTGATAGTAGGAACCATTCATCCCGAAGCTGTTGGCGGTGAGGGTGCCGATGCTGTTTGGCGCGGGCTTTCAACATTAGCAGGTAGTTGGATTGGCGGTGGCGCGAACCAAACCGCAATGCTCGAAATTTACGGCTACAACCAAAAACTCTACGGCGGGATGGTGTTTGTAGATATAGTGGTGGCGAATATTTGGATGGCGGTAATTCTCTTCGGAATTGGGAAATCCGCAAAAATTGACAAATGGCTGAAAGCAGATACTTCAGCCATTGAGAGCCTAAAAGAAAAAGTTTCAGAGTACACAAAAAAAGTAGATAGAAATCCAAGCTTGACAGATTTGATGATTTTAGCCGCCATCGCTTTCGGAACGGTAAGTTTTGCACATTTGACTGGCGACTTTTTGAGTTCTTTTTTCACCTCGGTGGTAGATGGAATTCCTAAAGGCATTACCCGTAATATCTTCACATTTCTCGATTCGAGTTTCTTTTGGATGATAACTATTACAACCATTATTGGGGTTTTGCTCTCCTTTACTAAAGCGAAAAGATATGAGGGAGCGGGAGCGAGTAAATTTGGGAGTGTATTCATTTATATATTGGTGGCGAGTATTGGAATGAAAATGGACCTGACCTTGATTTTTGACAATATGTGGCTTATTGTAATTGGTTTAGTATGGATGGCAATTCACGCTGGGCTGATGATTTTGGTCGCAAAGCAGATCCGTGCGCCTTATTTCTTTCTGGCCGTGGGAAGCCAAGCAAATGTTGGGGGTGCGGCTTCTGCTCCTATAGTGGCTTCCGCTTTTCACCCTTCATTGGCTACTGTTGGGGTTTTGTTGGCGGTGTTTGGGTACGCCATCGGGACAGTGGGTGCAATATTATGCGCAGTGCTTATGCAATTGGCTTCGGCGGGTTAAACTGGTTTATAATTCAAGATTCAAGATTTAAAATTCAAGATTCAAAGTTTCATGGTGCAGGTTTCAGGTTTCAGTTTTGTCCATTTTTAAAAAAGGGCAATCAATGTTCAATAAATTCATTTTAAATAATGAAACCTTTAAAAAATATTGTTCCAATATTTTTTCAGAAAAAACACTCATCTTTGCACCTTCGTAAACAGAAGCTATTTCAGCGTAGGTTTAATCAAAAATAATTTTAAATGAAGTATTTTCTTACCCTTATAATTGCATTTATTACAATCATTGGTTGTTCTTCCGGTCCGGAAATGATGAACCTTACGGGTACCGTGAAAGGCCTGAAAAAAGGGACGCTACTGCTCCAAAAATTTGAGGATACTGTTCTGGTTACAGTAGATTCCGTTGTGGTGGATGGAAATCCAGAATTTTACTTTACCAAAAAAATTGAAAGCCCTGAAATTTATTATCTATTTGTCCGGTTAAAGGATGGAACCTTGCGCGACGATAGAATTGCTTTTTTTGCTGAAAACGGCGAAATGAACATTAAAACCAACCTAAACCATTTTGGAAGTGCAGCCGTGGTAAAAGGCTCTGTAAACGATAGTATTTTAAGGGAATACGATAAATTGAAACAACGTTATATCACCAAAAATCTGGAATATGTTGAACAACGGTTCCAAAAAGGTAAAAGGAATAGCGATTCTTTGGAAATGGAACTAAACCGAAAACAAAAGGCATTGGTTTCCAGCAAATATTTAGCGACAATCAACTTTGCATTAAATAATAAAGAGCACGAAGTAGCGCCCTATTTAATGCTTAGCGAAGCATATAATGCGAATAAGAAATATCTGGACACTGTTTATAACGCACTGCCACAAAAAATAAAAGACTCCAAATACGGTACCGAATTGGAGTCATTTATAGTAAATCGGAAAAAAACAGATACTGTTTTATAGTGCGTTTATCTTATCGATAAGCTTTCTGCCGCGCTCTTCAAGCTCAACGTTCACAGCTTTGAAATGTTTCTTTTTGTTTTCAACGTCCTTTTGGTTCACTTTTGCAATCAGTTCATCAAAAGTTGTGATTGCTTCATCTATAAGTGTTTCGGCCTTTTTGTTGTCTTTGTCTGCATTGGTCAGTTCCCAAATATAAACTGCTTCAATAATATCGCCCAACACATAGTTGATGTCTTTTTTTAAGTCTCTTACGTTTGCCATTTTATTCTTTATTGTTTATTACTATTATTTATTCTTGGTAATTTTTTAAATCGGGCAAAGGTACGAAGATTTAGGGAATGTACACTTCCAAAAAGCTTGCGGAATTTGTAATAAATTTTATTTCAGGTAATTGCGCGGGAACGAGGAAGGTTTCCCCTTTCTTTATTTCTTCAGAA
>DAIMFZ010000193.1:0-4398 GCA_036724225.1 Aequorivita sp.
CGTATTGCTCACGCTGTTCGGAATCAATTCTTTCGGTTTTTTTGGCTTTTGAAAACATAGTTGTTTACTTTCGTTACAGTTCAATGGTTACTGAAAATATCAGCATTGTAAAAATACCTAATTTTCACCGTTTACACCCTTCTCCTATGGAAGAAATCCGCAAACATTTTCCTGCCTTGGCGTCTTGCATCTATTTGAACACCGCCTCAAACGGGGTAATCCCGAAACCAGTGATTGAATGGCGGCGGCAGCACGATTTGGATTTGATGAATCACGCCAGTGTTTTTCGCGATAAACATAAACTTCACATTGAGCAAATTAGAAGAACTGTTGCTGGTTTTTTTGATGTTTCCGCAAATGAAACTGCATTGGTTCCAAATTTTTCTTTCGGAATAAATACAGTACTCGAAGGACTTCCGAAGAAACATAAAATATTGCTACTTAAAAATGATTATCCCTCCGTAAACTGGCCCGTGGAAACGCGCGATTTTAATGTATGCTATGCTGAAATAGATGAAAATCTGGAAAAAAATATTGAAGAAGCCGTAGAAAAACACAAACCGGATGTTTTTATGTTCAGCATCGTGCAATGGCTCAACGGCATAAAAATAGATTTTGAATTTTTGAAGCAGTTAAAAAGCTATCATCCCAATTTATTACTAATCGCTGATGGCACCCAATATTTGGGAGCGGAAGACTTCAGTTTTGCGGATAATGCTATAGATGTTGTGGGTGCGAGTGCTTATAAATGGCTAACGGCAGGCTACGGCAACGGATTTATAATGGTAAAGGAATCTGCTGTGGAACATATTTTCCCAAGAACAATCGGTTTCAATTCTGCAGAACGGTTTGAAAGTTTGCCTACAGAAACGGTTTTTATGAAACATTTTGAGCCAGGTCACCAAGACACCCTAAATTACGGGAGTTTGGAACAGGCAATGTTGTTTCAAGAAAAACTGGGGAAGGAAAAATTGTATCAAAGTATTGATTCACTTTCGGCCAAAACAAAAGAACGTTTCGCCGAATTGGGCTTACTGAAAAATGATACATTGCTTCGCGAAAAGCATTCTTCTATTTTTAATTTGAAGGGCGATATGATATTATTTCAAAAATTACGAGAGAACAATATTATTTGTTCCCCGCGTGGAGGCGGAATTCGCGTAAGTTTTCATTATTACAACACGGAAGCGGAATTGGATAAACTTACTGAAGTGATATGTAGCTGAATCAGTTCGTAGAGAAGTATAATTTTTAGCGTTTTAATTATTATCGACCATCCGATTTCAAGATTTCTTAAAAGCATAATTCTTATAATACCTCTTTTCATCCGTAAAGGATGTTTCAATTTGCAGTCCTGCTTCTTCTGCTAGCCAGCGTACTATTTTATCGTCATACTTTTGTGAGATTTCAGTGTGGATAGTTTCCCATTGGTCAAAATTTACTGTTAGATTTATTGCTTTAACCGTTACTTCCATAGCTTCCGTAGCTACGAGATAACTTTTTGCGGTACCGGTTTCAGGGTTGTACATTTCCCAATGCTTAAATTTTTCGACCTCAAAATTTCCGTCGAGTTCACGGTTTATTCGTGTCAGAATATTTTTGTTGAAAGCTGCTGTTATTCCTGTTTCGTCATTGTAAGCATCAAGAATGGTTTTCGGATTCTTTTTTTGATCGAAACCCACGAAAAGTATATCTTCGGGAAGCATGGCATCATTCAATTTTGTAAGAAATTCGATAGCTTTCTGGTGGAGTAAGTTGCCAACATTACTCCCCAAAACCATAATTACTTTTTTGCGTTTGTTGAAGCCTTTCAATTTTTCCAAAACTTCAAAATATTCTCCCACCTCGGCATCTACGCTTAGTGCGGGCATTTCTTTCTCTAAATTATTCGAAAGTAGTTTCACAGCATTTTCACTTATGTCAATGGGTTTATAGACGAAGTTGAAATTATTTTCGACCATATATTTTAACAACACTTTGGTTTTTTTGCCATCGCCAGCACCCAATTCTATTAAGTCCAAACCATTTTCCCGATCGCGAAAAAGCTCGCCGATTGTTTCAGTATGAGTGGATAATATCTGAAACTCACAGTCAGTGAGATAATATTCCGGCATTGACATAATGTCCTTAAACAGCTGATCGCCTGCTTTATCGTAAAAATATTTTGAGGAAAGATGTTTCGGGATACTGGAGAGCCCTTCAAAAATTTCGTTCTTAAAGGATGTGCTCAATTTCAGTGGTGTGTTTATGTCCATAGGTTTATAGTCGTAATTATTTTGCCAACCTTAAACCAGTAAATTGCCACCGTAAATTTGTTTGAAAAAAATTGCGATACGTGTGTCGTGTATGTTTGGTAGAAGTTGCCACGGAACCACCGCGGAGCACTTTTTGGTTTACCATAAATTTGCCGTTGTACTCACCAAGGGCGCCAGGAGCTTTGGTGTAAGCGGGGTAGGGCAAATAGGCACTTTCGGTCCATTCCCAGCGGCTGCCCCATTCAAAGTTTTTTTGTGATGCTTCCCATTCAAATTCGGTGGGAAGGCGGCAGCCTCTCCATTGTGCATAAGCAAATGCTTCAAAATAGGAAATATGTGAAACTGGCGCTTCGGCATTCAATTTTTGTAGCCCTTGCATTGTGTATTGGTGCCATTCACCGTCAATATTGTGCCAATACATTGGTGCTTCAATTTGGTTTTGTTTTACCCAATCCCAACCCTCGGCGTGCCAATGGTTGAAATCTTTGTAGCCTCCTGCATTTATAAAATCGAGATATTCGAAATTGGAAATGAGTTTGTTCGAAATTTTATAATCGTGTAGATAAACTTTGTGGCGGCCCAATTCATTGTCATAACAAAATTCGTCGGGATTGTTGTGGCCAATTTCGTAAATGCCTTCCTTCATTGAAATCCATTGATGTTTAAAATCCTGAACAGGGCTTTCCAAAAAGGAATCGTTGTATTTTGGAAGCAGCGGGTTGTTGCCGAGTATGTACTTAATGTCTGTAACAAGCAACTCTTGATGCTGTTTTTCGTGATGGATTCCTATTAAAAGAATTTCTTTAAGTGTTTCGGGAATGCCTTCCAAAAGAAAATCCTTCATTTCGTTGGTAACGTAAAGACGATAATCATAAACTTGTGCCACAACAGGCCTAGAAAGGTTTCCGCGATCATTTCTAATTACTCTCTTGCCCACATTTTCATAATAACTGTTGAAAACAAAAGCGAAGTCTTCGTGAAAAATTCGGTAACCGGGTTTGTGTGGCTTCAAAATGAATTCCTCAAAAAACCAAGTGGTGTGGCCCAGATGCCATTTTGGGGGCGAAACATCTATAATAGGCTGAACTACGTAGTCTTCAACTTCCAGCGGTTTGCAAATGTTTTCGGTATGTTGGCGGGTTTCAAGGAAAAATGAAACCAAAGTTTCAGTGGCAATCATAAAAAAAGTGTCGCAATTTTTTTTTGACGACACTTTAAATATAATTATTAAAATTGTTTGAGACTATTTAACGGGCGTTAAACAGTTGTTAAACTGGTATTAGTTGGATTTTTGCTTTTTGTTATTTGCTTTTTTCTCGGCTCTTTTGGGAGGTTCCACTTTGAAAATAATAGGAAGAGAATATAATACCCCAACTTCTTGGCCTCTTTGCTTACCAGGTTTCATTCGGGGAAGATTGCTTACAACACGAATGGCTTCCTGCTCAATTTCAGGATAATCTGCACGTGCCCTAACATCTACAATGTTCCCTTGTTTGTCAATTTTAAATTGCACCGCGGATCTATATATCCTCGGAGGCAAATTCATTGCATCGATTTTTTTCATGTCAAAATGTTTTTTTACAAACTCTGTAATTTTATCTGACATGCATTTTTTTAACTCTTCGTTACTGTTTCCATCGCAGCCGGGATATACCGGAACATTATCAATTACAGCAAAAGGCACATCCGCTTTTATCATTTCAGATTTAGAATCCTTGGCGTTGGTATCTTCCTGTGCAAAAGTGATGGATGAGAAAGTTAAAGAAAGAAGAAATATGAAATTTTTAATCATATTATTTCCCTGTTTTGAAAGTAAATGGAACTGTCATTTTTATAGCGCGCGGTTTTCCGCCCATCATTCCGGGCTTTGCCATTTTTGGGATAGACATAATGTTGCGCTTTGCTTCGTCTTGAAGTTCCTTGGTTCCTCCTGAAACTTTCTGAACCTCAACCATTCCCTTTTCGTCAATTATAAATTCAACGATCACTTTGCCTTGGTCATTTTTTTTATACGCTTCCGCCGGATACTTAAAATTCTTGGAAATATGCGCAGATAATTTTTGGTTAAAACAATTGTCGCGTTCGGCAGCATTTCCGCCTTCACAGCCGGGCCATATTGGGGCTATTTCTTTAAGGGTTACCG
>DAIMFZ010000194.1:0-4377 GCA_036724225.1 Aequorivita sp.
ACGATTATGCCTACGTTGCTTCCAATGTTTTTGAAGAATTTTTCAAATCGCTATCCAAAAGTACAGTTGAAGATTGAAGAGTTGAACACCGACGAAATAATATCGAAAATAAACGACGGTTATCTGGATGCAGCTATTGTCGCTACGCCTTTGGGTCAGGAAAAAATAAAGGAGAGACCTTTATACTACGAGCCCTTTGTTGGCTATATACCCGAAAACCACAGATTGTTTTCAAAAGAAAAATTGGAAATTAATGATTTAGATATTGAAGATATTTTGCTTTTAGAAGATGGACACTGTTTCCGAGACGGAATTATAAATCTTTGCAAAGCTTCCAAAAATGGAGGTGGTGAAAAATTCCAATTGGAAAGTGGCAGTTTTGAAACACTGGTAAAACTTGCAAACGAAGGTTTGGGAATGACACTTCTGCCTTATTTGCATACTTTGGATATACACCCTTCCCAAACCAAAAATATAAGATATTTCAAGGAACCCTCACCAGCTCGTGAAGTGAGCCTTATTTACAGTAAAAGTGAATTAAAGATGCAGATTATTAATGCATTGCACGATAGTATTTCAGGTGTAATACGCGGTGCTATTGCTTTTCAGGATGTGAAAATCATCAGTCCCACTAAAATGTAATAGTATTCGGAATTCAGTAAAATTAGTAAGTCACCAATATTAGCACTGTCTATTAACTAAAAAATCCCCCTGATTTCTCAGGGGGATTTTTTTATGGGTTTAGATAGATTAGACATTGATTTAATTGGGGGTTCTGCTTGATAAGCGAATCAACCCAGACTTTTAGCTCTTCTATTTCGTAGGGGAGTAATCGGGTCAACGCTTTTTTCAACTCTTTGCAGAACAGATTGACGTCAAAACTGACTTTCGCAAGTACAGCTTTGGTGTAATCAAACATTGCTCTTGCCATAGCTATTTGAGGTTTAGTTAAAAATTTAAGTAGGTAGATTTTTTACAATAGGCGAAGATTTTTGTCTTAATTCGATTTAAATATAACTAATTTTTGTGGATTAAATTCTCTTTACTGTTAAATTTATTATGTTAAAAGTTTGTTAATCAATTAGAAAGTCATTCAAGCCCTTGAAAGCATTGGCTTTGAAATTATTTAACCTTCAACGTCCATTCAAATTCAAAGACGGAAACCACATCGCCAGTTGTATCTTTTCCTTCAGATTTCGTCCAAACCGTCTGGTCTTCGCCTGAGGAAATAGTTTTTAAAATAGCTTCATCCACTATAATTCCATCGTTACAAGTGAATGTTATTCTTCCACGTGCTTTTTTGGAAAATGTACCTTTGTTGTTGGCCACGAGCATAGATATATTTTTGTTGCTTTCCTTTATTTTCGCCATTACCAGAGCTCCCGTGCTTAATTCAGCGGCCATTCCCTGCACAGCCCAAAACATTGATTTGAATGGATTTTGATTTATCCATCTATGTTTCACGATAGTTTTACAAGTACTTTCTGAAATTGATTTTAACCGCACTCCGGTAAAGTATGCGGAGGGCAATTTAAATAATAGAAAAGTATTGATTTTACTTGGGCTGAGTTTCATTTAGCTTAAATATTCCACGAAGATATTCAATAAATCATAGACTTCCTATTTGTTAAAAATATGTTAAATTTAGTACTATGCGTAACATACTACTATCTTTTAGACATATATTTGCATAGGAAAATAACAAGCTATGGAAACTACAATCTCTGAAAACCAAAAAAATACAAGTGCTTTCATTCACTTGTCAACCTTTTTAAAATACTTCTTCCCGTTTGCGAACTACGTTGCACCATTATTGATTTGGACTTTCAACAAAGAAAAACCTTTTGTGGACGAACACGGCAAGCAGGCAATTAACTTTCAATTGAGCATATTGGTATACACCTTATTAATAGGGTTGATTTGCCTTCCGTTTTTTATCATTTTCGCTACGGATTTTATTTCGTTGATAGAAACGATAGATAACAGCGCAGGAAATTTTTCAGTAAACAACATTCAAAACCTATCAGGGTATATTCTCCTGTTCGGTTTGGCTATATTGTTATTGCTGGGTCTGTTCGTTTTTGAACTTTACGCAGTAATCAACGCTTCCATTCATGCTTCTCGCGGGCAATTGTATAAATACCCGCTTTGCATACCCTTTATAAAAACCAATCTAAACCCAATTCAAAATGAGCACATTAGTTAGTTACCTATTAGCTGCCATTCTGCAGTTTATAGGCACAAGCATGCCGGAGGAACAGGAAACTGTTAGCGCATTGACTCATCAACAATGCGAAGAAACCACAAGCGTGCTTCCTTATTCATTCATCATCAATAACGAACACGAATTAAAAACAAGAAATGAACAATTATGAAAATCGAAAACACAAAAGCACAGATGCGAAAAGGGGTTTTGGAGTTCTGCATTCTTTCCGTTCTAAAAGACGGCGAAGCATACACTTCAGACATTCTTGAAACCCTCAAGGACGCAAAAATGCTTGTCGTGGAAGGCACAATCTATCCGCTGCTCACAAGGCTAAAGAATGAAGGATTGCTTTCCTACCGTTGGGAAGAATCTACCGGTGGACCACCACGCAAGTATTATGAACTTACCGAAACAGGTAAATTATTTTTAACCGAATTGAGCGGTACCTGGGCAGAATTGCAACAGGCCGTTAACAAAGTAACCAGCGAAAAAAACACAAAATGAACAAGACAGTAAACATAAATTTAGCAGGCACTTCCTTTCATATAGACGAGGATGCCTTTGGGAAACTTTCGCGCTACCTGGACGCTATCCGTAAATCGCTGAAAGGTGCTGACGGAAGTGAGGAAATTATGCAGGACATTGAAACGCGCATTGGCGAACTTTTTTCTGAAAAGATTGAAAGCCCATCGCAAGTTATAAGCTTAAAAAATCTTGACGAGGTGATCGCTGTTATGGGGCAGCCTGAAGATTATGAAGTTGACGACGAAATTTTTGAAGACGCTCCCCCAACCTCAAAATCATATTCAAAATCACGCGGAAGTGCTTCGCACAAACAGCTTTTCCGAGATATTGACGATAAATATATATCTGGTGTATCCTCTGGTTTGGGCCATTATTTTGGCATCGATGCAATTTGGATTCGCCTATTGTGGGTGCTATTGATAGTTGCAGGATTTGGCTCTCCAATAGTTGTTTATATATTATTGTGGATATTAGTACCTCCCGCTCTAACTACTTCGGAAAAGTTGCGAATGACTGGTGAGCCAGTGAACATTTCAAACATTGAACGAAAATTTAAAGAGGGTTTTGACAATGTTGCCGATAGAGTAAAGAATGTAGATTACGACAAATATGGCAATAAAATAAAAACGGGTGCTTCCAATTTTTTCGACAGTTTGGGAGATGTAATCGTAACGCTTTTTAAAGTATTCGCCAAATTTATAGGAGTGCTGATAATCCTCGTTTCGCTTGTTACCATTATTGGGCTCGTAATTGGATTTTTCACATTTGGCTCCTTGAATTTTTGGGGAAATAACGAACTGATGGAAAATTTTACGATGGTGGACGTAACAAATGTCCCTATGTGGCTCTTGGCTTTATTAGGGCTATTTGCAATTGGAATTCCGTTTTTTGCATTGTTCGTTTTAGGTTTGAAATTATTGATAAGCAACCTAAAATCCATGAGTTCCACGGTAAAAATACTTTTGATTGTGGTATGGGCTTTGTCCATAATCGGTTTAGCTATTTTGGGAATAAAACAGGCCACCGAACAAGCTTATGACGGAAATTATATTGAAGAGCAAGCCCTGCCCATTCGCACGGCCGATACGCTTCGCATTTCAATGCGTGCCGATAAACAGTATAGTTATGAAGTGAGCAGGGACAATGGTTTGGAACTGAAATATTCTGCAGATGACAAAAAGATAATTTATTCGAACAATATTCTGCTGAACATAAAATCTTCAAAAGATTCCATCGGGAAAATAATCATCGAAAAATCTGCTGAAGGAAACAACCATCTCGACGCAAAAAAACGTGCTGAAGCCATTGAATACAAATATTCTTTTGAAAACAATAGTTTGCTGCTCGATGGATTTTTCACTACAGACACTTCAAATAAATATCGCGACCAGCAGATAGAAATCACTCTTTATCTGCCCGAAGGAACGGTGGTTTATTCGGAAGAAAACACAACTTCCTATTACGGTGGTTTCAACTCAGATTTTGCCGAATTGAGTGATTGGGACAACCAAGCGCATTATTTTCGGATTTTGAAGAACAAAGCTGAATGTCTCGATTGCAAGACAAAGGAAGAAACTATTAAAGAAGCCGATTCTTTGGAAATAAAAAATTCCGAAAAAATTTCAGACACTGTAAAATCCATTCAA
>DAIMFZ010000195.1:0-4347 GCA_036724225.1 Aequorivita sp.
AGAATTTTTGAGCGCTTTTATAGGGTAGATTCCAGCAGATCACGAGAGCAAGGCGGATCGGGCTTGGGATTGGCCATTGTAAAACACATCATTGAAGCGCATGGGGAAGCCATTTTTTTAGAGAGTGAATTTAAAAAAGGATCCACATTTTCATTTACCCTCGAAAAGTTTGAACAGCTTTAAATCGACCGTTGAAGCCACTTTTTCGAATCCCGAAAAGTTGGTTAAATCACTCAATTTTGCTGCCGTAAATTCATCCTGTTTTGCATAAGGCGCAATGCCTTTTTCCCGTAAACTTTTAGCCAAATATTCCTGCTCAAATTGTCCGGGTGTGGGAATAAAAAGCGCCTTTTTCCCAATTGCTGCCAAATCCATAATGGTTGAATAACCCGATCGCGCCATCACCACATTGCTTTGGTTTATGACATCTTCCAGCGCATTGGCCAACAAATAATTAACAATTTTAAAATTACTTGGCGCAGTAATTTCTGAAGCAGAAAAAACACCCCGAACCATTAAAATTTCTCCTTTAAAATCCTTTAATTCCTTCAATAATTTATTTTCAAGCAATGTTCTTTGGGGTTCCGGACCTGAAAGCAACACCAGTAAATCGTATTTAATTTCGCGTTGTTTTGGCTGAAACCTGCTTAATATTCCAATATATTTTAGGTTGAAATTGCGCTTTTTCAAATGTCCCAAATCTCCTGAAAAATTCTGGTTTTCTTCCTTATCCGGCACCCAGCACGCATCAAATTTATTTATGAATTGCTGATGGATTTTTGAAGTGATAAAAGTCGTTTTGCCAGACAATACCTTTAATTGATGCGTCATATACACCGAAGGAACTTTTTTGCTGAATACGCCAAATCGGTTGTCGGAAATAATTCCTGAAAACTGCTCTTTTTCAACAAGTTGTGCAACCATCTTTCGTTCCCTTTTGACTGCTGAAATAATATAAGGAAGTTGCAATAGCAGCTTGAACCTTAGGTTTTTTCCGTTTTTTGGATAGCTGATATTGTAAGAAGGAAGTTCAACACTTTTCAACAAAGGAAATTCCTTTTGAAGCAATAACAATGCGTTGCCATCACTAGCCAAAACAGGCTCGTAGTTGACTTTTAACAAGGCATGAATAATGGGAATACAACGCGTTGCATGTCCCAATCCCCAATTTAAGGGCGCAACAAGAATTTTTTTTTAGAGGTCAAATCCAATATCTTTTCTGAAATTCATTTTTTCAAAACTAATTTTCCCAATGTTTTGATACGATTTTTTAAGGGCTTGTTTAAAATCTGTTCCATAAGAAGTAATCGCCAAAACACGGCCACCGTTGGTAACTACTTCGCCGTTTTTATTTGTAGTGCCAGCGTGAAACACGATGGAACCTTCAACCTTATCCAGCCCATAAATCACTTTTCCCTTTTCGTAACTTTCCGGATAACCGCCAGAAACCAACATGACCGTACAAGCACTTTCAGGTACAAATTCAATGGTTTTGGTGTGTAATTCACTTTTCCCGGCAGCAATCAACAGTTCTAAAAAACCACTTTTTATTCTTGGGATCACCACTTCACTTTCCGGATCGCCCATTCTGCAATTGTATTCGATTACTTTTGGCTCGTTGCCCACTTTAATGATTCCGAAAAAGATAAAACCTTTGTACGGAATGTTGTCTTTTTGCAAACCTTCCACCGTTGGTTTTATGACTTGCTCTTCTATTTTTTTCATAAAAATTTCATCGGCAAAAGGCACAGGAGACACTGCGCCCATGCCGCCAGTATTCAATCCTTTGTCACCTTCGCCAATGCGTTTATAATCTTTGGCATTGGGGAAGTTTACATAACTTTTTCCGTCGGTTAACACAAAGCAACTCAATTCAATCCCGTCCAAAAATTCCTCAATAACCACTTTACTGCTTGCCACGCCAAACTTTTCATTTGCCAGCATTTCTTTCAATTCAGCTTTTGCTTCCTGCAAATCGTTCAAAATCAACACGCCTTTTCCCTGTGCCAATCCGTCGGCTTTTAGCACATAAGGCGGATTCAAAGTTTCCAAAAATTGAAAACCTTGTTCCAAATTATTTTTTGTAAAACTTTTATAGGCAGCGGTTGGAATGTTGTGGCGAACCATAAATTCTTTAGCAAATTCCTTACTTCCTTCCAATTGCGCCGCCAATTTTTGCGGTCCGATGACCGCCACATTTTTCAATTCTGAATCGTTTAAAAAGAAATCGTGGATTCCTTTTACCAAAGGATCTTCCGGACCAACCACCACCAGTTCAATTTCGTGTTCCAAAACCAGCTCTTTTATCGATTCAAAATCGGTGGGCTGAATTTTTATATTGACGCCCAATTGATCGGTTCCTTCATTTCCCGGGGCGATAAATAGTTGCGTTAACAAATCGCTTTGCGCTATTTTCCAGGCCATTGCATGTTCCCTTCCTCCCGAACCTAAAATTAATACATTCATATTTTTAATTGATTTTATCTTCTATTTTATACTGAAAGACCTTAAAATATTTGTTCTAAGATTTTTTGTGTGATGACATACGTTGGGCGAACGCCAGTTGTTCCCAACCCTCCAGAAGCCAATGTGCTTCCCGTTTCCAACGGATTGTCCGAAGCATAATAAGCATAACGAACCTTTACGTTTTCAGAAATGTTTCCCCTAATTTTTGAAGCTGCCTGAATCGCTTTTTGGTAATGTGCCCCTTCCATTTCAAGTCCGGTAACTTTCCATGTCGAATCGTGAAAGAATTTTAAAATATCTTTATTTTGAAGTGATGTTCCCAAAACAGAAACCATCGTGCCAACATAAACATCAACCCCACATCCTTCAAACATTTTCTTTTTAAGTTGATTTTTAAATGGATAATTATCGGCTGTGCCTTCGAATATGTGTGCAGAAGGAATCATAATATCGCCCTTTCCGCCTTCTAAAATACCTGCTTTACCCATAATTGAAACAGATTCCACATTTAAGTGATGGTTTTTCCCATTTTCATCCATATAAGGTTTTAACAACTCATCCATCGTTTCATAAGCCTGTTCGCCAAAAGCATAATCCATCACAATCAGCACTGGTCTTTCATCAGTAGGCAAGGTGTTTTCGAACTTGTAATTCGTTTTGCTGAGGTCTATTTTCTCGGTATCAATAATTTGAACATCAATATAAGTTCCTGAAGTGTCTTTGATGTAGGTCAGCCCATTTTTTGAGGCATAAACCTTTACTTGGCTGCGTAAA
The DNA here is from genome assembly GCA_036724225.1 of Aequorivita sp. GTDB lineage: Bacteria > Bacteroidota > Bacteroidia > Flavobacteriales > Flavobacteriaceae > Aequorivita. Next base: position 3,241 of record DAIMFZ010000195.1, read on the forward strand.
TCTTCATTTTCAGGATCGCTTAACAATTCAAAAAGGGAAATTGTGTCGTTGTCTATTATCTTTTTTAGCAATACCACCGGGGCATAAATAGAATTCATGACACTGTGCATATTCGCGCTGATAATATGGATTGGACGTTTCATTAAGTTTTTCCCCATCAAAACATCTTTTACATTGTTTGCCCAAATTTCGCCATAAATGTGATGTCCGATACGTTCGCGCAATACCGGACTAAAAGTAATGGTTCTTTTTAAGTCGTGAATTTTTTCATTGATGGCCAAATTTCCAAGCCAAAAAATAATTTGAAAAAACCTGTCCGGATTATTTTTCTCTTCTAAAATTCCATGAACCAATTGGGTTTCTTCAAAAGTTCGTCCTAAAATACTCGCCAAATGCGCCAACATAATATCGCGCTCATCCCTTGACAGTTTTAAATTGTTCAACACAACTTCTTCCAATTTTTTCCATTCTCTAATGGCTTCATTGCCCTCACTAATCAATACTTTGTCTGCTATTTTATGCGATTCAATGAATAAAAAAGTAAGATGCGTTAAAACATCATAAATTTCCGACCTTCCTCGGGTCACCTCAATATTCATTTGATCCTTGTCTATTCGGTAGCAATTTCTTCTGCGTTTTGGCGGAACAATGGCTTTAAAGTGTGATTTTCCAAAACCTTCTTCGGAAGTTAAATTGATAAACCGACATTCTTCAATGCCAATAGGAAGCCTTTCAATCACATAAATTAATCCATTTAACTCCACTTTTTCCTCTGCAATGGTTCCGTAAATTTCAGGTCGAAGCAACAATAAAGATTGTCTTAAAGATTCTCCTGAAACCCCCATTGGTTTGTAAAATCCTCTGGTAAATATATGACGCATAGAAATGTACAGCCGCTCAATGGCAGCCGATGATTCCTGTGCACGCGTTCTTTCTTTTATTGTGGAATTTTTCATCTGTTTCGCTTTTATTTTTTATTGGTACAGCTGCTGTTCGCCATTAATCATTCCTTTTTGTGTCAAAATTTGTAATGCTCGTTTCATCTGTTTACATTTTATTTTTTATTGGTACAGCTGCTGTTCGCCATTAATCATTCTGCTGTGTATC
>DAIMFZ010000196.1:0-4330 GCA_036724225.1 Aequorivita sp.
TGTGGGCGGTTTTCAACAAGCAGGCCGATACTTATTTTTTGGGAAAAAATGTGGGCGGATTTGAATGTCCATTTGATGGTTTTCAATCTGAGGAACCCACTTTGGAATCACAAAAAAAGGCAATCAGCTACGGTGTTTATAGATTGATAAATCACCGTTTTGCAAATTCCCCCGAAAAGGTGGAAATAATGCAATCCGTTGATAGTTTGATGGATGAATTGGGTTATGATAAAAATTATACAAATACTGATTACCACAACGGAAACCCTGCGGCATTGGGCAATTATATGGCTCAAAAAATGATTGAGTTCGGTTTGCAGGACGGCGCCAATGAGGCAAATGATTATGCCAACCAATTTTACCAACCTTTAAATGAAGCCCTTAATATGGATATTTCGGGAAACCCAGAGATCCAATTTCCAAACAACTGGCAGCCCTTAAAAATAGATGATTATGTAGACCAAAGCGGGCACGCTATTCCAGGAGGTCAACCTCCATTTTTGGGTCCTGAGTGGGGTAGGGTGGTGCCATTTTCATTACGGGAAGAGGATAAAACCGTGTTTCACGTTCCGGGTTATGATTATTGGGTATATCACGATCCTGGACCACCTGCATACATTAAAGAGGGTTTGGGTGAAGAAGATCCGTATAAATGGAATTTTTCACTTGTAGCCGCTTGGGCAGCGCATTTGGACCCTAAAGATAGTGTGATGCTGGATATTTCGCCAAAAGGTTTGGGAAATCTGAACATGAATGAATATCCACAAACTCTTTCTGAATACAAGGAATTTTACGATATGGAAAATGGCGGTGACCCCAGCCATGGCAGGGAAGTGAATCAGATTACAGGTAAACCTTACCAACCCCAAATGGTTTACAGGGGCGATTACACACGAGCTTTAGCCGAATTTTGGGCAGATGGCCCTGATAGTGAAACGCCTCCAGGGCACTGGTTTGTGTTGCTGAACTATGTTAGCGACCATCCTGCCACCGTAAAAAAATTTAAAGGGGAAGGACGCGTACTTTCAGATTTGGAGTGGGATGTAAAAAGCTATTTTATTTTGGGAGGCGCAATGCACGATGCGGCAGTAAGTGCTTGGAGTATTAAAGGGTATTACGATTATGTGCGCCCTGTTAGTGCCATCCGCTATATGGGCGACCGCGGACAATCAACCGATCCGAACCTGCCGAGTTATGATCCGAACGGATTGCCTATTATTCCCGGACGAATTGAATTGGTAAAAGTAGGCGACTCCTTGGCTGGAAATTTCAATGAAAATGTTGGTAAAATGAAACTTTATACGTGGCGTGGGCCGGATTATGTGGTCAACCCGAATATTGATGAAGCAGGTGTTGGCTGGATACTTTCAGAGGAATGGTGGCCGTATCAACGTCCATCGTTTGTTACGCCTCCTTTTGCGGGTTATGTTTCGGGCCATTCCACTTTTTCAAGGGCAGGAGCTGAAGTTATGACGATACTTACCGGAAGTGAATATTTTCCAGGTGGAATGGGCACTTTCGATATTCATAAAAACGAATTTTTGGTTTTTGAAGAAGGGCCGAGCACCAGTTTTCAATTGCAGTGGGCAACTTATCGAGATGCTTCAGATCAGTGCAGTCTTTCGCGTATTTGGGGCGGAATCCATGTTCCCATAGACGACATTCCCGGCCGAATAATTGGCGAAGAAATTGGCTTGGAGGCATTTGCATTTGGCGAAAAATATTTCACGGGCGAAATTGCTCAAAATGGAGTGGTTTTTCCAAATCCTGCCGATGAAAATATTACTGTACTTTATAAAACCGATAGAAATTTTGAAGCTGTGATTTTTGATGTGTTGGGAAGAAACGTACTTCAGGCCGTTACCAATTTCAATACAAACAATGAATTTAAAATGGATATTTCCAGTTTGCGTTCCGGTCTGTATTTCTTCAGCTTACAGGAAGGAAAGAAAAGAGTGTGGACACAGAAACTTTTGAAAAATTAATTTTTACATTACTTTTTCACTGAAATATTTGTGAAATGCAACTTGAAATTTCCAGTGCTGTCTTTGTGCGTTGTTGCAATTTCAATACCGTTGAAGTTTTCATAATCTTCCCAAGTTGTGCTCATTGAAGGCTTTTCAGCATTTCCCTTTCTATAGTTCCATTCCTTTATTTTGAAATTCTTATCATAGAAAAAATCATAAGCATCACCGGGCGTGTAACCGCCGTCATTTCCGTAAACAATTGTAAGTTGGTTCAAAGTGTCTTTTGAAATGGGCGCCACAGCGTTTTCCTTTTCGGAAAAAGTGGTGCCTTCGTCCCAAACAATTTGGAAAGGGGCCAACAACCAATATTTATCATTGATGAACGCACCGTCGGTTTTCATAATTAAACTGTCCATTTGCGAACGGTTGTAATTAACTGTGTCCTTGGCCGACGTCATAGACACATCTCCGGTTTTTGGTTTCCAGACCCAAGAACGATCAAAATGGTTTTTGCCGCGGTCCACATTAAAAGTGAAAGCTATTTCTGAAACGTCTTTCCAGTTTTCATAACCGTTTGCATTGGCAATTTTTTCTGCGGTTGTAAAACTTTCCTCGGAAATGGATTGATCATTTTCAGTTTTTTTTGAACTTTTGTTGTTGTTATTGCAAGAAACCAAAGCGATTGCAATAAATAATACGGAGATAAGATTTTTCATGGTGAGCTTGTTTTAGGTAAAAATAATCAAACAAGTAATGTTTTCATATATTTTGTAAATTTATAATATTGAAGCTTCAACAAATTTTAAGACAGTAAAGTGTTGTTACTTCTTAAATAAAGTAAGTTTTATGGGAAATAAAAGACAAAGTGTTTACTCTAAATGTCATTTTAACGAAAAGATCATTTTATGTAAATTTTTGAAAAGTACTGTTTTCTCTATTTCATATTATTTACTGGGTTAATTCAGCATATATAATTACAACATTTCTAAATATTTTTTAGTGGAAAATATAGTCAAGCAAGCCGAAGACTTTGTGTTTCATTTATTTGAAACAAAGTTATCTACAGTTAATTTTTATCATAACATTGAACATACCAAAAGAGTTGTAAATCGTGTTACGGAACTCTCTGAATGGGAAGGATGTTCAGCTGCCGAACTACAAACATTGAAAACTGCAGCTTGGTTTCACGATACGGGTTTTGTGAAAAAGGATGAGGGCCACGAAGAGGTAAGTGCAGAAATAGCGGTGGATTTTTTGAAAACCAACCAAGTTTCCAATGATGAAATTGAACTTGTAAAAAGCCTCATCCTTGTTTCCCGAAAAGATTCTGCGCCCAAAACAAAACTTGAAGAGATAACTAAGGATGCCGATTGCAGTCACGTGGCATCCGACTATTATTTTGAAGTATCCAATTTACTGAGACAAGAAACCGCTTTAAAAATGGACACTGACTTTACCGATTTGGAATGGTTGGAAGGGAATAAAACTTTTTTCGAAAAGCATCAATTCTATACAAATTCAGCAAAACTAAAATGGCAACCGCTAAAAGAACTGAACGCACGCGAAATAAACAATAGAATAAATAAAATTAAGGAGAAACAGACAGCTAAGTCCAATTCAAACAAAATAGGAAGGGGCGTAGAAACCATGTTCCGTGTAACACTCAGAAACCATATTGATTTGAGTTCTATTGCAGACACAAAAGCCAACATCTTGCTTTCTGTGAATGCTATTATTATTTCGGTTGCACTCTCCAATCTTGTTCCAAAACTCGATAGTGCATCCAATTCTTTTTTGGTAATACCCACCTTGGTTTTAATGCTGTTTAGTGTGATTACTGTTGTATTGTCCGTGCTTTCTACACGCCCAAATATTTCCAAAGTTACAGTTACAAAAGACATGATCAGAAACAAACAGACCAACATTTTATTTTTTGGAAATTTTCATAAAATGGCATTGAAGGATTTTGAATGGGGCATTGATTATTTAATTGAAAACCAAGATGTTTTATATAATTCGCTAACAAAAGATTTGTATTATCTCGGTTTGGTTTTAGAGAGAAAATACAGATTGTTGCGCATTGGCTATACTGTGTTTATGTTTGGGATAGTGATTTCGGCTTTGACGTTTATTTTTAGCTATTACTTGAACATGAATCATTAAAAGCAACTATCATGAAAAAATTATTATCAGGACCTTTTGTTGCCAAACTATCATTTAGTTCGCTTAAGAAGAAGTTTGAAGTATTGTCAACATCAAAAAATCCTGTTGAGCAATTTCAGGCACGACAAGTTTTGGAATTGTTTAATGAAAACCCCACACTTCTTAATGGCTCATCAACTTTTTCTGAATTTAAAGAGCAC
>DAIMFZ010000197.1:0-4273 GCA_036724225.1 Aequorivita sp.
ACTGAACATCCGTATCTGTTCCCCACGACGGATTCCGGCAATGTTGAATTTATATTTTTCAAAAAAAGCAAAGTCGCTGAAACCTTTTATTGAAATAACTGCGTTTGCGACGATTATGATTATTGTTGCGAGATGTAAGTTTTGCATTTTATGAAAAAAAGTTAAAAGTTATTGGTTAATAGGTAAATTGAATTTTGAATCTTGAATTTTGAATCTTGAATTTTGAATTCCAATTCTTGCAATAAAATTAGTTAGTTTTGCGGGAACTATTCCTATGCAAAGATTGCTTTATATACTGGCATATCCAATTCTTTGGCTGCTTTCCATCTTGCCGATGCGCATTTTGTACATCAAATCCAGTGCGCTTTATTTTTTGGTCTATTATATTATAGGTTATCGCAAAAAAGTGGTAAAAGACAATCTGGCATTGGTTTTTCCTGAAAAAACGCTACAAGAACGAAACCGCATAGCACAACAATTCTTTAAGCATCTGTGCGATATTATATTTGAAACCATAAAAGCTTTTACCATTTCTGAAAAAGAAATCCGGAAACGCTTTGTAGTTGCCAATGCCGAAATACTGGACAACTATTACGAAAACGACCGAAGTATCCTGCTGATGGCCGGCCATTACGGCAATTGGGAATGGAGCGGAATTTTAAACAAATTGATGCCACATCAGGCTCACGCCGTTTATAAACCCTTGGACAGTAAACAGTTTGATGCAATGGTAAAAAAAACGCGGGAACATTTTGGCGGCATCATTGTGAGCAATAAAAAAATTGTTGGCGTTCTCTTCCGAAAATGGAAGAAAGGAATCAAAACCTTAACCTATATTCTTTCAGATCAAACACCTAAACTCGGTGCATTCAAACACCGCGATACGTTTATGGGAATTGATGTTCCTATGTTCACTGGAACTGAGGAATTGGCGAAAAAGCTAGACTTCGCTGTAATTTACTTAAAAGTTGAAAAAGTGAAACGCGGTTATTACACAGCTACTTTTGTTCCATTGGTTGACAACCCAAAAGAATACCCAGATTTTCAAATTACACGAATGTTTTTCGATGCTTTGGAAGCACAGATTCGTGAAAAACCGGAATTTTATTTATGGTCGCATAAACGGTGGAAACTTCGGAAAAAAGATTGATTACAATCCAGCAACCCCTTTTATCTCACCAATAATTCTATCCGCCAAAGCATCTGCTTCCTCTTGAGATTTCGCTTCGGTATAAATCCTAATAATTGGCTCGGTGTTTGATTTTCGAAGGTGTACCCAGTTTTGTGGGAAATCAATTTTTACACCATCAATAGTATTTATTTCCTCAGTAGCATATTTGGCTTCCATAGCTTTCAAAATTGCATCAACATCCAATTGTGGCGTTAATTCAATCTTCTTCTTACTCATAAAATAAGCAGTATATCTCTTCCGAAGTTCACTCACGACAATTTTTTCTTCAGCAAGAAAGCTTAAAAACAAAGCAATTCCCACCAAACTGTCGCGGCCGTAATGAAGCTCTGGATAGATTATTCCTCCATTGCCTTCACCTCCAATCACGGCATTGGTTTCCTTCATTTTTTCAACTACGTTCACCTCGCCCACGGCACTAGCCGTATAAGTTCCGCCGTGCTTTTCAGTAACATCGCGCAAAGCTCTTGAGGAAGACATATTGCTCACCGTATTGCCGGGAGTATTCTGCAAAACATAATCTGCTACCGCAACCAGCGTATATTCCTCACCAAACATTTCGCCTTTTTCATCCACAAAAGCGAGGCGGTCCACATCGGGATCAACCGCGATTCCAAAGTCGGCGCGCTCCTTCACCACCCTCTTCATCAAATCGCCCAAATGTTCCTTTAACGGTTCGGGATTGTGCGGAAATTCACCGTTTGGCGTACAGTGTAATTTTACGGGTTCAACGCCCAAAGCTTCCAAAAGCAACGGTACGGCAATTCCTCCCGTAGAATTTACAGCATCAACAACCACTTTAAATTTGCATCGTTTTATGGCATCAGCTTTTACCAAAGGAAGGTTTAATATTTCGTCAATGTGCAAATCTATGTAAGCATCGTTTTTATGAATTTCGCCCAGATTATCAACTTCGGCGAATTCAATAATTCCTTTTTCTGCAATGTCAAGGATTTCTTGCCCTGCTTCGGCGTTTAAAAATTCACCTTTATTGTTCAGTAATTTTAAGGCGTTCCATTGTTTTGGGTTGTGGCTGGCGGTGAGAATTATTCCACCATCGGCATGCTCCATGGCTACAGCCATCTCTACTGTTGGGGTAGTTGAAAGGTTTAGGTCAATTACCGTAATGCCCATTCCCACGAGGGTGTTCATTACCAATTGCTGCATCATTTCGCCAGAAATCCGCGCATCGCGGCCCACGACCACTTTATAATTTTCTTTGTTGCGTTGTTGTTTTACCCAACTCCCGTAGGCTGCGGCATATTTTACGGCATCAATCGGGGTTAGATTTTCACCTTGTATTCCACCAATCGTACCTCGGATTCCTGATATAGATTTTATTAAAGTCATTTTCTGAATTTATTTTTCAATTTTAAAAAGTAAAGCTCAAAGTAAGTATAAGATAAATGAGCTATCAAAAGCGTGCCTGCGAAGGTAAGCAGGTGCATCAAAATTATGGACCAAATTCCGTTTAGATTTTGGAGAAATTCAAGTTTCAGAAACAAAAACACAACAGCGTTTAAAACAATGGCGTGGAACATATAAATTCCGTAGGAAATACTTCCGAAATGATTTAAAATCCTACTATTTAATTCAACTCCGCGATTGTTGAAAGCCAGCGAATGGATGAAGAACCCAAACAACAAACAAGTGAACAACGCCCGAAACCACATAGTTTCAAAGAGGAACCAATCGGTTGTGAAATAGAGCAATGTGCAAATGCAAATCAATAATGGGAAAATCGCCGAACGCTTCAAGAATTCCAGTTTTTTCTTTTCTTCAAGAATAGCAATCGTCCCGCCCAAAAAAAGATAGAAAAACACAAAAGTATATTTCCGAAGTACTTCAAAAACATCGGACCAATAAAGTATGAAATAGACAATCAGTAGAATACTTAAAATCCGCAAAACCCATTTCACATTTATGAAGAAGAGCAGTGGCGCAATTACTAAATAGAATTGCTCCTCAATGCCAATAGACCATAGAATTTCAATTATTCCTCCGGGTTCGTAGATTTTTGCGAACACGTTCGGAAGGAAGAAAACGTTGAAAAAAAAGGCTTCTTTCCAAGTGTAATTTATTTCAAATGGAATATTCAAAAAAGGCAAAATCACGTTATAAAAAAGCAGTCCAAATCCCAAAACAAGATAATAGAGCGGGAAAATGCGAAGAATCCTTCTTATATAAAAATCTTTTATGGAGAAAGCATCTCGAATTTTTGCTCTATAAATTATCCGAATTATCAAAAAACCACTCAACACAAAAAACATATAAACCGCCTCCAAACCACGGTGAAAGATGGGAAGTCCCTCAAAATAAGGAAGTCCCTGATTATGGGAAAGTTGGGGCAAGTGAAAGAGCAACACTATGGAAGCCAGAAAAAACCGCAATGGGTCCAAATTGGGTAACCTGTTCAATTTTCAGTTTTTACAGCTCAAAAATACATATATTTATTGAATGAATTTTTTAGCCCACATCTATCTCTCTGGCAATGAAGAAGGCGTTATCATCGGTAACTTTATTGCAGATGGCATCAAAGGGAAACGTTATGAAAAGTTTCCTCCTTCCATTGCAAAAGGAATTTTATTGCACCGCGGAATTGACAGTTTTACGGATGCTCATCCTACTGTACATCAGAGCACGGCGCGGCTTCACAAAAATTACAGCCATTACAGCGGCGTGATTGTGGATATACTCTACGACCACTTTTTAGCAAAAAACTGGAGCAAGTATTCCGATGAACCTTTAGATGAATATGTGCAGAATTTTTATGAATTGCTTCGGGAAAATTTCACAATTCTCCCTGCCAGAATTCAACGGATGATGCCCTATATGATTGCCGATAATTGGCTGCTAAGCTACGCCACCGTTGAAGGAATAAGCAAAATCTTGGCCCAGATGAACGTGCGCACCAAGGGTATTGCGAAAATGAACCTGGCCGTAGTGGAACTCGAAGAATTTTACGACGAATTTGAAGCAGAATTCACTTCCTTTTTTGAAGAACTTCGGGCTTTTTCAAAACAAAAACTCAAAGATTTATGAAATGCCGAGTGACAATAAACCTATAAAAATAAATAATACAAA
>DAIMFZ010000198.1:0-4230 GCA_036724225.1 Aequorivita sp.
TTAGTTATTTAGTTATTTGGTTATTGAGTTATTTCTTTTAAATTTTACTGACTACACTTGTCCACCGTCCGCGTGTCGCTGAAGCTTTAGCGGATGCACAAGCTTTTTCAACATAGGTGGAGACTACTGATTTCAAGCATTGTAATATTTACTGTTCCATATGTTCCCATTGAAATTCTTTCCCCAGGAAACACCGAAAAAAATAACCATTCCCCCAACACCATTAAAAACGACAAAGAATAAAAACAGGTATTCTGCTATGCCGGGCGATGGGCTAAACCAATGCATTGGTGCGAGCAAAGTAATCAAAACGCTCAACAAAAATACCGTAAACGCCAAGTTTCCCAAATTTTTATAGGGCCACATCAACAGTTTCCGGAAGGGATGCAAGTCTTTGCCCCATTTGTGAACGAGATAAAAAAAGTCATTTCCCATAGGCGCGAAGAGCAACGGATCATCAGCATTTTCAAGTTTCAGTAGCTTAGCAGGTGCTATGATCTTGAAGTTTTTCAGTGTGATTTGATGTATCTTTTCAAGACTTCTCACTTCAGAAATTGCTTCTTCTGGGAAATTTCCTTTAAAAAAATGTGAATCCAGAAAACGCAACCTATAAGTAACACAAAGATTTTTAATTTCCTCTATGTGAAAAATGTGCCCCGTTTCAAGCAAATCAAAAGTGAAATGGTTTTCGGCCTCGATGTTTGTTTCAGTCAATGATGAAATTATTTTGTTGCGCTGATTTTCGTTTTCTGAAAAAATACGCTGCACTTCGTCCATAACATCCTGCTCACCAATACGTTCGGAACGGTATCTAATCAATTGTTTTTCAAGATTGGTTCGGGAAAACATCTGCCACAGTTATTGGAGATTAAATTTACACAGTACATTTCAGCAAAGCAACTATTTAACACAGTTTGAAGAAAATTTTAAACAATCACCTGCGTTTTGGGTTTAAAGAATTATTGGCTTTGTATTTGTTATATTTACAGTCTTAAAAAATATTATATGAAGTTCAAGAATCTATCTTTATTACTTTTTATGGTTTGCTTGGGAACGACTGTTTCCGCTCAGAAATACCTTTCGGCCAATACCATTGAAATTTCCAAAGAGTGGGATGGCAACAATTTTACATCCGCAAAAACTATCACTGAAAATATTGCGGAAGCACCGCAGTTTAAGATTTTGTCTAAACTTTTAAAGAATAATCCGCTTCAACAAAAACTGGAAAATGAGGAAATGGTAACCATTTTCGCATTCACGGATACGGCATTTTTACAATTATCAAAAAAGAGCCGTGATTCAATTATAAACAATTCAAAGTTGATGAACGGAATGGTAAAATATATGACAGTTCCCGGAAGAGTGGATAGTTATACCCTAAAAACCTCCATAGAACGCAATAACGGGACCATATATTTAAAAACACTTGACGGCCAAAAACTTGGCATTCGGGAAAGCAACGGAAAACTTCAACTAGTAGATTCAGAAAACAGAACTGCTACAATTATAGCTTCTGATTTCTATCATAAAAATGGTTTCTTTCATATAGTGGAGGGATTGATTTTCCCAGCTTCGGAAGAATAGTTTTATAAAGATTATATAAATTAGAAAGTCCGGAAATTGCAAAGTCGCAGTTTCCGGACTTTCGTTTATATGCAAATAAACTAAAAACGCATTATTATGAAATCAAGCGATAAGTTCGCTGTTTTTTTTGGTTTTGGGATGTTTTTCTATCGAAGCACCGCCCCAAATTCTGTCTCGAATTTTTGTTTCAGTTTGCCCATTATTTTGTCAATCTGTTTATCAGTCAATGTTTTTTCTTCGTCTTGAATAGTGAAACTTAACGCATAGCTTTTTTTACCTTCGGGAAGGTTTTTGCCTTTGTAAACATCAAAAAGCGTCACGGATTTTAAAAGCTTTTTTTCTGAATTGTATGCTGCATCCTGCAAATCTCCGAAACTCACGGAATTGTCAAGCAGCAACGCAAAGTCTCGCTGGGCAGCTTGAAATTTGGCTATTGGTTTTAATTTGAAATTTTTAAGTGGAATCTGTTTCAAAACTGCATCCCAATTGAAATCAGCGTAAAAAACTTCTGCATCAATGTCAAGTTCATTTGCTATATTTTTATTTACAACTCCAAATTCAACGATTATATCTTTGTTTCGTTTGAAGGCAATGGCTTCAGAAAAAATATCGTTTTCAGTAGTTCCTTCCGTGTAACCTTCAAGTCCTAAACGTTCCATAATTGCGGCAACAGTTCCTTTTCCGAAGAAAAAATTGCTCTTTGTATCTGGCGTTGCCCAGTTTCCTTCTGTTTTTATACCAGTGATAAAAAGGGAAAGATGTTTCGATTCACTATACCCGCCAGGAAAATTGTGATAGGTTTTTCCAAATTCAAACAATTTTAGATCGCTATTTTTACGGTTGCTATTGTATTGAATGGCTTCCAAGCCAGAAAACAACATAGATTGACGCATCACTGAAAGATCGTGGCTCAAGGGGTTGAGCATCGTTACGTTGAAATTTTCTTTAAGAGTTTCGCTCAAACCACTGTATTTTGGTGAGGTGAGCGAGTTGTTAAGCATTTCGTTAAAACCGAGTGCCGTCAGTTGCAAAGCGATTTTCTGCTGAACCGCATAGTCTTCACCCGGCAAAATCGAGGAAATGGAAGCATTCAGTTTTTGGGTAAATTTTATGTTGTTGTATCCGTAAACCCGCAGTATTTCCTCAATAACGTCCACATCTCGGGTAACGTCGTTTCTATAAGATGGAATGGTCATCCCGAGTCCCGTTTCGGTTATGTTTGTAATCTTCATTTCAAGCGAAGTGAGAATATCTTTGATGGTTTCCTTCGGAATTTCTTCACCTATAAGTTTATTCGCTTTTTCAAAATTTAGAAAAACTTGGTGGTCTTCGATTCTTTTCGGATATAGATCTATCAAATCGCTGGTTATCTGTGCTTCGGCTACTTGAACAATCAATATGGCAGCGTGTCGGAGTGCATAATCTGTGATGTTTGGATCTATTCCCCTTTCAAAACGGAAGGAAGCATCTGTACTCAAACTGTGTCGTTTTGCGGTTTTGCGAATACTTACTGGATTGAAATAGGCACTTTCCAAGAAGATATTCGTGGTCTCTGCGGTTACACCACTGTTCATTCCGCCAAAAACGCCGGCAATGCACAGGGGTTTTTCAGCATCACAGATCATTAGATCTTCTTGATGCAATTCGCGCTCTATGCCGTCTAAGGTTGTGAACTTTGTTCCTGCGGGAAGGGTTTTCACATTTACAGTATTCCCCGAAATTTTTGCAGCATCAAAAGCGTGTAACGGTTGACCAAGTTCATGGAGCACATAATTTGTGACATCAACGATATTATTTATAGGCGAAAGCCCTATGGATTTCAGTCTATTTTGAAGCCAAGCTGGAGAAGGGCCAACCTTTAAATTACTTATAGTTATACCACAATAACGTGGGGCGAGTGTTGGGTCTTCCACATTTATTGCAATTTTCAGCGTGCGATTGTCCACCCTAAAATTGCTTGTGGAAGGCGTGTTCAATTTTGTGGAAATACCTTTGTGAAGCAAGCCAGCTTTTAAATCGCGGGCAACACCCCAATGGCTCATTGCGTCTGAACGGTTTGGTGTTAACCCAATTTCAAAAATTTTGTCGTTTTCAAATTCTAAAACTTTGGCTAAAAGTGTTCCTGGTTTTAGCTTGGCGTCCAGAACCATAATGCCGTCGTGTGATTTTCCGAGACCGAGTTCATCTTCGGCGCAGATCATTCCTTCGCTTACTTCGCCGCGGATTTTGCCTTCGTTTATTTGCCAAGGCTTTCCTTCAGCATTATAAAGTGTGGTGCCAACAGTGGCTACGGGTACTTTTTGGCCTACGGCTACATTTGGCGCTCCGCAAACTATCTGTAAAGTTTCGCCATTGCCAACATCGACTTTGGTCACTTTCAGTCGGTCAGCATTGGTGTGCTGGGTACATTCCAAAACGTGACCAACCACAATGCCTTCCAAACCACCTTTTACGGAAGAGAAATCTTCTATTCCTTCTACTTCAAGGCCGAGATCGGTCAATAGTTCGCCAGTTTTTTCGGAGTCCCACGGAAGGTTTATGAATTGTTTTAGCCAGTTGAATGAAATTGTCATAAGTGTAAATTCTTAACAAAGGGCAAAGATAATATTCTATTGTTTATTGTTTATTGTTTATTGTTTATTGTTT
>DAIMFZ010000199.1:0-1675 GCA_036724225.1 Aequorivita sp.
ACAAACAAAAGACCGCACATCAAGTAATTATCTGTGGCGATTTCAACAACACACCTTTTTCATATAGCTACCGAAAATTGAAAGATGGCATGCAGGATGCCTTCCGCGAACGTGGCAATGGCTTGGGAACAACCTTCAAATTTGAAAAATACCCAATGCGGATAGATTATATTTTTGCTTCAAAAGGCTTCGATATTTTATCATTTGACACGATGAAAAAAACATTTTCTGACCATTATGCCGTTCGGGCTACTTTGGGGTGGTAAAAATTATTCAAGATTCAATGTTCAAAATTCAAGGTTTTCAAAATAATTCTTTGATTCTCTAAATATAGGATTGAATTCGGCCCTTCGTTAAAAAGTAAATCCAACACCGAAAGATTTGACAAAAACGGATGGTTCGCGACGTGGACTTGCGTATAAACTTCTGCCTGAAAATTAGATGTTCGCTTTGCATCAATCAAATAGCGGAGGTCTGTAATTTCAGGATTTGTTTCATAGGAAGTGGTTTTTGAAACTTCAACCTCAATTCCGATCAACTCACATAACAAATCGAATATTTTTAGGTTGTACTCCGTCAAATTTCCAACGGGTTCCGTGAACAAATGTTCCAGATCGTCTTCGTAGTATTCAAAAAATGGAGAAGTGCGATAAGCACTCTGTAAGCTTTTCCAATGCTGCTCCTGCCACGGAAAATCATTTTCAACAACCACATCTTTCGTTTTTTGTCGCTTGCTGGTTCGGTTGTGTTTTATGGGAATGTTCAAAAGCAGCTTTCCGTTGCTGTGGGCAATAAAAGTTCGATTGCGGTAGGTCTGTTTTTGGTAATTGTCTTCAACTTCAAAAACAACTTTTTCAGCCTGGGCCACAGCCGCCATTTGTTCAACAGACGGGAAATAGGAGGGATGGAGGAGGATTGTTTTCATAGCTTCAAAAATAGGAAAGAAAACGAAATCGAAACCGAAATCGAAAACGAAATCCAATCCAATTTGAAATCGACACAGAAAAATTCTAAATTCTAAAATCGTACATCGTAAATCGATTCCCCCTTCGGGGGTTAGGGGGCATTTTTTCATACATTTGTATAAACCAAAAAACTATGCTCATAATTGGCATTGCCGGTGGCACCGGGAGCGGAAAAACAACTGTGGTTGATCAAATTGTTGCGGAACTTCCGGTAGAGGAAGTCTGCATCATTTCGCAGGATTCCTATTATCATGATACCAGCCATCTGTCATACGAGGAACGTGCAGAAATCAATTTTGATCATCCCCAAGCCATCGATTTTGATTTGCTGGTAAGCCATTTAAAGGAACTTCGGAAGGGAAATTCTTTTGAACAACCGGTTTATTCCTTCGTGGAACACAATAGAACTGGCGAAACAATTACTACCTTCCCGAAAAAGGTTATTATTGTTGAAGGAATTTTGATCTTGGCACATCCAGACGTTCGCGATATGTTCGACATAAAAATATACGTGCACGCTGACAGCGACGAGCGATTGATACGCAGGTTGAAACGTGACATCGCTACCCGAGGCCGCGATTTGGAAGAAGTTTTAAACCGCTACCAAAACACGCTGAAGCCAATGCACCAACAATTCATAGAACCGACCAAGGAATTTGCGAACATCATTATTCCCATACATCGAGCGATGAAACATCTCCTCTCACCGA
>DAIMFZ010000199.1:1685-3962 GCA_036724225.1 Aequorivita sp.
AAATAAACACAACAAAGTGGCAGTTGACCTAATAAGAAATATTATTAATCAAAAATTAAGCTATACCGAATCGTGAAGCTCTCAGAAATAAAAAAGAACAAATGGGTTAGGTTTATAAGCAATAAATACGTGCTTATACTTATTTTGTTTATTGTTTGGATGATTTTTTTTGATGCCAATTCCTATCTGATCCATCACGAATTAGACAATGATATCAATGCTTTGGAAGACAATTCCGAATTTTACCAAAAGGAAATAAAACACGACAAAACCTTCATCAAAAAAATGGAGGACAGCAGCGAGATGGAGAAATTTGCCAGAGAAAAGTACTATTTGAAAAAGGAAAACGAGGATATTTATATAATTGAACACGAGGACAGCATCAAAAAAGAGGAAAAGAGATGAGCAATTTTTTGTTTGATGGGTTTGATGAAGTTTCCGCAAAACAATGGAAGCAGAAAATACAGTACGACCTTAAAGGCGCCGATTATAACGAAACTTTGGTTTGGCAAAGTCCCGAAGGCGTAAACGTAAAACCGTTCTATCACCAAGACGATTTTAAAGAAGATTTTCAGCCCATTCCCGGGCAGCCACAATCTTGGGCAATCGCACAGCAAGTTTTTATAGATGATGAAAAAATAGCGAATAATATTGCGCTAGATGCTTTGGAAAGAGGTGCAGAGGCAATAATTTTTACTGCCGCCGAAGATTTTGACCCGAGAATCGTTTTTAAGGATTTTCCTTTTGAAACAGCTACACTTTACTTCAACCTAACATTTCTTTCCGAAGCTTTTTACACTAAACTCATCAAATTCTTTTCGCAGAAAAATGCTATCGTTTTTTATAACATAGATATATTAGGAAATCTCTCCCGCACGGGCAATTGGTTTCATAACCTAAAGAAAGACCACGAAATTCTGGACAACATTTTTCAGAAATATACTTCTGAAAATCTCCTTTCAATTGATGCAACCTTATACCAAAACGCAGGTGCAAATACCGTCCAGCAATTGGCATACGCCATGGCCCATGCCAACGAATATTTGAATCACGAATTTGTCACCTCTAGTGCAGCTGAGAGGTCGTCGTTAACCTTCAACCTAGCTATCGGCTCCAACTATTTTTTCGAAATAGCAAAAATCCGCGCTCTGCGTAAACTTTATGCAACTCTGGCAAAAGAGTACAACATAAAAGAAACCTGCCACATAATTGCAACACCGTCAAAACGCAACAAAACCCTTTACGATTTCAACGTAAACCTGCTTCGAAGCACCACAGAATGTATGAGTGCAATTTTGGGTGGCGCAGACACAGTTTGCAATATGCCTTATGATGCACTTTACCACAAAAGCAACGAGTTCGGCGAACGCATTTCCCGAAATCAATTACTTATCTTAAAGTACGAGAGTTATTTTGACGCTGTAAGCAATCCTTCAGATGGGACTTATTATATTGAAAACTTAACAGATGAACTAGCCGAAAAAGCCCTTAAACTTTTTAAGGAAATAGAAAAAGGTGGCGGTTTCCTCAAACAATTAAAAGAGGGAATCATTCAGAAAAAAATAAAGGAAAGCGCTGAAAAGGAGCAGCAACTCTTTGATAGCGGCAAACTGAAATTGTTGGGAACCAACTATCATCCCAATAAAAAAGATAGAATGAAAGCCGATTTGGAACTTTTCCCATTCGTAAAAAACAACCCAGTAAAAACCCTCATTGCCCCAATTGTTGAAAGAAGAATATCAGAAATCACTGAACAGGAACGCTTAAAACAAGAATCATGAACAATGAAGTATTAGGAATTGTAGTGGGAATAGTATTTGCCATCCTTGGCATCAATATTCTTTTCCGTTTGAACAAACTTACCTCCCATAAATATTATCGTTATCTTTTGATAGTCATTGGCATTCTGTTGATAGCCTTTGCTATATACATGGTCTGGAAGAGTATTTACACGTATGGATAGAAAGAATTTACAACATATAACTATAAACAATCGGTCCCTGAGCGGAGCCGAAGGGACAACTAATACCCAGCCAGAAACCAGAAACCTGAAACAATCGTCCTCCGAAGCTTTTCCAGCGGCGGAGGAAGAAACTTTTTTAACGGCTGAAGAAATTCCCCTAAAAAAGCAATACACTGCTGAAGACTCAGCAACCCTAAAACACCTAAACTTCATAGCCGGAATAGCACCAAACCTACGTGGTCCATACTCCACTATGTACGTTCGCCGTCCATGGACCATCCGTCAATACGCAGGTTTTTCCACAGCTGAGGACA
>DAIMFZ010000199.1:3972-4205 GCA_036724225.1 Aequorivita sp.
CAGTAGCTTTCGATCTTGCCACACACCGCGGTTACGACAGCGACCACGAAAGGGTAGAAGGAGACGTCGGAAAAGCAGGTGTAGCCATTGATAGCGTTGAGGATATGAAAATCCTTTTCGACCAAATTCCGCTGGACAAGATGAGTGTCTCCATGACTATGAACGGCGCCGTCCTTCCTATTTTAGCTTTTTACATTGTTGCAGCAGAAGAGCAGGGCGTTTCTCCAAAAGAG
>DAIMFZ010000200.1:0-4189 GCA_036724225.1 Aequorivita sp.
CACAGATTAATGAGCGAATAAATCTTGAATTTTCGCAACACCCAGAATACAAGGATGATGTTGCCGCACAAAAAAAGAACATTCCCTATATAGGGGAATTGCTCCTTGGTCACGTCCGTTACGGGACTTTCGGAATAAATAGTGTTGAAAACGTCCATCCTTTTTTGCGCCAAAATAACTGGATGCACCGAAATTTGATTATTGCGGGCAATTTCAATATGACGAATACAAACGAGCTTTTTGACAACCTCATAAAACTCGGAATGCACCCGAAAGAGAAGGCCGACACCGTTACGGTGATGGAAAAAATTGGTCACTTTTTAGATGATGCTGTTCGCAAACTATACAAAAAGGCGAAAGCAAAAGGATTGAACAAACAAGAAGCTTCACCCTATATTGCCGAAAATTTGAATGTTGCAAAAATCCTGCGGAAATCTGCCGCTGATTGGGATGGCGGTTATGCAATGGCGGGACTTTTAGGCCATGGAGATTCCTTCGTGCTGCGCGACCCGGCTGGAATTCGCCCTGTGTATTTTTATCAAGATGATGAGGTTATTGTGGTCGCTTCGGAAAGACCGGCAATCCAAACAGTTTTCAATGTTCCTTTTGATGAAGTAAAAGAGCTGGAACCTGGTAAAGCTATCATCATTAAAAAGGATGGAAGCATGAAAATAAAGGAAATTCTAGCCCCTTTGGAAAGAAGATCCTGTTCCTTTGAACGCATTTATTTTTCCCGCGGAAGCGATGCCGAAATCTATCAGGAACGTAAAATGCTCGGAAAATTAATTATGCCGAAAATTTTGAAAGCAATAGATTATGATACTGAAAATTCGGTCTTTTCATTTATTCCTAATACAGCCGAAACTTCCTTTTATGGAATGATGGAGGCAGCCCAAGACGAATTGAACAAACAGAAAAACGATGCAATTCTGAAGGAAAAGGGAAGCTTAACTGCTGAAAGACTTCAGCAAATCCAAGCGCATAAAATCCGCACCGAAAAAATTGCTATAAAGGACGTAAAACTAAGAACATTTATTACTGATGATAGTAGCCGAGACGACTTGGTTGCACATGTTTACGACGTTACTTATGGAGTGGTAAAATCGAATGACAATTTGGTAATTATTGATGATAGCATCGTTCGCGGCACTACATTAAAAAAGAGTATTCTTAAAATGTTGGATAG
Source organism: Aequorivita sp. (assembly GCA_036724225.1). Classification (GTDB taxonomy): domain Bacteria; phylum Bacteroidota; class Bacteroidia; order Flavobacteriales; family Flavobacteriaceae; genus Aequorivita. The sequence goes on from DAIMFZ010000200.1 coordinate 1,187, forward strand.
GCTCAACCCGAAAAAAATTGTCGTGGTTTCATCAGCGCCACAAATTCGTTATCCCGATTGTTACGGGATAGATATGGCTCGCCTTGAGCATTTAGTAGCTTTTCAAGCTGCTTTGAGCCTTCATAAAGACCGCGGAACTTATGGAATCGTTGATGAAATTTATCACAAATGTAAAGAACAGGTGACACTTGAGGACATTTCCGTTATCAATCACGTAAAAAAGCTCTACGCTCCTTTTACGGATGAAGAGATTTCAGACAAAATAGCCGAGATTATTAGCAATGAAAATATTAAAGCACAAGTGAAACTCATTTTTCAGTCTGTTGACGATCTTCATAAAGCCTGTCCCAAAAATCTTGGGGACTGGTATTTTACAGGAAATTACCCAACCGCTGGTGGAAACAGGGTTGTGAACCGTGCATACATTAACTTCTATGAAGGAAATCCAGAACGGGCCTATTGATATTTTCTAAATTTTAACACACTGTTTACCGTTTATCGGATACCCTTTCACTTTATCGAATTTGTTGGTTAACACTGTATTAGTGCTGAAACTTGAAGTATATTTGAACTTACCATAAGGCGTAAGTAGGTTAGGTCTATGGTAAGATTTGGGGCAAAAAAGGTAGGCGAAAGCCTGCCTTTTTTCATGCCTCAAATCATCGGGGTGGCAAGCATCCTAATATACCCATATTTATTCCTAAATTTTCTGCGAGATGCTACTTTTTCCTTTTTGTAAATTTCCACTTTTTTTCATGTTACAACTAGCACATGGCTAGTCCTCATGGAATTAAGATTATTTATCGGTCTTTTTACATTTCTCTCAATGGATGTTCTATTGTTTTGAACAATTTTGTTGGTAACATCACATTTTGAATTTATTTGAATCACAGAATTTCACGATTTTAAGTTTAAAAAAATCCGTTTTTGGCACTTTTTCCTCTTCATGAAATGTTAAAAATCTCGGTTTGGGCGATATTTTTGTGTTTCAAAAATAGCAAAATAGGTTTTTCAACGAATAAACAGGTAATTCATCTAAAACCATAATTTTGAATGTTTTATTGACATATATTTGAACTTACCATTAGCATAAGTAGGTTAAGTTCATGGTAGATTTGGGGCAAAAAAAGGCAGATGTAAGTTTGCCTTTTTTTATACCCCAAATTTAAATGGGGTGACGAGCATTCCAGAATATACCATTTTCATTATATCTTTTTTGTGAGCCGTTTCCTTTTTCCCGCAGATGTAAGTTTGCCTTTTTTATACCCCAAATTTAAATGGGGTGGCGAGCATTCCAGAATATACTATTTTCATTAAATCTTTTTGTGAGCCGTTTCCTTTTCCCCACAGGCGTTAAGATTGTCTTTTTTAGCTAAATAATTATGATTCGTTAACTTTTTTTCTACATCAATTTTTTTAAAAGTAGATCTCATTAACTATAAAAGGACTTGCGAAAATTTTTTAAAAAAAAACCGCAGCCCTAATTAGATCTGCGGATTTTATATATGATTATTTATTATATTATTTATTCTTTGCGTAATTAGCGGCAACTTCGTCCCAGTTAATCACGTTCCAAAAGGCAGAAACGTAGTCGGGACGCTTGTTTTGATATTTCAAATAATAGGCGTGTTCCCAAACATCCAATCCTAAAATTGGATTTCCGCCGCACCCTACTTTTGGCATCAACGGGTTGTCTTGGTTTGGGGTGGAACAAACTTCCACTTTTCCGCCTTTATGCACACAAAGCCAAGCCCATCCTGAGCCAAATTGTGTTTTGGCAGCATTGGAAAACTTTTCCTTAAAATCATCAAAACTTCCAAAAGCACTATCAATAGCTTTTGCCAAATCACCTGAAGGTTTTCCACCGCCTTTGGGCGACATCACTTTCCAAAAAAGACTGTGATTGTAAAATCCGCCGCCATTGTTGCGGACGGCCTTGTTTTCCATATCAAGATTAGTCAAAATATTTTCTATGGATTTCCCCTCCATTTCGGTGCCTTCAATAGCAGCATTAAGATTGTTGGTGTAACCTTGATGGTGTTTATCGTGGTGTATTTCCATCGTTTTGGCATCAATGTTTGGCTCTAATGCGTCAAATGCATACGGTAGTTTTGGTAATTCGAAAGACATAATTATATCGTTTTTATTGGTTAATACTAAATTTCCTCAAAGTTAGACATTATCATTTTTCAAAAGTGTTATAGCTTTTATAAGATTTCCATTCAATTGTAGATTATTTTGATTCCGAAACCATAAAAACACTATTTTAGTGCAAAATGTCTATTCCTTGGAAAAACAATCCTACTTTTCAATTTATGATGCCGCGGCAGGAAGCGGAAAAACCTTTACACTTGTAAAAGAATATTTGAAACAAATTCTGTCTTCAAAACAAGACGACTATTTCAAACATCTATTGGCAATCACTTTTACGAACAAAGCGGTTGCTGAAATGAAGCAACGCATCGTGGAAACGCTGGTAAATTTCAGTGAAGAAAAAAGCGTGGCAGAAACGCTGCCGATGATGCATAAAATTGCGGAAGAAACAGGTATGAATGTTGAAGAAATTCAAATCCGTTCCCGAAAAATACTGAAAAACTTATTACATAATTACGCGGGCTTCAGCGTTGAAACCATTGATAGATTTAACCACAGGCTGATCCGTACTTTTGCACGCGATTTAAAACTGGCAACCAATTTTGAAGTAACGCTCGATATTCCGGAACTTTTGGCAGAAGCCGTGGATTTATTGTTGAGCAAAGCAGGCGAAAACAAAGAAATAACCAAAGTGTTGCTCGATTTTGCTTTGGAAAAAACCGATGATGACAAGTCGTGGGACATCTCTCGCGACATTGCTAATGCCGCCAAATTGCTTTATGACGAGAATGATTCGGAAAACGTCTCGATTTTGAAACAGAAAACCTTGGAAGATTTTTTGGAATTCAAAAAGCAATTGCTGCTTAAAAAGAAAAACTTTTCTTCAGAAATAGAAAGCATTGCTTTACA
>DAIMFZ010000201.1:0-4182 GCA_036724225.1 Aequorivita sp.
TATGCCAAAACCAAAAACACCTTTCACGATAGCGCAATTGCTTCCGCAAGAAGAAACCCTGGAAATTGCAAAACAAAAGGGGGAGCTATTTATTGGCATTCCAAAAGAAATCTATTTTCAAGAAAAAAGAATTTGTCTGACCCCAGATGCAGTCAACGCCATCGTAAGCAATGGCCATAGGGTTTTGATTGAAAAGGGCGCCGGGAATGAAGCCGGGTTTTCAGACAAAGAATACTCCGAGGCCGGAGCACAATTGACCGAGGATAAAAAAGAGATATTTGGTTGCCCAATGGTCCTAAAAGTGGAACCTCCAACCCTTGACGAACTTGAAATGATGAAACCAAAAACGGTTTTAATCTCTGCACTTCAGTTAAAAACACGGCAAAAATCATACTTTGATGCACTTTTTAAAAAGAAAATCACCGCTCTTGCTTTTGAATTCATTAAGGATGAAGACCACAGTTACCCAGCCGTTAAAGCCTTAAGTGAAATAGCAGGCACGGCCTCGGTCTTGATAGCTGCAGAGTTGATGGTAAACGCAGAAAAAGGAAATGGCCTACTTTTCGGGAACATCAGTGGTGTCCCACCTATTGAAGTAGTTGTTATTGGCGCGGGGACTGTGGGCGAATTTGCTGTGAGGTCAGCCCTTGGCTTGGGCGCCAATGTTAAGGTTTTTGATAGCTCCATCACAAAATTGAGGACCATCCAAACCAATGTGGGGCGCATTTTATATACCTCCACGGTGCAGCCCAAAAATTTAATGAAAGCCCTTCTCCGTTGTGATGTTGCCATTGGTGCCGTCCGTGGCCACAATCGAGCGCCTATTATTGTTTCAGAAGAAATGGTGCGCAATATGAAAAAAGGAGCCGTAATAATTGATGTTTGTGTAGATATGGGCGGCTGTTTTGAAACTACCGAGATGACCAGCCACGACTGCCCAACCTTTATAAAGCACGATGTGATACATTATGGGGTTCCAAATATTCCCGCACGCTATCCCAAAACGGCTTCCATTTCAATAAGCAATATCTTCACGCCCTATATATTAGAAATCGCTGAAAGCGGCGGACTGGAAAATGCCATCCGTTTTGACAGTGGTTTAAAAAACGGTTTGTACTTTTACCGAGGAATTTTAACCAATAAAGCGGTTGCCGATTGGTTTGATATGCCTTACAGTGACCTCAATCTTTTGAATTTTTTTTTTATTTTTAGCATATTTCCCTACCCCCAACCCCTAAAGGAGAGAAAAACTGAATTATTTTTGCAATCTAATCACAATATCCCTAATCCCTAAAAATGAAGTTAGCATACCGATTGGTCTATTTTTCAGGTGGTTTCTTAATAGGAATAGCATTATTGTTTTTTATTCTCAGCGGAAAAAAAACTTCCTGTGCTTATGGCCCAGAAGCGAGAACTCTTAAAAACATCAGATTAAAGGAACGTGCTTTTTCTGAACAAACATTACAGGCGCTTCACGAAAACCGACTGGACACATCGGCCATTTCAACCTTATTGAAGGACGGGGATGTCTTGTTTTCTGAAAGTAATACCGACCTGGATTCCTGCAAACAATACGTTATTGAAGGGGAAATTTCAGAAAAAAAATTAAAAATAAGGATCGAAAATTGTGAAAAAAAAGCAACCGTAACCGAAGCGGAAGTATATGCAGAATAATCATTTCTTTAGTTTTTCTAAAACAATAACCTATTTTTCTACCAACTACCAACTACCCTCTAAAAACTATCAAAGTTTTCTTCTCGCCTTCTCCTTTTTCAATAGCGTAAGTTCCCTACTGGTCTGCCCAGCAACCGAAGTGTTTTCCTCTGCCCTTCGTATCAAATAAGGCATCACGTCTTTTACTGGCCCAAAGGGAATGTATTTTGCAACATTATAGCCTTCTGCGCCGAGGTTGAAAGATATATGGTCGCTCATTCCATAAAGTTGCCCGAACCAAATACGATTATCATCCCTTAAAATTCCTTTTTCCTTCATCAAATCCATTGCGAGATAGGTGCTGGATTCATTATGGGTACCCACGAACAACTCAATATCATCAAGATTGTCCATAATGTATTTCATTATTTCGTTGAAGTTATCATCGGTAGCCTTTTTGCTTTCACAAATGGGCGATTTATATCCTTTTTCTGCGGCGCGTTCGTTTTCCTTTTCCAAATAAGCACCTCGTACAATCTTGAAACCAAGCTTAAACCCTTCGGCTTTGGCTCTTTGGTGCAAATTTTTTAAATATTCCATCCGGTCCCAACGGTAACATTGAAGGGTGTTGAAAACAATGGGTTGTTCCCTGTTGTACTTTTCCATCATTTTTTCGCAAAGGGCGTCTGCTGCATCCTGCATCCAGGTTTCTTCTGCATCAATAAGCAATCGAATTCCGCAAGCATGAGCTTCTTTTGAAACTCTGTCGTACCTATTTTCAATATTTTTCCAAAAAATTTTTTCTTCTTCAGTCAAAGTTTGGTTTTCAGTAATTTTTTGCCAAACCTCAAATCTTCCAAATCCAGTGGGCTTAAACACCGAAAATGGCATAGCTTCTTTGTTCTGTGCAAATTTGGTGAGCTCAATTACTTTGTCCGCCGTGGCGTCAAATTGTTTGTCTACTTCCTTTCCTTCCACAGAAAAATCCAAAACGGAAGAAACTCCAACGTCAAAAAGTCTATCAACTTTGGGCATACAGTCCATTTCATTAACGCCCCCGCAAAAATGGTCAAACACTGTAGAACGGATGAGCCCTTCAACAGGTAAGTTTATATTCAATGCAAATTTTGTAACTGCGGAACCAATTTTTACCAAGGGTTCTTTTGAAATCATTTTGAAAAGAAAGTAGGCGCGTTCCAGTTCAGAATCGCTTTTTAACTGAAATGCAGTTTCAGTATTATCGAAGAGGGAATTTGATGTCATAAAACCAAAATAATATGTGCAAATATAGTTAGCTTTGAACTTTGAATATATGATAAAAGTCAACAAATTGATGGAAAAAACACCAAATGAAAAAGGACAGGTTTATCGCAACGAAAACGCTTGGGAAATTTTTTCAGCTTTGATAAAGGAGTTAAAACCTTCCAATATTTTTATTATAACCGATGAAAACACCAATCAGTACTGCTTTCCTTATTTTTTGGAAAAGAAAAATATTGAAAACGCAGTAGAAATCATTACAATTCCCGCAGGTGAAATTTACAAAAACATTTCGAGCTGCTTAAAAGTTTGGGAAACGCTTTCAGAAAAAAGTGCCGATAGAAACAGTTTGATTATCAATCTGGGCGGCGGCGTGGTAACCGACCTTGGTAGTTTTGTAGCTTCCACTTTTAAGCGCGGTGTACTTTTTATAAACATACCCACTTCCCTACTCGCCATGGTTGATGCTTCCGTGGGTGGAAAAAATGGAGTGGATTTGGGACATATAAAAAACCAAATTGGGGTTATCAATCTTCCTGAGATGGTAATTTTGGACACTGAATTTCTAAAAACCTTGCCTGACGCACATCGTACTTCCGGCATTGCCGAAATGTTGAAACACGGTATCATCCACAGCAAAGAATATTGGGAGCGAATCAAAAATATCGATGTTGCCAGCCAAATGGAATTTGAGGCCTTGATGTGGGATTCCATCAAAATAAAAAATGAAATCGTTTCAAAAGATCCACAGGAAAAAAACCTTCGGAAAACACTTAATTATGGGCATACCCTTGGACACGCCATAGAATCACATTTTCTCGAAAGCTCCAATAAAACTACCTTGCTGCATGGGGAAGCTGTTGCAGTTGGGATTATTTTAGCAACCTATATCTCAAAAGAAGTTCTCGGATTTCCGAATGAAACATTGCTGGATATAACATTGGGAATTTTCAAATATTTTCCGAAGCAATCTTTCACCCAAGAAGATATAGAAAAGGTCATAAACCTGCTCATCTTCGACAAAAAAAACAGGAACGGACAAGTTCTATTCGTTCTTTTGGAAGACATTGGAAGCTACCGGACAGACTGCATAGTCAGCAATGACTTGATATACAAAGCATTTGACTATTATAAAAATTTCTGAAAATATTCTTCAAAATATTTTTAAGTATTCTAATTTTGAATAGTTTTATAACCACAAACCAAAAGACGGAATAATAAATGAAGCGAATCATTGTAGATTATAGAAAGCTGACTCCCGAAATACTT
>DAIMFZ010000202.1:0-4107 GCA_036724225.1 Aequorivita sp.
TCTCACAAAGAAGCGTGGCAGGAAAACCGTGTGCGTACTTTTTATGAAGGCAACCAATACATGCTTTTTGTGGTTGAAACCTTTAAAGACATTCGTTTAGTTGGTGCGCCGCCTTCTTCCATCGGAAAATTTGGAAGCGATACCGATAACTGGATTTGGCCACGCCACACTGGCGATTTTTCCCTTTTCAGAATTTACGCCGACAAAAACAACCGCCCTGCGGAATATTCCGAAGACAACGTGCCCTACACCCCAAAGCACTTTCTGCCCATTTCCTTGGATGGCGTTGCTGAAAATGATTTTACCCTGGTGTTCGGCTATCCCGGAACGACTGACGAATATCTTCCTTCCGTTGCAATAGAACAAGTTATAAATACTATCAATCCAGCCCGCATTGCTATTCGTGATGCCGCTTTGGCCATTCAGGACAAGTATATGCGTGCCGATCCGCAGATCAAAATCCAATATGCTTCCAAATATGCCCGTATTGCAAACTACTGGAAAAAATGGAAGGGCGAAACACTGGGTTTAACAAAAAGTAACGCAGTAGGTATTAAAAAACAACAAGAGTCCCAACTTACTTCCCAAATAAACAAGAAAGGAAAGCAACAGGAATACGGCCAGCTTTTGCCGCAGTTTGAAACCTATTACAAAGAGATTGAACCCTACGCCCTTGCCAGGGAATATTTTTTGGAAACCGTTATGCGAAATGTGGAACTACTGCGTACGGCATACCAAGCCTACCAACTGAAACAAGTTTATGAAAATCGCGGTGCACAATCTTTTAATGATAGAAGGAATAATATGGTGGACCGACTGGAAGGCGAGTACAAAAATTATAGCAAGCAAGTTGATAAAGAAGTTTTTGAAGCCTTGATTGCGCTTTACGCCAAAGGGGTGCCACAACAGTTTTTGCCTGCTTCGTTTAAAACAATGAACGCGCAACAATTAACTGAAAACGTATATAAAAACTCCGCTTTTGTAGATTATGTTTCGCTGAAGAATTTATTGGAAGGCGATGCCGAAACAGTTATTGCGAAGCTGAATAACGACCCCGGTTTCCAAATTGTAAAGGAAATAGCGGATGCTTATTTTGAGAAAGTAGCACCTAAATACGAACAATTGGAATTGAATATCTCCGGATTGGAACGCAATTATATGAAGGCTTTGCTTGAATTAAGCCCAAAAGACGCGCGCATCTTCCCTAATGCCAACAGCACCCTGCGCGTTACCTACGGAAAAGTGGCTGGCTATTCCCCAGCTGATGCCATCTATTACGAACCCGTTACCCATTTGGAAGGCGTTATGCAAAAATACGTCCCAGGCGATTATGAATTTGATGTACCGCAAAAACTAATTGACCTTTATAGAACCAAGGATTATGGTCCTTATGGTGAAAACGGCAAAATGCCCATCAACTTCATCGGCACCAACCACACCACGGGTGGAAATTCAGGAAGTCCTGCCATTGATGCTGAAGGAAACCTTATAGGCCTAAACTTTGACCGCGTTTGGGAAGGCACCATGAGCGATTATTACTACGACCCTGCGTTATCACGCAACATTATGGTTGATATTCGTTATGTGCTTTTTATAATTGACAAATATGCTGGCGCAAAGAATTTGATTGATGAATTGAAGCTTGTGCATCCCAAAAAAGAAAAGGGGAAGTCTAAGAAGAAAAAGTAAAAAGATAATGCCACGGATTCACGAAAATTACTGTTTAATTATTCGTGAATCCGTGGCTTTATTTATACCTTATTTCAACCCTCTGGCCTTTAACATAGGTTCTATTTTAGGGTCGCTACCGCGCCAGTCTTTGTACATTTTTTCAAGGTTAAGAGTGTTTCCTCTTGAAAGTACCATATCACGGAAACGCTGCCCGTTTTCACGGGTCAATTCTCCGTGGGTCTCAAACCAATTGTAGGCATCATGATCCAGCATTTCAGTCCAAGAATAGGAATAGTACCCCGCAGCATATCCTCCCGCAAAAATATGTGAGAAATAGGTGGAGCGGTATCTTGGCGGTACAGCGTGCACCACGTCGAGTTTGGTTTTATTCAGGGCTTCTTTTTCAAAAGCATTCACATCTTCAATCTTTTTATCGGCTGAAATGGTATGCCATTGCATATCCAAATTGGAAGCGGCCAAGTTTTCTGTTAAGCTATACCCTTGGTTGAAAGTTCCGGAGTTCTTTATTTTGTCAATCAATTCCTGCGGAATCTGTTCCCCAGTTTTATAATGAAGCGCATAGTTTTTCAACACATCTGGATACAATGCCCAATTTTCATTGAACTGCGAAGGGAACTCAACAAAATCACGCGCCACAGAAGTTCCCGAAAGTGATGGATATTGTTGACTGGCAAAAAAACCGTGAAGCGCATGACCAAATTCATGGAACATCGTTGTTACTTCATCATACGTTAAAAGCGCAGGTTCATTGCCAGAGGGTTTTGGGAAATTACACACATTATATATAACTGGTTTTTTGCCGTAAAGTTTAGATTGGGTTACAAAATTATCCATCCAAGCACCGCCGCTTTTGCTGGGGCGAGCAAAATAATCTGTGTAGAAAAGTCCCAATTGATTCCCGTTTTCTTCAAAAAGTTCATAAACCTTTACGTCTTCCTGATAGGTGGGAATGTCGGTCCTTTCTTTGTAAGTTATGCCGTATAGTTTATTGGCTGCATAAAACACGCCTTTTTCCAAAACGTTGTTCAATTCAAAATAAGGTTTTATTTGGTTTTCGTCCAAATCGTATTTTTGTTTGCGGACCATTTCGGCATAATAGTCCCAATCCCAAGGCTCCAGGGTAAAATCCTGTCCTTTGGCTTTTATCATTTTTTGTATTTCATCGGACTCAGTTTGTGCCTTTGCAGTAGCCGCAGGAATAAGTTTACCGAAAAATTTGTTTACGTTTTCTGGGGTTTTTGCCATTGTTTTTTGAAGGCTCCATTCAGCATAATTATTAAAACCTAAAAGTTTTGCTTTTTGGGCACGCACTTCCACCAATTCTTTAATAATCTCTCTTGTATCGTTGGTGCCTTGGTCCGCTCTATGCCAAGAAGCATTGAACAGTTTTTCCCTGCTCGCTCTATTTTCCATAGATTGCAATAAGGGTTGCTGGGTTGTGTTTTGTAAGGGAATTGTCCAACCTTTGCCGTTTTTGCTTTCCTTTGATTTTAGGAAGTCTTCATCAACGCCTGCCAATTCCTCTTTGTTGGTAAAAGTTACCGCTCCGGCATTGTTTGCGTCCAATAGTGTTTTGCCGAATTTAGTGGTAAGGATCGCAATCCTTTCATTGTATTCCTTAAGTTTTTCCTTGTCTTCTGCGGAAAGGTTTGCGCCCGCTATTTTGAAATCTTCGTAATATTCCTCCAATAATTTTAAGGATTCAGGATCGAGATTTAAAGAGTCTTTATTATCGTGTAGTGTTTTGAAACGTTGGAACAATTTTTCGTTCAAATAAATCATATCGTTCTGGGCTGCAAGTTTCGGCGCCATTTCCTCTTCCACTGCTTGCAAGGTTTCATTGGTGTTTGCTCCAGCAAGGGCATAAAATATTTGGGAAGATCTGTGCAACAGTTCCCCACTTTTTTCAAGAGCAAGAACGGTATTGTCAAAAGTTGGGTCTTCCTCATTATTGGCAATTGTTTCAACAGCTTTCTGCTGCTGCGCGATTCCTTCCATCATTGCTGGCTGAAAGTGTTCATCTTTTATTTTTGAAAAATCCGGCGCACCATATGGCAATTTACTTTCGGTAAGCAGTGGGTTTTCAGTATTGTCCATCTGTTGTTCGCTTTGGATTGTTTTTTCTTTGGAATTGTTGCAAGCCGCCACAATTAGTGTCAGTACTAAAAAAGGAACTATTTTTTTCATTTTTTGTTGATTTTATATTGGAAAGGTAAAGATACATAAATAGTGAAACAACCTTTCGCGATACATTCAAAATCAAAAACCCCCTCAGCAAAGCTGAAGGGGTTTCCTAATTTGATTGGTTATTTGGTGATTACTCTTTAATCAAGCGCTTCACAGTGCTTGCGTTTTCACCGATAATCCGTACCATATAAACGCCGGAGGCAAGGGATGAAACATCCACTGCTTTCT
>DAIMFZ010000203.1:0-4099 GCA_036724225.1 Aequorivita sp.
CCACCCTCTGCCATGAAGAAAGTTATTACATCGACGCAATCTTCGCCTATTGTTTAAATGCCGAAAGCGTGACTATCTGGAAATACGTTCCTGGGGTGCTAAATGCAGATCCGCGCTATTTTTCGCAAACCATATTGCTGAATCACATCAGTTACAGAGAAGCTATTGAGCTGGCATTTTACGGGGCATCGGTAATTCACCCAAAAACGCTTCAGCCACTTCAGCGAAAGGAAATTCCTCTTTTCGTGAAATCTTTTTTAAACCCAACAGCAGCTGGAACTTGTGTTGGCAAAGGTGTAACGCTGGATCCTACTACTTCATGTTTTATTCTGAAAAGGGATTTGGTGCTTATTTCACTTTCATCCTTGGACTTTTCGTTTATGGTGGAAGACAATATTGGCGACGTTTTCAAATGGCTTCACAAATACAAAATGAAAGTGGAGCTTATCCAAAATTCCGCTATCAGTTTTTCAGTATGTGCAAATGATAAATTCAACAATTTAGAGCCGTTGCTAGCAAAGCTTCGAGAAAAATTCAGCGTAAAATGGAATGAAAACGTTACGCTTTACACCATTCGCCATTTTAACCCCGCTGAAGTAAAGGCACTTGCCGAAAACAAAAATGTGCTTTTAAAGCAGGAAACCCAAGAGACGGTACAGTTGGTAATTAAGGAATAGTATCGATTGGTTTAGCTATATTTGTTGGATACTAACAACCGAAAAATTTTCATGGGACTGGTCAACGCAAAAGAGATTGCCAAAGCTATAAATATCGATAAATTCGGCTTTTTGGGCACATTTATGGGTTGGTCCTTAATGAAATTGCTCAACATTTCAACCCTCAACAAAATTTACGACAGAAACAAGCATTTAAAAGATCTTGAATTCATAAATGCGCTGATGGAAGAATTTGAAATAAAATTTGAAATTCCAGAAGAAGACCTTCGCAGAATCCCGAAAACAGGAGCTTTTATAACCATTTCAAACCACCCGCTGGGAGGGATTGACGGTATACTTCTTTTGAAATTATTAGTGGAACACCGTCCCGATTTTAAGATTGTTGCCAATTTCCTGCTGCACAGAATTGAACCGCTGAAACCTTATGTAATGCCAGTGAATCCCTTTGAAGAACGAAAGGATGTGAAATCGAGTATTACAGGTTTTAAAGCCGCGATTTTGCATTTGAACGAAGGCCACCCGCTTGGAATTTTTCCCGCAGGAGAGGTTTCAACATATAGAGATGATAAACTATTGGTTGACAAACCTTGGGAAGAAGCCGCGATGAAATTAGTTAAAAAGGCAAAAGTGCCAGTTGTTCCTATATATTTTCACGCCAAAAACAGCAAGTTGTTTTACCGTTTGGCAAAGATGAGTGACACCTTACGGACCGCAAAATTGCCTTCTGAATTGCTTACACAAAAAGAACGGTTAATAAAAGTCCGTATTGGAAACGCAATTTCTGTTGAAGACCAAAAAGAACACGAGTCACTTCCCGTGTTTACGGAATTTCTTCGGAAAAAAACCTATATGCTTTCCAATGCTTTTCAAAAGAAAAAGTTGCTAGACAACATTCCGAAAACTTTGAAATTTCCAAAACCTCCCAAGAAAATTGCAGGGCCCATTCCGCTGAAAGCAATGGAAGCAGAAATTGAAAAATTGCGGAAAAACGATAACCGATTGCTAATTAGCAAAAACTACGAGGTGTTTTTGGCAGAAGCAAATTCTATTCCTTACATTTTACAGGAAATTGGAAGGCTACGTGAAATTACGTTTCGTGAAGTAGGCGAAGGTACCAACAATAGCACCGATCTCGATAAATTTGACAGTTACTACCACCATATGTTTCTTTGGGACAATGATGCGCATAAAATGGCTGGCGCATATAGAATGGGCTTGGGTTCAGAGATTTTTCCACGCTTTGGAATAGATGGTTTTTACTTACAAGATCTTTTTCGTTTTGAACCGGAACTATACGAAATGATGAGCAAATCCATAGAGATGGGGAGAGCTTTCATAATCAAGGAATACCAACTGCGACCCATGCCTTTGTTTTTGCTTTGGAAAGGAATTGTGCACACAACCCTGCGCTATCCCGAACACCGTTATTTGATTGGCGGGGTGAGCATTAGCAACAAGTTTTCGGAATTCTCGAAAAGTTTGATGATAGAGTTTATGAAATCAAACTATTACGATCCATATGTGGCGCAATATATCAATCCAAAGAAAGAATACAAAGTAAAACTAAAGGATGCTGACAAGGATTTTATCTTTGACGAAAGTGAGGCCGACCTGAACAAATTCGACAAAATAATTGACGAAGTGGAGCCGGGAAGTCTGCGATTACCCGTACTTATTAAAAAATATATCAAACAAAACGCCAAGGTTGTTGCCTTCAATGTAGATCCTCTTTTTAACAATGCCGTGGACGGGTTGATGTACATCCGTATCGCAGATTTACCGGAAAGCACCGTAAAGCCCGTGATGGAGGAATTTCAGGAGGAATTGGAAAAAAAGTATTCGGGTAATAATAGCGAAGATTAGGAAGTTTTTTCATCTACTTGCTCCTTTTCTTTTGTAATTTTTTTACTCTTCTCCTTCTTTGTTTGCCCAGGTTCGGCCACTTTGTCTATTATTTTCAGGAGCTTTATGGTATTGTTGATTTGTGCATCAGAAATTGTTAGATAATTTTCAATACTTTCTTTATGTGCTTTTAATTTTCCATTGATGTCCAACTCAGTTCCTGTATGAATAAGATTTTCTAATTGGGAATTATAGCCTGCCATTGCGCCTTTATCGATCAAATCATTGAACCATGACAAAACTCCTACGGTTAATTGTGCATAATTAGAGCGGCTGTCCTGCATTTTTTGCGGGGGGTCAGACAGCAAGTGCATGACAATATCTATCATTCCGAAGGAACCAAAGGCGATCGCCAAAAATTGTTGCCCCCGGAATGCAAAGATGATTGAAAACGCCATCAACACCAGGCCAACAAAGAACATTCCGATATACATCCATTTGGTTATGAATTGCGCCTTTTTGCTTTCAATGAGAGTGTCACTGAGTGAATTTTTTAAATCGGTAATAACCCTAAAGGATTGCAAACCCGAATCCATCAATTTATTTTGCATCATATTTTGATACGTTTGGGGATTTTGTGGTTCCCGTTCCTTTAATTTTAGTTCTTCAATTTTTGAAACTATTTCTGAAGAAATTTTATTTTCCCTAAAAAAATCGATATCCAAAGGTTTGTTAGGGTTATTAATTTCTTCCATAACTTTTTCTAAAACTTTCATATATTTAGATTTATCTTTTTAAATATCGGGAAAAAATAAATTATGTCATCGAAAAAATAAAATTAATTCTAGCTGTATGCCTGCCGCTTCCATAAATGAAGTTATTACTAGATTGGACCAAATCATCGAAACCGAATGCACAAACAATTCCTGTATGGTATATTTTCCTATACTTTACAGAAAAGTTACCATTCGTATTAAAGAGGGAATTCTCAATAATGAATTTGAAAACAATCCTCGAATGGAAAAACTAGACGTTCTTTTTGCGAACAGATATATTGACGCTTATGAATGTTTGGGTCTAAACAAGCCTTTTTCTAAAAGCTGGAAAAAAGCGTTCGAGGCTGCAAAAACAGGAAAATTACTTATTATGCAACATTTGCTCTTGGGCATTAATGCACATATAAATTTAGACTTAGGAATTGCAGTCGCAGAAACCGTCGGCGACGATGGCGAGCTGATGGATTTTGAAAACGATTTCAACAAAATCAATGCTATTTTGGGTTCGATGATAGCGAATGTGGAAGCCAAGATTATTTCAGTTTCGCCCTTGTTTGGCTTGTTGGACAGATTTGGGAAAGGCCGCGAAGATAAGTTGGTCGGTTTTAGTATAAATGTAGCACGGGACGGCGCTTGGCTTTTTGCGAACCAATATCATATTTCACCCAATAAATTAAATGAATTAAATACCCGCGATACCATTATCGCGACACTTGCCGAAAAATTGATAAACCAAAAAAGTTGGGTGTTAAAATATTTAGTAAAAGCTATTTATTTCTTTGAAAAGAAAGATGTGCCGCAAAT
>DAIMFZ010000204.1:0-4073 GCA_036724225.1 Aequorivita sp.
TTTAGAAGGTCTATATTGGCATTTTCTAGTCCGAAGAAATCTCTCGGGCTAATATCAGTAAGTTCGATGACAAGTTCGTTCAAAAGGCTTTTTTTTAGACGTTAGATTTTAGATGTTAGACGTTTGATTTTTGGAGAAATTTACTGTCAAAATCATTTAAGCAATAATAAGATAAATACGATAATTATCAGGGCTGAATATTTTTTTTTAATAATCAAAAATAGTTTTGCCACTAACAAAAGTAACCTATTTTTGTGGTAACTCTTTTAAGAATATATCAACAATCCTTTTATGGCCATAATCACACTTACTACTGACTTTGGGGAGAAGGATCACTTTGTTGGGGCGGTAAAAGGAGCTATTTACACTGAAATGGAAGATGCCAAAATTGTTGATATCTCACACTCCATTTCGCCTTTCCATCTTCAGGAGGCGGCTTATATCATTCAAAATGCCTACAAGAGTTTTCCGCAGGGAAGTGTTCACGTAATTGGTGTGGATTCTGAACTGAGTCCTGAAAATAAACACATAGTGGTTTTTATGGATGGACATTATTTTGTTTGTGCGGATAATGGGATAATCTCGATGCTCACTTCGGAAATAAAACCCGAAAAAATTGTAGAAATAAACATTCACGATCGTGTAATAAGCAATTTTCCTGTTTTGGATGTTTTTGTAAAAGTAGCCAGCCACATTGCACGGGGAGGTACGCTGGACGTTATCGGTAAAAATATTGCGGAGATTAAAGAACTGACGGGCATTCGGCCAGTAATAAAAAACGAAGAAAGCCTAATCAGCGGCAGCGTTATTTATATTGACAATTACGGAAATGTAATCAGTAATATTACCAAAAAAATGTTTGAAGAAGTGGGCCGCGGCAGAAAATTCATTATAAATGCCAGAACGGCAAATTTCAACAAAATACACACTCATTACAGTGACGCCATCAATTTTGAAAATGCCCCGGGAAAACGTGAGGAAGACGGAAAAAGACTGGCACTTTGGAATTCCTCCAACTATCTGGAATTGGCCATTTACAAAAGCAGTTCCAAAACCGTGGGCGGCGCGGCTTCCTTGTTCGGTTTGGACTATAGGGATGCAATTATGGTTACTTTTGTTTCGTAGTCTGTAGTTTGTAGTTTGTGGTTTGTGGTTTGTAGTTTAAAGTTTAAAAAAATGTTTACAAGAATAGTGAAAATGGAGTTTAAGAAGAAAAAGGCGGCTGTTTTTCTGGCTAATTTCGAAGAAGTTAAAGAGAAAATCCGAAATTTCCCCGGATGTACTTTTTTGGAACTTTATAGCAAAAAAAATGACGAAACAATCTTTTTCACCTATAGCCGTTGGAATAATGAAACTGATTTGGAAAAATATAGAACGAGCAAGCTTTTTAAGGAAGTCTGGAGCGTTACAAAACCTATGTTCAGTGCAAAAGCTGAAGCTTGGAGTGTTGATACTGTTGTGAGTTTGTAGTTTGTGGTTTGTGGTTTGAAATAAAAAAAAATCTTGGCGTCCCTGCCGGCAGACAGGTTTGCGTCTCTGCGAAAGAATAATGATAACAATAATAAAACGCGAAATAAATTCCTTTTTTTTTAGTATTATTGGGTATTTGGTCATTGCAGTTTTTTTGGTGATAAACGGTTTGTTCCTTTGGGTTTTCAGCGGAAATTACAACATACTCGATTCTGGTTTTGCAGACCTTTCCCCTTTTTTTGAACTTGCGCCTTGGGTTTTGCTTTTTTTAATTCCAGCTGTATGTATGCGCGCTTTTAGCGATGAAATGAAAATGGGCACCTTGGAACTGTTGTTCACAAAACCAATCTCCTTAAAACAAATAGTTTTGGGGAAATATTTCGGTGCCGTAATCTTAATTTTAATCGCATTAATTCCAACGGTATTATATGTTTTCGCCATTTCGGAATTGGGCAATCCGCCAGGAAATTGGGACGTTGGCAGCACCATTGGTTCGTATATCGGACTGCTATTTTTGGTTTTGGCCTATACTTCCATCGGCATATTTTCATCCACACTTTCACAAAATCAAATCGTCTCTTTTATTATTGCCGTTTTTCTTTGTTTTGTGCTTTATTACGGATTTGACGGATTTTCCTCTTCAAGTTTCAATATTTCTGAACTTGGAATGAAAGCACATTTTGACAGTGTGGCCCGCGGGGTTTTGGACACACGGGATTTGATTTATTTTCTCAGTATCTCCATATTGTTTTTAGGGCTAACGGTTTTAAAATTGAAGAAACGATAATGAAAACTTCAATAGGGAAAAATATCATTTCAATAGCTTTTTTGATTGGAGGATTGGTTCTGTTGAATATTATTGGAAACTATTTCTACAAACGTTTTGATCTAACGCAAGACAAGCGTTTTACACTTTCCGAAGAAGCAAAGGAAATTGTTGATAAAGTAGATTCGCCGCTGATAGTTGATGTTTTTCTGAAAGGAAATTTCCCTCCCGAATTTAGAAGACTTCAAAGTGAAACCGAACAGCTTTTGGATGAATTTTCGGCATACAATGATAATATAAAATTTGAATTCATAAATCCAACTGAAAAAGGCAACGAAGCTTTTCAATCACAATTTGAAAAATTTGGGTTGACGCCCGCACAGGTTTCCGTTACCGAAAGTGGAAAACAGAGCACGGAACTTGTTTATCCGTGGGCTTTGGCACATCACAACGGCAAATCAGTCAAAATACAATTATTGAAGAACCAGCTTGGTGCAACTTCCGAAGAAAGAGTGAACAGTTCGCTCCAAAACCTGCAATACGCTTTTGCTGATGGCTTTAAAAAGCTTTCCACAGAAAAATCTAAAAAAGTTGCGGTTTTAAAAGGTAACGGCGAATTTGACGACCGCTACATTGCCGATTTCTTTTCAACTTTAAGGGATTACTATTTTATTGCTCCATTCACATTGGATTCTGTTTCCGTAAACCCAGAAAAAACTTTGAAAGCTCTTGAAAGCTTTGATTTGATTGTAGCTGCCCAACCTACTGAAGCTTTCAGTGATGCTGAAAAATATGTATTGGATCAATATATTATGAACGGCGGAAAGTCGCTTTGGTTGCTCGATGCCACACAAATGCAGACTGATACGGTTAGCGGAAAAACCTTTGCATTTGGAAAGGATTTGAATTTGAACGATTTCTTCTTTAAATACGGCATCCGCATCAATCCAAATTTGGTGAAAGATGTGTATTCCGCACCCATTGTTTTGGCCAACGGCGATGAGCGCGAAGCCCAGTACAACCGCTATCCGTGGTTTTTTAGTCCGTTGAGCAGCAGCGCGAACAATCATCCTATTGTTTCAAATATAGAAGCTGTAAAGTTTGACTATGTAAGCTCGTTTGTTATACTCCTAAACAATATCAAAAAAACCGTTCTGCTTTCCACCTCGCCCCTCACTAAAATTGTGGGACTTCCCGCCCCTATTGACTTTGATGTGGAAATCCCGAAAAACCTACAAGTAGTTAATGAAGGCCCTGACCCAAATGAATACAACGCTGGCGAAGTGCCACTCGCGGTTTTGCTGGAAGGAAAATTTACATCGGTATATAAAAACCGGGTGAAACCCTTAAAATTTGGAGGGGAACTGAAAAACATCGACGACGGAAAACCTTCAAAAATGGTGGTTATAAGTGATGGTGACGTAATAAAAAACCAAATGCAGGGCAACCGACCCTTGGAATTGGGCTTCGATAAAATGACCAATTCATTCTATGGTAACAAGGAATTTTTGCTAAATACGGTCAATTATCTGTTAGACGACAGTGGACTTATAAACATTAGAACGCGACAAATTGCAGTGCCTTTTTTAGATCCACAAAAAACTACGGAACAACGCAGCAAGTGGCAAGTACTTAACCTATTGCTACCGTTGGGATTATTGGTTCTTTTCGGAATTACTTTCACCTTCTATCGCAAACGCAAATACACCCGTTGAATGTTGATAAGTTTGTTTTAGCAAACACTTCAATTGAAATATATTTGTAGGTATGCTAAAAACAAGGCATTTATCATTATTCAGATCAAAAAAATAAATATTCAATGAAATTCATCGTATCG
>DAIMFZ010000205.1:0-4070 GCA_036724225.1 Aequorivita sp.
TCGACCCAATTTATCAATATAGAATATGGGGCGGCAGAAAATTGGAACATTTACTCTCAAAGCCATTGCCCGAAGATGATCCTGTGGGTGAAGCATGGTTGTTGAGCGATCGAAAAGACCACGCCAGCATGGTTTCTGAAGGCAAGCTGAAAGGAGTGACCATCACGAAATTGATGGAAGACTTTCGCTATGAGATTATGGGCAAAATTGGCAATCACTTTGAGCACTTTCCGCTATTGTTGAAATTTCTGGATTGTAAGGAAGTTTTGTCGGTACAAGTTCATCCCTCAGACCAACAAAAAGAGTACATCCCAAAAGGTGATTCTGGAAAAACAGAAGCTTGGGTGATTTTGGAAACCAGTGATGACAGCCTTATTTATGCAGGTTTAAAAAAGGGAACGACCAAAGAGAACTTGCTCAAATCCATTGAAAACAAATCAGTCGCCAACAGGCTCCACAGTTTTGTGCCCAAAAAGGAGGATGCGGTGTTTATCCATTCGGGAACGGTCCACACACTCGGCGGTACGGTGGTTTTTGAGGTGCAGGAAAACAGCGATGTCACTTTCCGTCTCTACGATTGGGATAGGAAGGATCCGAAAACCGGAAAACTCCGCGAGCTTCAAGTGGAGAAAGCCATTGCCTGTATCGATTATAATCAGGTGGACATCGGTCCGGTAACTCCTGAAAAAGATGCCGACAATAAAAATATTGAAAAGCTTTTCGATAATGAGCACTTTATACTTTGGCGCATTAAAAGCAAATCGGAGTTTACCGTGGGGATTGTAGATGAGCCTGCCATTTTGGTTTGTACCGAAGGAAAGGGCTCAATGATGTATAACAATACTGAATATTCAATCGGTAAAGGAGAAGTGATGTTGCTGCCTGCCATTATTGGGCAACTTGACCTTCATCCCGAGCCACAAATTACACTACTTCAAATAGTAATCCCAGATAGGAAACTGAATTAACAATTATGAAAAAGCTAATTATATTCGATTTGGACGGCACCCTTGCCAAGAGCAAATCGCCTATCGACAAGGAAATGGCCGGTCTTTTAGGCACCCTATTGGAAGTGGCCCAAGTCTCTATTATATCTGGGGGCGATTGGCCTCAATTTGAAAAACAGGTATTGGATCATTTACCTAAAAAGGCATTGGTAAAAAAACTGTCTATCCTGCCAACCTGCGGGACAAAGTTTTACCAATTTAAAAAAGAGTGGAAACAGTTGTACGCAGAGAATTTTACCGATGGAGAGCGGAAAAAAATCCTCGACAGTCTTCACACTGCAATCGAAGAAGCAGATTTAAACATCAAGAAAACTTGGGGCGAGCAGGTTGAGGATCGCGGCAGTCAGATCACTTTTTCGGCCTTGGGCCAAAAGGCACCCCTGGACGAAAAAAAAGGTTGGGATCCCGATTTTACAAAACGTAAAAAAATCAAAAAACCGCTCGAAAAATCGCTAAAGGGATTTTCTGTGGGAATGGGGGGAACCACTTCCATTGACATCACAAAACCTGGAATTGATAAGGCGTATGGCATAAACAAACTCAAGGAGATACTCAATATTGGAATTTCTGAAATGCTCTTTATTGGAGATGCCTTATTCGAAGGTGGCAACGATTATCCGGCAAGAAAAACCGGTGTAGATTGTATTCAGGTCAGAGACCCCGAAGAGACTAAAAGTATCATCAAAACTGTCGTTGCTTGTAATACTGACACCAAAAAAAAGAAATAACTATGATTCCATTTAAATTACACCGCCTCTGCACAATAATGAAACCCGAAGAAGGGAACGAACTTGAAGTTGAAGGCGTTCTCAATCCGGCGGTGACACGTGGACCGGACGGAAATCTGTATATTTTTCCGCGTATGGTTGCAAAAAACAACTATTCGCGCATAGGAATAGCAAAAGTAAAATTTGACGCGGCCGGTGATCCGGTTGATGTTGAGCGTCTGGGCGTGGCACTGGAACCTGAAGCCGACTATGAGAAACGCCCAAATGGCGGTGGCGGCTGTGAAGACCCCAGAATTACATACGTAGAATGCGTAGCCCATTATATTATGACCTACACCGCCTTTGGCCCCAACGGACCGCGAATTGCCATGGCAAGATCTAAAGATCTTTTCACTTGGGAACGGCTGGGTTTGGTAAGTTTTTTACCGTATGGGCAAGTTGATTTTAACAATGTGAATGACAAAGATGCCAGTTTTTTCCCCATTGACCTTCCCAGTCCGCACAAGCATTTATCCATGGCGATGTTGCACCGTCCTTTGTTCCCCGATACCATCCCTGAAGAAACGGTAAAAGATGGCGAAGACCGCGAAATAAATAAACACAGAGAAAGTATCTGGATTTCTTACTTCAACTTGAAAAAAGGGAAGCATACCTCTTTGCAAAATGCAAAATTTACATCTCATCATTGTCTGGCACACCCGGTTCACCCCTGGGAAAACTTAAAAATTGGTGCGGGTGCACCTCCAATTTTGACGAAGCATGGTTGGTTGGTGATTTATCACGGAGTGCAGAAACATGAAGATTGCACCGAGGAGCAGCCTAAATACACTTATTCAGCCGGGGCAATGATTCTATCGGAAAAAGCACCTCAAAAAATATTGTACCGTTCACCAAAGCCGATTCTGGCTCCCGAATTACCCGATGAAACAATTGGCATAGTGGGCGATGTGGTATTCCCGACCGGAATGGATAGACGCGATGATATTGGCCAACCCAACAGAATTGACGTGTATTACGGAATGGCCGACGATAGAATAGGCGTGGCAAAAATGGAAATACCTGACAGTTTACATGAGAATTGAAATGATGTTCAAAAGAGAACATTTATATTTTTTCTAAACTGGCTCCAGACCTAATAGGTCTCAAAGACCTGTTAGGTTTCTAAGGAACCTAAAATTTCTAACTTCTAAAATTCTTAACTTCGCCAGCTTTTATAAGCATTTATCAATCCATTTGTTGAAGCGTCATGCGATTCAACTTTGTTATTATTACCCAGTTGGGGCAATACATTTTTCGCCAATTGTTTCCCGAGTTCTACGCCCCATTGATCAAAACTGAAGATATTCCAGATCACCCCCTGAACAAATATTTTATGTTCGTATAAAGCTATTAGCGACCCCAATGAAAATGGTGTTATCTCTTTAAGCAGGAACGAATTTGTAGGCTTATTGCCTTCAAAAACCTTAAAGGGAATCAATTTTTCCATTTTTGATTTATCCATATTCTTCTCCTTGAGTTCACCCGCAACTTGATCGGCGTTTTTCCCGTTCATTAAGGCTTCCGTTTGGGCGAAGAAATTAGAGAGCAATATAGGATGGTGATTTCCAATGGGATTGTGACTGATGGAAGGCGCAATGAAATCGCAGGGAATTAAATGAGTGCCCTGATGAATTAGTTGATAAAATGCATGCTGTCCGTTAGTGCCCGGCTCGCCCCAAACTACGGGACCCGTGCTGTAAGTTACGTCATTTCCGTTTCTGTCGGTATGCTTGCCGTTGCTCTCCATATTGCCCTGTTGAAAATAGGCCGGAAAGCGGTGCATATATTGATCGTAAGGAAAAATAGCTTCTGTTTCGGAACCAAAAAAATTGGTGTACCATATCCCTACTAAAGCCATAATTACTGGAATATTTGCTTGAAAGTCGGTGGTTCTGAAATGGTGATCGGTGGCCTCGGCACCCTTGAGCAATTTTTCGAAATTATCGTAGCCAATTGTCAGTGCGATGGAAAGTCCGATACTGCTCCAAAGACTGTAGCGACCTCCTACCCAATCCCAAAAAACGAACATGTTCTCAGGGGCAATACCAAATTCTTTCACACCCTTTTCGTTAGTTGATAGTGCCACAAAATGTTTGGCAACCTGTTTTTCATCCTTTGCCGATTTTAAAAACCAGTCGCGTGCTGTGTGTGCATTGGTTATAGTTTCTTGTGTGGTAAAAGTCTTTGAGGCGATGGTAAAAAGTGTTTCCTCAGGATTTAAATTTTTCAGCGTTTCCACGATTTGGGTGCCATCAACATTAGAAACAAAATAAGCTTGAATTCCCTCAATCCAATA
>DAIMFZ010000206.1:0-4061 GCA_036724225.1 Aequorivita sp.
AAAATGAAGCAAAAATAAAAGCTGCATGGAGCGGAGTTGAGGTAAAAAACATCCCAATCCAAGTACATTATGAGTTGGATGATCGGGTTTCACATTTCCGTCCGTTTAAAGATTTTACGCGAATAAGTATCTTAAATACTTGGTTTGTACTCGTTACCTTTCTCTATATAAAACCCCGAAATCTTTTCAAAAAACTAAAAAAAAAAGGATTTAAGAAATTCTTTATGGAAGACTTTTTGGGCAATGATGATACAGCCGAAAAAAAAGCACTTTCCATTGCGTTAGGCGTATTCATCGGGCTTTCGCCACTTTGGGGCTTTCACACAGTATTGGTTATTTTTTTGGCATTGCTCTTAAATCTGAACAAAGTAATTGCATTTGCATTTTCGAATGTCAGTCTTCCGCCGTTTATTCCAGTGATACTTTATTTCAGCTTAAAATTGGGGAGTTGGCTTTTGGGCGAAAATTTTGTGCTGTCAATGAGCGAAATTGACCCGAGTATTGAGCTGGTAAAATATTTAAAATCCTATATTGTCGGCAGTTTGATGCTTTCGGTCATAGCTGCTATTGCTTGTGGGATCGTAGGCTACGTTTTCTTGACGTTGTTTGAACGGAAAAAGATTCTCGACAATGGGTAACTGGTTTTTCAAGGTGTATCAAATTTTGCTGAACAATAAAATAGCAAGTGCATTTGCCTTGTTAATTTTGTTCTTCGGACTTACTTTTCTGGTTTCTAAAATTCGTTTTGAAGAAGATATTTCGAAATTAATTCCCATTAACAGCGAAAATCAAGATCTTCATAAAGTTCTAAAAACAGTCAATTTCACAGACAAAATTATTGTTACAATCCATCGGAAAGATTCCGTGAAACTTGATGAACTTACCCAATATGCCACGGAATTTTTAGATAGTTTGAATACTCATTCTTCTAAATACATCAAAAATATCCGCGGAAAAGTAGATGACGATGAATTGCTGCGAACCATGGATTTTGTGTATGAAAACCTTCCATTGTTTTTGGACAAAAAAGATTACAAAACCATTGCCGAAAAACTTCAAAAGGACAGTATTTCAGATAGAACCGAGGCAAATTACAAAACCCTCATATCGCCATCAGGCATTGTTTCTAAGGATTTAATTTTAAAAGATCCGCTAGGACTTTCATTTATCGCCTTAAAGAAATTGCGGCAGCTCGGCGTTACAGACGACTTTGTTTTGAAAGACGGTTTTTTGGTTAGCAAAGACGAAAAAAATATCCTTCTCTTCATTACCCCAAAATTTTCAAGCAGCGAAACCGCCGAAAATAGCAAGTTTGCTGAAAAATTATACACACTTCAAAATTCATTGAATCAGAAATATTCAGAGAAAGTAAAAAGTGAATATTTTGGTGCCGCGCTGATTGCGGTCGCAAATGCGAAACAGATAAAAAATGATATACAATTTACAGTTGGCATCGCTTTTTCGTTGCTAATTTTGATTTTCATTTTCTTTTACAAAAAACTTTACGTCCCGATAATTTTGTTTGTTCCAACACTTTTTGGAGGCTTGTTGGCAATGGCTTTACTCTATTTATTACGCGGAGAAATTTCCGCTATTTCTTTAGGGATTGGCTCAGTTTTGCTGGGTGTTACATTGGATTATTCACTGCATATTCTAACACACATTCGCAATAATGAAACGCTGGAAAGTCTTTATAACGATGTAACTGAACCTATTTTGATGAGCAGTTTAACCACGGCTTTAGCCTTTCTGTGTTTGCTGTTTTTGGATTCGCAAGCGTTGCAGGATTTGGGAATTTTGGCTGCTGTAAGTGTTTTGGGAGCTTCGGTTTTTGCGCTTTTTTTCATTCCGTTGGTATACAAAAATCCGCTTTCGCGGAAACAACAAATCAATGTGTTGGACAAAGTTGCGGACTATCCGTTCCATAAAAATAAGTGGTTGCTTATTGGTTTGGGATTGGTTTTGGTAGTTAGCATTTTCACCTATCATAAAGTGGAATTTGATAAAGATATTTCAAAATTGAATTTTGAACCTGCGGAAATAAAAGCCGCAATGCAACATTTGGATGAACTGACTGATATATCCTCTAAATCAGTTTATTTGGCAACCTACGGTAAATCTGTGGAAGGCACTTTGCAGCTCAATGATTCTATTCACGGAACATTGGAATTGCTGAAGGCTGAAGGAAAAATAAGCAGCTTTAGCTCTATTGGCGCTTTGGTACATTCACAGCGAGACCAACGAGAAAAAATTGCGGAATGGCAGCAGTTTTGGAGCGAAGCACGAAAGGACAGCACCGAAAACAATTTGATTGAAAGTGGAGAAGATCGAGGTTTTAAACCTACAACCTTCAATCAGTTTTACACTTTATTGGATAAAGATTTTGAAACTCTGAAACCCGAAGATTATCAACAAATCCCGTCGGTACTTTTGGAAGACTACATTACTACGGAAGCAGATTTCACAACAATCACAACGTTGATAAAACTCAACGGCGAAAATGCTTCCCAAATAAAAAGTGTTTTCAAGAATATTCCGAATACGCTCGTGATTGACCGTCAAGAAATGAATGAGACCTTTTTGGGGAACCTTAAAAACGATTTCAACAGCCTGATTGGGTATTGTTTGCTTGCGGTTTTGTTTATACTTTTTGTTTTCTTTAGAAGTTTTGCGCTCACGCTGGTTACGGCCGTTCCCATTTTTATAACGTGGTATATAACACTCGGAATTATGGGGCTTTTCCATATTCAATTCAACATTTTCAACATCATTATTTCCACATTTATCTTTGGTTTGGGAATTGATTACAGCATTTTTATGACCAAAGGTTTGCTGAAGGAACTCCGCACCGGCGAAAAAGTGATGGCAACGCACAAAACCTCCATTATGCTTTCGGTTTTGACCACTATTTTGGGTGTTGGAGTTTTGATTTTTGCAAAGCATCCAGCGCTGTATTCCATCTCCATTGTTTCAATAATTGGTATTTTTTCCGCAATGTTTACAGCTTTTACAGTTCAACCGTTACTGTTTAAACTTTTCATAGGAAGTCGCACAAAACGCCCAATAACACCCCGAATGTTTGTACATTCTTTGCTTTCTTTCGGCTATTTTGGGCTTGGCGGAATTTGTCTTTCTTTTTACAGTGTTACATTGATGCCGTTGTTGCCCATCAGAAAAAAATTAAAAATGGGTTGGTTCCACAAAGTGATTTCGAAGTTTATGAAATCTGTGCTTTACACCAATCCGTTTGTGAAGAAGAAAGTAATCAATGAAAACGCTGAAGATTTTTCCAAACCTGCCGTAATTATTGCCAATCACACTTCGTTTCTCGATATTTTGGCCGTCGGGATGTTGCATCCAAAAATCTGTTTTTTGGTGAATGATTGGGTGTATAATTCCCCAGTTTTTGGAAAAGCGGTTCAGCGGGCAGATTTTTATCCCGTTTCCAGCGGAATTGAAAACAGCGTGGAACCACTTAAAAAGAAAATTAAGCAGGGCTATTCGCTGATGGCTTTTCCCGAAGGAACGCGAAGTGAAAGCAATAAAATTAGACGTTTTCACAAAGGCGCTTTTTACTTGGCGAACGAATTCAATTTGGATATTCTCCCGGTTTTAATTCACGGAAACAGCGAAGTAAACCCGAAAGGCAGCCCAATAATAAAGGACGGAAGCATTACGGTTGAAATTTTACAGCGAATAAAAGCCAATGATAATTCCTTCGGAGAAAATCATACGCAACAGGCTAAGAAAGTCGGGGCGTATTTTAAAAGTGAATTTTCAAAACTGCGCGAAAAGATTGAAGGCCCAAAATATTTCCACAGAATTATTTTGGAAGAGTACCGCTATAAGGGCGATTCGCTATATAGAAAAGTGAAGAAGGATTTAAAGGAAAATGCAGAAGTCTATTTCGAAATTATCCGTCAAGTTGAAAAAAGCGGAAACATTGCGCACATTTCAGAAGATTCTGGCCAGCTCGATTTTCTTATGGCACTCGATAAAACAAAACAAAAAATTTCCAGTTTTATTGAAGATTTTGAAACGCGAACCATACTTCAAAATAG
>DAIMFZ010000207.1:0-2161 GCA_036724225.1 Aequorivita sp.
CCGTATTTGGACCTTAAGTTCAAATACACTGGCCGAAAAGGATTACATTGAAATTTTCACGAATACCAGTAAAATAAACAGTGTGAACGAACTGGAATGGGTGGAAGGAAAAATATATGCCAATGTGTACCAACAAGGTTCCATCGCCATCATCGACCCTAAAAACGGTGCCGTGGAAGGCGTAATAGATTTGACCGATTTAAAAGACAAAGTTACCCAACACCCAAACTTGGACGTACTTAACGGCATCGCTTACAAGGGCGAACCGAACATTCTATACATTACAGGAAAAAACTGGGATAAACTTTTCAAAATAGAAATTATACAGAAATAGAATTTCGTTTCTGTTTTTTTGATAATTGGGTTTCTTTGCCACGAATTCACGAATGATTTTTTGCTTTTTATTCGTGAATTCGTGGCCCTTTTAACGCTTGCTTTATTGCTTAATTGCAGGGAGTAACTTTGTTGTGCACTCGCCAAAACCAATCCGCACGTTTTCATTTTCACAAAAACCTTTTAGGGTAACGGTGTCATTGTCTTTGATGAATTTTCTTTCAACCCCATCAGAAAGTTTGATGGGTCTTTCCCCACGCCAAGTGAGTTCCAACATAGAGCCGTAACTGTCTGGCGTTGGTCCAGAAATGGTGCCACTTCCCATCATATCGCCACTGTTCACGTTACAACCATTAATGGTGTGGTGCGCCAACTGTTGGCTCATGTTCCAATACATATATTTAAAGTTTGATGCAGAAACCTTGGTTTCCTTTCCATTTTCGGGAGTAATGTAAACTTCAAGTTTAATGTTATAGCTTTTCTTTCCTTTGTATTGAAGATAAGGTAGTTGTGGAATCTCTGGCTTGGGACCTTCCACTTTAAAGGGTTGAAGCGCATCCAAAGTAACAATCCACGGCGAAATGGACGAAGCAAAATTCTTCGCTAAAAACGGCCCAAGCGGAACATATTCCCACTTTTGGATATCGCGTGCGCTCCAATCGTTGAAAAGTACCAATCCGAAGATATATTCCTCGGCTTCATTCACTGGGATGGATTCTCCCAAAACGTTTCCATCTGTTGTTATAAACGCCATTTCAAGTTCAAAATCTATTAATTTTGAGGGTCCGAAAACAGGTTCGGTAGCACCGTCAGGAAGGGTTTGTCCCCAAGGTCTACGAATATTGATTCCGCTTGGAATTATGGAAGAACTCCTGCCGTGGTATCCCACCGGAATATGAAGCCAGTTAGGCATCAAAGCGTTTTCCTTTCCGCGGAACATAGTACCCACATTTGTTGCGTGTTCCTTGCTGGAATAGAAATCAGTATAATCGCCCACATGCACGGGAAGCTGCATTTCCACTTCATCGAGCGTAAAAAGGATAAACTTTCTGTGTTCTTTGTTATCGCGAAGTTTTGGGTTTTCCTTGTCGAAAATATCTGCAATCCGGTTTCGCACCAAACGCCATGTTTTTCTTCCGTCGCTAATAAAATCGTTTAAAGTATCTTGAAGAAATATATCGTCTGTCAGTTCAATTCCTTTGAAATAACCCATTTGGTGCAAGGCGCCAAGGTCAATGGCATAATCGCCTATTCTCGTTCCTATTGTAATGATATCATCGCGCGTCAAGAAAACGCCGAAAGGTATGTTTTGAATGGGGAAATCTGTATCTGGCGCGGTGTCGAGCCAGGTTTTGCGTTTGGGGTCGTTGGCAGTTATGGGCATGTTAAAAAATATTTTTATTGTTGAAAATAAAACTAAGTAAAAAAATTCAAATTGTTTAAAATCAAAGAATTAATTACTTAATGCGTATTGTTTTCAACTATCGATTTGTTAGTAAAATTCTTCATCAAATATATATATTTCATGATAGTTACCGAATGTAATTAGTATTTTTGGATTTAATTAACTTTCGAATGAATTTGTAGTTTATAGTTTATGGTTCCGAAAAAAATATTATTCATAAATTTTAAACTCCAAACCCCAAACAATAAACATTTACTATGCAACGCGACGAACAAATTTTTGAATTAATAGAAGCCGAAAAACAACGCCAATTGAACGGTCTGGAGCTGATTGCTTCAGAGAATTTTGTGAGTGACCAAGTGATGGAAGCTGCTGGTTCCGTTTTAACTAATAAATACGCCGAAGGTTACCCCGGAAAGCGCT
>DAIMFZ010000207.1:2171-4050 GCA_036724225.1 Aequorivita sp.
GAAAGCGCTACTACGGTGGCTGCGAGGTGGTTGACGAGGTTGAACAATTGGCCATTGACCGCGCAAAAGCACTCTTCGGAGCTGAATATGCCAACGTGCAACCACATAGTGGCTCGCAGGCCAATACTGCAGTTTACGCAGCCTGTTTAAAACCAGGCGATAAATATTTGGGTTTTGATCTTTCACATGGAGGGCACTTAACGCACGGCTCACCCGTAAATTTTTCAGGAAAACTTTACAACCCTGTATTTTATGGCGTTGACCGCGAAACCGGACGAATAGATTACGACAAAGTGGAAGAAATAGCAATCAGAGAAAAGCCAAAAATGATCATTGCGGGCGCTTCTGCCTATTCACGGGAGATTGATTACAAACGCTTCCGGGAAATTGTCGATAAAGTCGGTGCAATTTTGTTTGCAGATATTGCCCACCCCGCTGGGTTGATAGCCAAAGGGATTATTGGCGATCCGCTGCCGCATTGCCATGTAGTTACAACCACTACTCACAAAACCTTGCGCGGCCCTCGCGGCGGAATGATTTTGATGGGCAAGGATTTTGACAATCCTTTTGGTGAGAAATTGAAGAATGGAAACCTTAAAAAAATGAGCACACTTTTGGACAGTGCCATTTTCCCAGGAAACCAAGGTGGTCCGTTGGAGCATATAATCGCTGCAAAGGCAATCTCATTTGGCGAAGCATTGACAGACGATTTTTTACATTATATGGTACAAGTGAAGAAAAATGCAGCAGTGATGGCTCAGCATTTTGTTGAAAAAGGATACAATATCATTTCAGGCGGTACCGATAATCATATGATGCTTATTGACCTTCGCAACAAAAATATTTCTGGAAAAGAAGCCGAAGAAGCCTTGGGCAAAGCAGATATTACCGTTAACAAAAACATGGTGCCTTTTGATGACAAATCGCCTTTCGTAACCAGCGGAATCCGCATTGGAACTGCTGCGGTAACTACGCGCGGTTTAGTAGAAAAGGATATGAAAAAGATTGTGGATCTGATTGATGAAGTAATTTCAAATCACGAAGACGAATCTAAATTAGAAGGCATTGCTGAAAAGGTAAATGAAATGATGGCTGGGTTGCCGCTTTTCAAAAGTTAAGAAATAAGAACCCAAATTTTATAAAACCTTCAGCTTACCGCTGAAGGTTTTTTTGTTTTAACATCAAAAGCAACGCCTCTATTATTTACCTTTGATTTCTGTAAATAATTTCTTCATTACATTAGAAATATGAAAATAGAAACTGAGCGACTTCTATTAAGGCAATACACATTAATCGATGCACCCTTCATCTACAAACTGATGAACAGCGAGGGTTGGTTAAAAAACATAGGTGACAGAAACATCAAAACCATAGAAGATGCTGAGGCCTATATGCAGAAAAACTATTTGAGCAGTTATGAAAAGCACGGGTTTGGGCCCTATTTGGTTTCATTGAAAGATGGAACTCCCATTGGTTCTTCTGGACTTTACAAAAGGGACAGTTTGGACCACCCCGATGTTGGGTTCGCGTTTTTGCCAGAGTTTGGCAACAAAGGCTATGCTTTTGAAGCGGCAAAAGCAGTTATGAAATTTGCTTCAGACCAATTAAAACTTCAAACCATTGTAGGTATTACATTGTCCGAAAACCATCACTCCATAAAACTATTAAAGAAACTTGGACTATCGGAAATTGGAACTTACACTTATGAAGATGGAGAAGAATTATTATTATTTTCGAATTAAAACTATTAAATGTTTACAGAAAAAGACAAACAATTTATAAAACGAGCCATTGAACTATCCGAAAAAGGAATGGATTCCAACGCTGGCGGCCCCTTTGGGGCTGTTGTTGTAAAGGACGGTAAAATAATTGCTGAAGG
>DAIMFZ010000208.1:0-4023 GCA_036724225.1 Aequorivita sp.
GTAGAAGTAATATTCGGGGTCGTCAATATTTTTTGAAGTGGTAAACTTCACATTTCGCAAATAAACCACGGAATCGTTTACTTTTTTAGTTACTTCGGCAATTACGTTAAAACCGTTCTGTTCCGTTCGGCTGTTATAAACGAGCGCTTTTTCAGAATTAAAATTATACCTAATGGAATCTGGCTCCACTTTATTGGCCCCCTGCACAAAAATAGGGCGTTGGCTGTAAATGCCCGCGCTGTCTATCCCTTTGGCATATACTTCGTTTTTGTTGTAATCTAAAATAATCAAACCCGCATCAATCCGCATATCTTCGTAAATGATATACGCTTTGTTGTACATATACACTTTGTTCTCCTTTCTATTGAGAAGTACGTAATCTTCGCCGTAATAATCTACAATATCCGTCAAGGTTTCCTTGGGAGGCTTTATGGAATCGGTCTTAACGGTGTCCTTAGCCTTTTCGTTGATTTCGGCAACAATCGGCTTTAGGTTTACGGAAACAGTATCTTCTTTGGTGGTTTTGGGGATGTTAGCTTCATTCTTCGGCGGAATGTCCTGCGCATGCAAAACTGCGCTGCAAAGAAGCAGGAATGTTAAGAAGATTGTTAAGTAATGCCTGTTGGTCTGCAATGCGCTGATGCTATTATTTTGTAGATTTGGCTCAGTATTTGAAACGGTCAAAAATAAACATATTTTTTCGGGTACGTTTTTTTAAATGAAATTTTTGGGAAATTGGTTTTCTAACCCATTCCAACTTTTAAAACCTTGGAAATGTTAAACTAATTTTAATTGCAAATAATCAATAAAATCAATCGTTAACAGCTTTATGAAATGCCCATTACCAATTTACAAACTACAATTTAGGATTAATATTCTAGGCATTCCTTCTTTCTCTTTATCAAATTTTATATACAGATGAAAACGAAACTATTTTCTTCTTTCATATTAATTATATGTCTTTCAAACTTTTCTTTCACGACTTCGGCGGCTGAAAACCCAATAAAACCCTTCGTTATTGTTTTGGATGCGGGCCACGGAGGCCACGATACCGGAAACATCGGCAATGGTTACAAAGAATCCGAAATAGCTTTGAGCATCATTCTAAAAGTGGGTGCCGAGCTTGAAAAACTTCCCAACGTTAAAGTAATCTATACACGCAAAACCAACGTTTTCATTGAACTTCGCGAACGTGCAGCAATCGCAAATAGGGCAGATGCCGACCTTTTTGTTTCAGTGCATTGCAACGCCCACAGCAGCCAAGCCTACGGCACTGAAACCTTTGTGCTGGGTTTGCACAAGAGCCAAGCCAACTTTGAGGTTGCAAAAAAAGAAAATGAAGTGATTTATCTGGAAGATAATTACAAGGAAAAATATGGTGGTTTTGATCCCAATGCCCCAGAGTCATTGATAGGAATGGTGTTGATGCAAGAAGAATATCTGGACCAGAGCATCCTTTTGGCAAGTTTGGTACAAAACAATATTGTGAACAATCTTAAACAGAACGACCGCAGCGTGAAACAGGCTGGTTTTTGGGTGCTCCACAATACCTATATGCCCAGTGTGCTGATTGAAACTGGTTTTCTTACAAATAAAAAAGAAGGTGAATATCTCAATTCAGTGAAAGGTCAGACCGATATGTCGCGCGAAATTGCCAATGCCATCAAAACCTACATAAGCAGTCTATCCGTTGCAAGCGATAAAATAAAAGATCCCGAAGTAAAGGAATTGGAAGTTGAAAAAGTGATTGAAACAACTAAAGAAGAAATTTATGTGGGTGTGACATTTAAAGTACAACTGGCAGCCAGTAGCAGAAAATTGGACACTAAACCGAGTAACTTCAAGGGTTTCAAAGACGTAACTCGTGACAAGGAGGATGGATTGTTCAAATATTACTACGGCGAAACCTCCGACTACAACAAAATACAGATAATGAAAACCTTCGCACAGCAAAAAGGATTTCCATCTGCATACATTGTTGCCTTCAAAAATGGAAAAAAAGTTAATGTTCCCGAAGTGTTAAAATCGAAAGCCAATTAGCGTGCTTTCTTTATATTTATCACTTAAATTTGTTCAAAATCTAAAATTATACTCTTGAAACTATCCAAAGAAGTTAAGACCGGAATCCTCGCTATTGGCGCCATATTACTTTTGATATTTGGTTACAGTTTTTTAAAAGGTACTAATCTGCTTGATAAAAACCGTGAATTTTATGTGAAATATGACAACGTGGAAGGCTTGGCACAGGCTGCTCCCGTTACCATTAACGGACTTACCGTAGGTAAGGTACAGAAAATTTCCTTCGCCAATTCAAAGGGAGGGCTTATTGTGAAATTTACTGTTGAAAAAGATTTCGATTTTTCAAAAAGCAGTATTGTTAGAATTTATAGTTCGGGACTTCTTGGTGGAAAAAACTTAGGAATTTATCCCGAATATGACGTGCATAATATTGCAAAAAGTGGCGATACCCTTCGTGGCGATGTGGAAGATGGCATGTTGACCGCCGTTTCAAAAGCACTAGGACCATTAGAGAAAAAGGTGAACAATACTTTAGCCACCGTGGATACATTATTATTGAATGTAAACGATATTGTGGATGAAAAGACTAGAAAAAATCTAAAGGAAGCCATCGAAAATCTTAACAATACCTTAAATTCCTTTTCAGGTGTTTCGGAAAACTTAAATCATATTCTTGCAAACAACACAGGGAAACTGGACAATACTTTTACCAATTTGGACAAAACCGCAAACAATCTTTCCAAACTGACAGATTCACTATCAAAATTAGACACAGGCAAATTGGCGCGAGACTTGCAAGATGTTGTTGATAAAATGAATAAGATTGTGGATGGCGTGAATAATGGCGACGGCTCCATCGGAAAACTTTTAAAAGACGACAAACTCTACGAAAATCTGGAAGGTGCTTCAAGACAGCTTGAACAACTTCTGCAAGACGTAAAACTGAATCCGAAACGTTACGTGAACATTTCAGTATTTGGAAAAAGACAAAAGGAATACGTAACGCCAGACAACCCAGACGAATAAACCATGCAGTATTTCCCGAACATACTTTTCACCATCGCCCTTGTGGTGGGTATTGGTTATTTTACCATCAATATCCGTAAAATAATCCGCAACATAAAGTTGGGGCAGGAAGTAGACGCTTCAGACCACATTGGCCAACGGTGGAACAACGTAATCCGCATTGCACTCGGGCAATCAAAAATGGTGGTTCGGCCCATTCCGGGTCTGTTGCATATTTTCGTTTATGTGGGTTTTGTTATTATCAATATTGAAGTGCTGGAAATAATCATCGATGGCATTTTTGGGACGCATCGAGTTCTTTCCACAGTTTTTCCTGAAGGTCTATATAATTTTTTGATTGCTTCTTTTGAAATATTGGCACTCTTAGTTTTAGTGGGAGTCATTCTTTTTTGGACACGTAGAAATGTTCAAAAACTACAACGCTTTTGGAAACCCGAAATGAAAGGATGGCCAAAAAATGACGGTAATTTCATCCTTTATTTTGAAATGGTACTGATGATACTGTTTCTAACTATGAATGCAGCCGATCAATCACTGCAAACATTGGGAGCGGTGCATTATGTTGACGCAGGAGCATTTCCTATCAGTAAATTTATAGTTCCGCTATTAGACGGTTTTTCTGAAGGAACACTTATCGCCATTGAACGCAGCGCTTGGTGGCTGCATATATTAGGAATTCTCGTGTTCCTTAATTACCTATACTTTTCAAAACACCTTCATATTTTACTGGCATTCCCTAATGTTTACTTTGGAAAAGTGGTTCCAAAAGGAAAATTCAGAAATCTCGATTCCGTTACCAAGGAAGTAAAGATGATGATGGATCCAAACATAGACCCATTTGCAGCCCCAGCTGAAGGAGCAACTGAAACTCCAGCAAAGTTTGGTGCCAGCGATGTTATGGATTTAAGCAGGATTCAACTTTTAAACGCCTATACTTGTACCGAATGTGGCCGCTGCACCAGCGTATGCCCAGCCAAT
>DAIMFZ010000209.1:0-4015 GCA_036724225.1 Aequorivita sp.
TTAGATACTGGAGTTTATTTTTTAAGGATTTATACCGATAAAGAAGTTTTTACAAAAAAAATAGTCATTTATTGATTATAATTCTCAAGAGGATTGGTTTAGTATCTTTTATAAAGATTGCTATTTTGATTGACTTATCAATCTTTATAAACAACCCAATCCAATAGAAATTTTCTTCCTTATTTTTGCACTAATTAATCTGAAACAATACCTATGAAATTCTTTATCGATACCGCAAACCTTGAACAAATTCGCGAAGCCCAAGATCTTGGTGTGCTTGATGGCGTTACCACCAATCCATCTTTGATGGCAAAGGAAGGAATTAAAGGCAAAAACAATATCCTAAAACATTATGTGGACATCTGCAACATTGTGGATGGCGACGTTTCTGCAGAAGTTATTGCCACAGATTTTAAGGGAATGGTGAAAGAAGGCGAGGAGTTGGCCGAACTTCACAACCAGATTGTGGTAAAAATCCCTATGATAAAAGATGGCGTTAAAGCCTTAAAATATTTCACAGACCACGGAATCCGTACCAATTGTACGCTGGTTTTCTCGGCGGGGCAGGCGTTGTTGGCAGCAAAAGCTGGGGCTACTTACGTTTCGCCATTCATTGGCAGGTTGGACGATATTTCAACCGACGGCCTGGAATTGATAGCAGACATTCGTCTTATATACGATAACTACAGTTTTGAAACGCAAATACTTGCAGCTTCCATTCGCCACACGATGCACATTATAAACTGTGCAAAAATTGGAGCCGATGTGATGACCGGCCCACTTTCTTCAATAGAAGGACTCTTGAAACATCCATTGACCGATAGTGGCCTAAAACAGTTTTTGGAAGATTATAAGAAAGGGAATTGATGTTGAAATCTCCTATAGAGAAAAATAGCTTTCAATTTTTATCCTAAATGGAGTGGAAGCGCACGAACGGATAAATCGTAATTAACAGTTATCTATTTAAAAAACCAAGGAGCAATTCTTCAAAATTAGGGAGGAACATATTGGTTTTTCCTTCAAGGATCACAGCGTTTTTATCCAAAATAATCACTTTGTTCATATAGTTCAAAGCAAGTTTCTTTTCGGCGTCGGTCAAATTTTCAAGCTGGAATTCCTGCTTTGGATTATATTCCAACCTACCAACGGTTTCGCGCCATTTCTTGAAGTGCGGGTCAATGTTTATTCCAATAAAGTCGTATTCAGGGTATTTTGACTTAAGCTCTGTGGCTCGAGTGTGAATTTCTTTACATTGCGTTTTGGATTGCGCCGACCAAAAAAAGAGGACTGTTGGTGCTTTAATGATGCTCTTTATATCCATCGCTACATTTTCCGTATTCACAACCAGCACATCAGGGACAATATTTCCTTTGGTGAGTTTTACAGTTGCCTCAAACAATTCGGTCAGTTCCTCAACGTGCTTTTTGTCTGTGTCCATTTTTGAAAATGCCTCGAAGAATTTCCTTTCTTCATCGGCATTTTTGGCATTCAATAAATACATATACGCATTATAGCGCAACAGACTATTTTTAAGGGTATCAGAAGTAACAATACTGTCTATCAACTGGATTTTTCTAAAGTTATACTGATAGGAATTACGGTCAATAAGGCTGTTTTTGGGATATTCCGAACAGACCATATTTTCGAAATAACGGTTCATAAAACGATAGTACGGATAATAGAATTTTAGCTCGTCCAAGCTGAAATCAATTTTTTTTCTGTAATTAAAAAAATTGGCTTTGAATTTTTCCAAATTGTTCCTGTTGGCCGCTCCATACATTTCTTTTTTCGAATAATAATCATATTCTATATTGGCAAGGGCTACTTTTTTAAACCCATCGGAAACTTCTTTGTTGTTTTCAAGAAATTCTTTGTAAATACCAATTTTTAAAATTTTTAGGGAATCAATTTTGTTTTCAAAATCTTTAGAAGAAAGTGCATACAATTTCGGAAGATTTTGGTTCTCGGTTTCGTTTATTAAATAGAGGGTCATCAAAAGATTGTTCTGTTCCCCGCCTTTACCTGAAAAAGCAAGAGATTCGTCAAAATCCACTGTATTCAAATGAATCAATAAGCTATCGCCTGGCTCTAAATAAAACACTTGACTTTCACCGTGCTTTAAATTGTAAAGCCCGGGTTTTATCTTATCAGTTTTATAATGAAAAAAATCTTTGGAATCCAATTTAACAGTATCCAGAATTTCGTTTCCACGGGAAAAAATAATGTAATCGGTTGTCGGATTTACTATTTGCCCAATTATATAAGTAGATTGGGGAAGGTTTTCCTCCTTGTTTTTACAAGAGAGAATTATTGCAAACAGTAATAGAAGAAATAATTTTTTAAACAATCGCGCTTTATTTAAGAAAGACTAACAAATGTAGCCGACCCTTTTGCTGTATTTTGTTAAATGATGGTTAAAAGGATTTTTAAAACGTTAATGTTTTCGGCATATCGCTTAAATGGCTATTTTTGCGCAAAATTTAGAATTCTATGCTTTCAGTTTCAAATCTTTCGGTTCAATTTGGTAAACGCGTGTTGTTTGACGAAGTGAGCACACAGTTTAATACAGGCAATATATATGGAATTATTGGGGCCAATGGTGCAGGTAAATCCACACTTTTAAAAATTATTTCAGGCAAACAAGATCCTACTTCTGGTCATGTTCATTTGGAAAAAGGAAAGCGGATGTCTGTTCTTGAACAGAACCACAATGCTTATGATGATTTTAATGTGCTTGAAACCGTGGTTCGTGGAAACAAAGAACTCTTCGCCATAAAAAGTCAAATAGATAAACTTTACGAAGATTATACAGATGATAACGCAGAAAAAATTGGGGAACTTCAAGTTACTTTTGAAGAGATGAACGGTTGGAACGCCGATAGCGATGCCGCCGCAATGCTTTCAAACTTGGGCATTGATGAAAGTCTGCACTATATGTTGATGAAAGATTTGGACGGAAAACAAAAAGTGCGAGTGCTTTTGGCTCAAGCGCTTTTCGGAAACCCCGATGTGCTCATTATGGATGAGCCCACCAACGATTTGGATTATGAAACCATCAGCTGGCTCGAAAACTTTTTGGCGAATTATGAAAACTGCGTAATTGTGGTTTCGCACGATCGTCACTTTTTGGATGCAGTCTGCACACATATCAGCGATATTGACTTCGGGAAAATAAACCATTACAGCGGCAACTATACTTTTTGGTATGAAAGTAGCCAACTGGCAGCCCGCCAACGTGCACAGCAAAACAAAAAAGCTGATGAAAAACGAAAGGAATTGCAAGAATTTATTATGCGTTTTAGCGCAAACGTTGCTAAAAGTAAGCAAGCAACTTCGCGAAAAAAAATGCTTGAAAAATTGAATGTGGAAGAAATTCAACCATCCAGCCGCCGCTACCCGGCAATCATTTTTGAACGCGAACGCGAAGCTGGCGACCAAATTTTGAACATTGAAAACCTTTCGGCATCCATTGATGGGGAAACGATTTTTAGAAACGTGGACATCAATTTGGCCAAAGGCGATAAAGTAGTTATCTATTCAAAAGATTCGCGTGCCGCGACTGCTTTTTATGAAATTTTAAACGGCCACACAAAACCAGACAGTGGTTCTTTTCAATGGGGAATTACTACAAACCAAAGCTATTTACCGCTGGACAATGAGGAATTTTTCAAAAATAATTTGTCGTTGGTAGATTGGTTGCGCCAATATGCCAAAACCGAAGAGGAACGCGAGGAAGTATTCCTTCGGGGCTTTTTGGGAAAAATGCTTTTCAGTGGCGAAGAAGCTTTAAAGAAAAGTAGCGTTCTGTCTGGAGGCGAAAAAGTGAGATGTATGCTCAGCCGAATGATGATGCTCCGTGCAAACGTACTGATGCTGGATGAACCTACAAACCATTTGGATTTGGAATCGATTACGGCTTTCAACAATTCATTGAAAAATTTCAAAGGCACGGTGTTGTTGACAACCCATGACCACGAATTTGCACAAACCGTTGCAACCCGCATCATAGAACTAA
>DAIMFZ010000210.1:0-3983 GCA_036724225.1 Aequorivita sp.
TTGCAGAATATTCAGTAACCCCATGGGTAATTTCGTGGCCGCAAATGTCCAGCGACACCAAGGGCCCATATTGAGACCCATCACCATCGCCATAAGTCATTCGGGTTCCGTCCCAAAAAGCATTCACATAATTGGTGGAATAGCTAACGTAAGATTTAATGACCCCACCCGTGTTGTTGTATGAGTTTCTTCCATAATTCTGTGAATAGTATTTATAAGTTTTCTCAGCACCAAAATGCGCCTGAACTCCAGTTGGGTTTGAGGTAAAATTGGTAGAGCTGCTGGTTATGTCAACGGCACTGTTGTAATTGGTGCTATTGTTCAAATCAAAAGTTTGGATTCCACCTCCGTCTGCAGTTTGGCGCAAACGGTATGGGCCCGATGCATTGTCCGCAGTAAAAGAAACATTGCCATTGTAAAGGCTTGTTCCCGTAGCAGGCACATTTGCATCATGAATTCTTTTGTTTTCCAAAATGAATTGGCCGGTTTTGGCATCAACATATACATCGGCTCTGTAAAGTGGAGCTGTGGCGTAAATGTCAAATTTATAAGCAAGTCGTGTTGTTCCAGAAATATTATCAATGGTGGGCAATATAACCAACTCGCCAATTGGCTTTTTATAGTTGCCAGCCAGCGCGGCTTCCGAAGCGTTTTGCCACAAATATTTGGAAGCACCCACGTGTGCAATTGCACTGTTCAAAGCTTGTGAACTGCTTATTGAAGCTGTTGTATTAAAATCTTCTTCAATTGGGTAATAGGCGGAATTTAAAGATTGTACCGTACCATTCTTACTGTTTAGCGTAACAGTTGCAAACTCAACTTTAAACCCTCTAAAATATTGTTGCATTTTTTGATGGGTGAATCCAAGTGGGTCTTGTTCTTGTTTTAGTGTTGTGAAAGAAGTTTGGGAAGATGGGTTAAAAACTTCTTTGAAAATTTGAGAGGAATTTTGAAGCGAATACGACTGTGAGGCATCAAAAACCACTAAACTTGGGGGCTGAATAACGTTTTTCTTTTCATCATTTTTATTTTGGGCGGATACCACCGCCGAAAACGCAAAAATCAATAACGAAAACAGAAAAACGAATTTGCTAATTTTTTTCATAATAATTAAGATTTAGTGAATAATAAGGTTTGATGTTTTATAAAAAACAATTAAAAGAACGACAATAATTGCGATAATAAAATTTTATTCGATGAATTGCAATAAAAAAAATATCCCACCGATTATCCTATCTTTGAATTGATGAAAAACACGCCTTTGTTAACTGTTGAAAAGCTTTCGGTTTCCTTCGGAAATAAGGAAAGTAGCGTTGAGGTTTTGCATTCCATTTCCTTTGAAGTTTATGAAAACGAAATTTTGGGGATAGTCGGTGAATCTGGTTCGGGAAAGTCTGTTACTTCACTTTCCATAATGGGCCTACTGCCAAAAAAGCGAGCAAAATTGTCTGGAAATATTTTCTTTGAAGAAAAGAACTTGTTGAAAATAGAAGAAAAACAATTCAGAAAAATTAGAGGCAGCGAAATAGCTATGATTTTTCAAGAGCCGATGAGCGCCTTAAACCCATCGTTGAAATGTGGTTTTCAAGTATCAGAAATACTTCAGCTTCACTTAAAAATGAATACTTCCGAAGCCAATAAGGAAACCATTTCATTGTTCGAAAAAGTAAAATTGCCGCGTCCATCTTACATTTTCAATAGTTATCCGCACCAAATTAGTGGGGGACAAATGCAGCGGGTTATGATTGCGATGGCCATTGCTTGCAAACCCAAACTGCTCATTGCGGACGAACCCACCACAGCGCTTGATGTAACGGTTCAAAAGGAAATCATTTCGCTTTTAAAAGCCATTCAGGAAGAGACAAAAATGGCGATGCTTTTCATCTCGCACGATTTAAGTTTGGTTTCGGAAATCGCTGACAGGGTTGTGG
Organism: Aequorivita sp.; assembly: GCA_036724225.1. Taxonomy (GTDB): domain Bacteria; phylum Bacteroidota; class Bacteroidia; order Flavobacteriales; family Flavobacteriaceae; genus Aequorivita. Next base: position 1,932 of record DAIMFZ010000210.1, read on the forward strand.
TAATGTATAAAGGTGATATAGTTGAAACTGCTACTACCATGGAAATCTTCAAAATTCCAAAGACAGAATATACTAAAGCTCTTTTGGCTTCACGGCCCTCGTTGAATGTACGTTTGGCGAAATTGCCCACAATTGCCTCCATTGCCGATAAAAGTTTTGAACCCCGGGAAATAAAATCTGCAGAACGCGCTAAAAGACATAAATGGATATATACCCAAAAACCAATTTTGGAAATTACCAATCTTGAAAAATACTATTTCAGCAATGTTGGAATATTTGCGAAAAAGGAAATTGTAAAAGCTGTGGACGAAGTTAGTTTTTCGGTTTTTGAAGGCGAAACCCTGGGACTTGTAGGCGAATCTGGCTGCGGGAAATCTACCTTGGGAAGAACGATTCTTCAACTGGAAAAAGCAACTTCCGGAAGTATAAAGTACAGAGGAAAGGAACTCACTAAACTTTCCAAAGGTGAAATTAGAAATCTTCGGAAGGAAATACAGATTATTTTTCAGGATCCATATTCATCGTTGAACCCGCGTTTAATGATTGGCCAGGCATTGATGGAACCTATGGAAGTTCACGGTTTGGGAAAAACTAAAAAGGAAAGAAAAGATCGGGTGCTTTCACTACTTGAAAAAGTAGACTTGGACGAAAGCTATTTCTACCGCTACCCGCACGAGCTTTCTGGCGGTCAGCGCCAAAGAGTTGGAATAGCCCGAACCATTGCCGTAGAGCCAAAATTGGTTATTTGTGATGAATCGGTTTCGGCTTTGGATATTTCGGTGCAGGCGCAAGTTTTGAACTTGCTCAATGAATTGAAGAATGATTTCGGGTTCACCTATATATTTATATCACACGATTTGGCAGTGGTAAAATATATGTCAGACCAACTTTTGGTGATGAATAAAGGAAAAATTGAGGAATTGGGCGATGCCGATGAAATCTACGAAAATCCGCAGACGGAATATTCCAAGAAACTAATCTCGGCAATTCCGAAGGGAATTTAGAAATCTAAAAAAATAAGCAATAAAAAAACCCGTTCTAACCTCACGAAGAACGGGCTTAATTTTTATCTGTTGTTTATGACAGATTTGGGGAATAAAACAACCATAAAAAAGATCAGATCATTAAAAACACTTTCTTAAAAATGAAAAGCACGTTTAGCAACAATTCTTTAGTGCTTTTAATTGATCTAATTACTTTTTCCATATGAGGTTAAGTTGGTAAGATTTGGGTCTGCGAATATGGGAACTAATATTCTAATATAACGACAAAAGGCATATAAATTCGATGAAATACACTAAAATTTAACATTTGACTCATTTTTCTTAGTATTTTAACATAAAAAAACCATGAAAATCATGGCTTTACAGAGTTTGAAAATCATTCTTTTACTAAAATTTCATCTCAATAATATCTCCAATAACAACCAAATCTCCCTCGGTAGCTTTTTGGATTTCTTCAACTGAAACTCCAGGGGCCCGCTCTAGAAGATGAAATTTCCCATCAATAATTTCGAGAACAGCAAGGTTGGTAACTATTTTTTTAACACATTTTACTCCAGTTAAAGGCAGACTACATTCTTTTAAAAGCTTGGATTCGCCTTCTCGGTTGGTGTGCATCATTGCTACAATTATATTTTCGGCGGAAGCAACCAAGTCCATGGCGCCGCCCATTCCTTTCACCATTACTCCAGGGATTTTCCAGTTGGCTATGTCGCCCTTTTGTGAAACCTCCATCGCCCCGAGTATAGTTAAATCAACGTGCTGACCTCGAATCATCCCAAAACTCATCGCCGAGTCAAAGAAGGATGCGCCGGGCAAAGCGGTGATTGTTTGCTTTCCTGCATTAATTAAATCTGGATCTGCTTCGCCTTCAAATGGAAAAGGACCCATCCCGAGAATTCCGTTTTCACTTTGGAATTCTACATTTATATCATGGTTCACAAAGTTGGCGACCAAGGTTGGGATTCCGATGCCTAAGTTCACGTAGTAGCCATCTTTTACTTCTTTTGCAATGCGTTGTGCTATTTGTTCTTTTGAAAGTGCCATAATT
>DAIMFZ010000211.1:0-3983 GCA_036724225.1 Aequorivita sp.
CCATGGACAGCAACAGCAAATTTAAACCGGGAGATCGTGTTGCTTGTGCTGGGCAAGATTACGCCTCACACGCTGAGGTGGTTGCTATTCCACAGAACTTGGTAGTTAAAATTCCGGACAATGTTTCTTTTGAGGAAGCAAGTTTTACAACATTGGGCGCAATTGCTTTGCAAGGTGTTCGTCAAGCAGTACCCAGATTGGGGGATAAAGTTTGTGTAATCGGTTTGGGACTTTTGGGTCAGCTTACCGTGCAATTGCTAAAGGCAAACGGTTGTCGCGTTTTTGGGGTAGACCTTTCAAAAAACCTGATAGATCTCGCTTCAAAAAGTGGCGCAGATGGAGCAATGCTGCGTAGCGATTCAAACCTAAAAACTGCTATAGACAATTTTACCGATGGCCACGGTTTTGACAGCGTGATTATTACCGCCGCCGCCCCAAGCAACGACCCAATTGAGCTTTCAGCAGTTATAAGTCGTAAAAAAGGAAAAGTGATTGTAGTGGGCGCCGTAAAAATGGACATTCCCCGCGATCCGGATTTTTACAGAAAAGAACTGGAACTTAAGATGTCCACTTCCTACGGACCGGGACGATATGACAATACCTATGAAGAAGACGGCCATGATTATCCTTTTGCCTATGTTCGCTATACCGAGCAGCGCAATATGGAAACCTTTTTGGACCTAATTTCCCAAGGTACCGTAAAACTTGATAATCTTATTACACACACATTTGACATTTCCGAAGCTGAAAAAGCGTACGATATCGTCCTCGGAAAAGTAGAAGAACCGCACATCGGGATTCTACTGAAATACCCCGAAAGCGATACAAAAAGAACATCACTTGTTTCGGTACAATCCAATGCGGTTTCAACTGTAAACATCGGTTTTATTGGCGCAGGAAGTTTTGCGCAGAGTTATTTGATTCCTTATGCCAAAAAAGAAGGTGCTTCACTTGATACAGTTGTAACTACCAAAGGAATTACCGCGAAAAATGTGGCACAGAAATTCGGTTTTAACAATGCTTCTTCCGAAGCGCGGGATATTTTGGACAATGCTGAAATCAACACTGTTTTCATCGCAACTCCGCACAACAGCCACGCTCCTTACGTGATGGAAGCCCTTAAAGCTGGGAAGAATGTTTTTGTTGAAAAACCTTTGGCGATGAATTATGACGAATTGGAAGCAGTTAAAAAGGTTTATTTGGAAAGTAACCGAAAATTAATGGTTGGCTTCAACCGAAGATTTTCACCTATTGCTGAAAAAATAAAGGATGAATTTGTAAACAACGGCGAACCAAAAGTAATCAACATTCGCGTAAATGCAGGCTTCATCCCAAAGGATCATTGGACCCAAAACAAAAACATTGGCGGCGGAAGGATTATTGGCGAAATGTGCCATTTCATAGATTTGATGCAGTATTTCACAGATGCGAAACCCGTGAAAGTATATGCCGCTTCCATTAAAACCGATAACCAAAATCTTACTTCGGAAGATAATATTTCCATCACCGTTTCCTTTAGCGATGGTTCCATTGGAAATCTTTTATATTTGGGAAATGGCGACAAATCCCTTCCGAAGGAATTGATTGAAGTTTTTTCCGGTGGAAAAGTGGGAAGAATTCATGATTTCAGAAAAGGCGATTTACACAAAGGGAACAAACAGATAAAATTGAAATTGGACGGCAAGGGCCATAAACAGGAAGTGGAAGCATTTTTGAAATCCTTGAAACAAAATACCGAAGCGCCTATTCCTTTTGAATCTATTTATCTTACAACACTTACAACTTTTAAAGTTTTGGATTCTTTGGCAACGGGATTGCCACAAGATATTTAGTATAAGATTATATACGATTCTGGACCTCACAGGTTTCAAAAACGTGTGAGGTCTTTTTAATTATATTACCTTACTTTTGCAACTTCAAAAAACAATTGCGAAGGACCAAATGGCCGATTTTCAAAACAGTTTTCAAAAACTAAAATCCTATTGCGAAAAAGAAAACTTTAAAGGTTGGGATCCGTATGATGGACTTAACAGCAAGGTCTTCAATGCACTTCCCGTAATTTCAAAAACTCGTTTTTTTAGGCTTTCTTGGATTCAGATTTTTAAAAGAAGTCCGATAAATCTTCGTAAAATCACTTCCGTAGAAAAAGACTACAACGCCAAAGGGCTCGGCCTTTTTATCACTGGATATTGCAATCTTTATAAAAAGGATCCGCAGCCAGCATATCTTGAAAAAATAAACCAGCTTTCCGAGCAAGTACTGAAAATGAAATCAGAAGGATATTCCGGAGCTTGTTGGGGCTATAATTTTGACTGGCAAGCGCGTGCTTTCTTTCAACCTAAAGGAATGCCAACGGTTGTTGCAACTACATTTATCACTGAAGCGTTGTTGGAAGCTTTTAAAATCACAAAAAACGAAGAATATTTAGAAATCGCAAAAAGTGCAACACAATTCGTTTTAAAAGATTTAAACAGAACTTATGACGAAAAGTGCGATTTCTCCTTTTCATATTCGCCAATAGATAAAACTCAGGTTTTTAATGCTTCGTTGCTTGGCGCGAAACTTTTGATTTTGGTTTACGAATTTACCAAAGAAGAAAATTTACTGTCTGAAGCCCGAAAAGCAGTTCAATATGTAGTCGATTTTCAACAGAAAAATGGCGCTTGGGCTTACGGTACTTTGCCCTACCATCAATGGGTAGATAACTTTCATACTGGTTATAATTTGGAGTGTATTTACACCTATCAAAAAATATCGGGCGATACTTCATTCGCAAAACATATTGAAAAAGGACTTAATTATTATTTAAAAACCTTTTTTACCGAAGAAGGAATTTCAAAATATTACAACAATTCCGTTTTTCCCATTGATATTCACGCCCCTGCGCAATTGGTTGTAACATTGAGCAAGCTGGAAGTTTTTAAGGAAAATAAAGAGTTAATAGATAGCGTTTTGAATTGGACTATTGAAAATATGCAATCTGACAAAGGCTACTTTCAATATCAGAAAAACAAATATTTCAACAGTAACATTCCGTATATGCGTTGGGCGCAGGCGTGGATGTTCTATGCCTTTTCGTATTATTTTTTGGAGGAAAGCACCACACTGTCTTAAAATTTTATTATTTACCTTCATTACTTAAATTCAAAGTATTTTTAAATTCGAATTCAAATCGGTTTTAATGGGAGCCCAAATGAAGCAAAAAAATCGTTTTATCATTTTCATACTTGCCTTGTTGCTTTTGGTGGATTTGGGTTATTCCTACTACCAATATGCCCAGTCCCAAATTGATGGCGATTTTGCTATAATCGTGCTTGGCGGTGAACCTTATAATACAGCATTGAATGATCCATTGGGAATTCATGCGCTTCAAGGTGAAAAATATGCGGGTACCAATAGGTTTACGGCCCTCGCCTTTATGTCTACCTATTTTAAAACCCTGCCCTTGGCTTTTCAAATATTAGTTTCACCAATAGAAAGCGTTTATGCCAGCATTGCCATCACGAAATTATGGATACATATAGCAATACTTTTTTTGCTGAGCTATTATGCAAGTTCTTGGAATGGGTTCAGTTGGAAAAATTTTCTTATGGGGGCAATTCTTCTATCCCCATTTTTTCATGCTGGGCCAATTTATTATGAATACATGGCCCTTATAGACCCAACAATAACCTATACTATGTTTTATGCATTGCCAATGGTATTTGTATTGGTTTATTTTTTGCCTTTCTATCAATATTTCAGAATTGGAAAAATATCCCGAAATCATTGGTTTCTTATCGGATGGCTCGTTTATACTATATTTTTGGTATTATTTGGCCCTCTCACTGCGCCCATTGTTTTAATATTTTGTTTTACAATGCTCAGCTTTGTATTAGTAAAAAACTTTTTCCTCACCTCAGGATCAGATCCGGTCCATCGTTTTTTGAAAGGCATAAAGGCAGTGGACAGGTCAATTATGTTTTTCTTGATTTTTGGTTTTG
>DAIMFZ010000212.1:0-3908 GCA_036724225.1 Aequorivita sp.
TTTGTATAGCTATTATAGGATTTATTTATTAATCTGTATAGTTATTTTAGGACGAGTCAGGACCGGTCATAGGACGGGTCAAAGCCTAGGTTCACCCGTATATAAGCCTAGTATAAGCCTGGTATAAGCCTACTATATCCCATAGATAGCTCATTAAAACCTAAGAAAACAATCTTTTCCCCAATATATCAAAACTTGGCTTGCAAAACTGCTTGACTATCGTTCTGAAAGCAGCTGTAATTACCTGTCGATACCCAATTAAATAGGGCATCAATAATTCTTATTCAACAATTTTATTGTTTTTATTGCTCGCCTCTCACGCCTCATCCTTCCTTTCTATAGCTCTTGCAAAACCCACCCCATTTAAGTACCTTCAACTTTTCAAAACCAATCCCGATGAACAAACTTTTCCTTTCGGCACTCTGCCTGGCTACTGCGGTAGCTTTTTCGCAACAGCCAGCTACTCCTGCAACAGCAGTGGCAAGTGGCATCACCCAAAAAACACATCTGGCGCAGGCATCTCCTGTTAAAAACCTGCCCTTTAAAAGTATTGGCCCAAGCATTATGAGCGGCCGGGTGGTAGATTTTGCCGTAAACCCAAACAATCCCACAGAATTTTATGTGGGCTACGCCAGTGGTGGACTTTGGTACACCAACAACAACGGCACTTCCTTCACGCCCGTAATGGACAGCAGCCCCACCCAAAACGTGGGTTGTGTGGCGGTAGATTGGCAAAACGGCACCATCTGGGTTGGCACGGGTGAGGTGAATGCTTCCCGTTCTTCGTATGCGGGAATCGGTTTGCTGAGAAGCGATGACAAAGGCAAAACCTGGCAAAACGTGGGACTTGCGGACAGCCACCATATTAGCAGTATTCTTATAAATCCTTCCAACCCCAATGAAGTGATAGTGGGCGTGGTTGGGCATTTGTATTCCACCAACGAGGAGCGTGGGGTTTTTAAAACTACCGATGGTGGAAAAACGTGGCGCAAAACACTTTTCATCAATAATCAAACGGGCATTATTGAAATTTCCACCAACCCTAAAAACTTCAATACGATGTACGCCACCGCCTGGGACAAAGACCGCAAAGCCTGGAATTTTGAGGGCAGTGGCGATGGCAGTGGTGTTTATAAAAGCACCGACGCCGGCAGCACTTGGACCAAAGTTTCTACTGAAAACAGTGGTTTGCCCATTGGTAAAGGAATGGGCCGTATGGGCACCGCCGTGGTAGATGACAATACGGTTTATTTAATTGTTGACAATCAATTCCACAGAAAAGTAGAAGCCAAAAAGGAGAAAACGGATATCCTCACCAAGGACGATTTCAAGAAAATGGACGTAGCTGCCTTTCTTGCTTTGGATGATAAAAAGCTAAATGAATTTTTAAAAATGAACGGCTTTCAGGAAAAATATCGTGCTGAAAACGTAAAACAAATGGTGGGTGTAGGCACCGTAAAACCTGAAGATTTGGCAAAATACTTAGAAGATGCCAACAGCGCGCTTTTTCACACTCCTGTTATTGGTGCTGAGGTTTACAAAAGTACCGATGGCGGGAAAAGCTGGAAGAAAACCCACGACGGTTTTTTGGATGATCTGTATTATTCCTATGGTTATTACTTCGGAAAAATTCACGTCGATCCAAACGATGCAAACAAAATATATGTGTACGGCGTACCCATTTTGAAATCTACTGATGGCGGAAAAACTTTTATAAGCATTGATGCCGATAACGTTCACGGTGATCACCACGCACTTTGGATAGACCCAAAAATGTCCGGCCATTTGATTGATGGCAACGATGGCGGCGTAAATATAAGTTATGACGATGGTAAAACGTGGATAAAAAATAACGCTCCAGCGGTTGGGCAATTTTACTCCGTAAATGTAGATCACGAAAAAGTTTATAACGTTTACGGTGGCTTGCAGGACAATGGTGTTTGGGTTGGTCCACACAATTATGAGTCCAGTCCGGGTTGGTTGCAGGATGGAAAATATCCCTACGATTTTATTTTTGGTGGCGATGGCATGCAAGTCCAAGTTGACAATCGAAACAGTAAAATTGTCTACACAGGCTTTCAGTTTGGAAATTATTACAGATTGAACCGAGATGGAGCAGAACCTGTTTACATTCAACCGAAACATGAATTAGGCGACAGTCCGTACCGTTTCAACTGGCAAACGCCTATTTTGTTGAGCCCGCACAATCAGGATATTCTTTATTTGGGAGGAAACAAATTGATGCGAAGCATGGACCAAGGCGATGATTGGACGGCAATTTCAGATGATTTAACGCAGGGCGGAAAACCCGGAAATGTGGCTTATGGAACGCTTACAACTATCAGCGAATCCCCATTTCAATTTGGATTGCTATACACAGGAAGCGACGATGGATTGGTTTATGTTTCAAAAGATGCCGGCGGAAATTGGACAAATATTTCAACAACACTTCCGAAAGATTTATGGGTTAGCCGAGTGATTGCTTCTTCCCATAAAAAAGAGCGCGTTTACGTTACGCTGAACGGCTATCGTTGGGATGATTTTAAACCTTATGCTTATGTAAGTGATAACTATGGAGTTACTTGGAAGGACATCAGTAGCAATCTGCCTGCTTCCCCAGTAAATGTGATAAAGGAAGATCCCGTAAATGAAAATCTGCTTTACTTGGGAACGGATAACGGGGCTTATGTTTCCTTCAATCGCGGCGAAAGTTGGGAAGTGTTTTCAAAAGAACTTCCAAATGTTGCGGTTCATGATTTGGTGATCCAGCCCGAAGCGAAACATTTGGTTTTGGGAACCCATGGAAGATCATTGTATGTTGCAGATATCTCTTTGCTTCAAAAACTGAATGAAACCAATAAAAACGAAATTGTTATTTCTCAATTGGAAGCAGTAAATTATTCCCCCCGCTGGGGAAGTAAATGGAGCGCTTGGGGAGAAGTAAATGAGCTGAAGATTAAAATTCAATTTTACAGCCCACAAAGTGGAAAAGCAGCTATAACAATCAATACCGAAGATGGAAAGGAACTGCAAAACCTTTCTGCTGTTGCCGAAATAGGTGTGAATGTTGTCGAATATGATCTTTCTATTACTGAAAAGGGAAGTAAAGTGTTTGTGAAAACCGAAACCGAAATAAAAAAAGCTGAAAACGGCAAAAACTATCTTCCAAAAGGGAAATATAAAGTGAATGTTACAGTAAACGGGAAAACTGCAACTTCTGAATTGGAAGTTAAGTAACGCAATGTATTTAAACCCATTCTAAATAGTTTTTAAACAATTAAGAATGTTTGGCAACAAGCCTCTTGATCTGTATTTTTGTGTAACTATTCTTGAAATAAAACCATAATGGCAATACTATCCTCTTCAATTGCCCGAAAAGTAGCTATGGCGCTTTCCGGCTTGTTTCTTGTCTTTTTCTTGGCACAACATTTTACCATCAACATAACCTCGGTCATAGACCCGGACACTTTCAATAGTTGGTCTGAGTTTATGGGGACTAATGGTGTTGTACAATTTATACTGCAGCCTATCTTGATATTTGGGGTTGTTTTCCACTTTATTATGGGAATCGTTCTCGAAATAAGAAACAACAACGCACGGCAAATAAAGTACAAATCCTTTAAAGGAAACAAAAATTCAAGCTGGGCCTCTCGAAATATGATTATTTCGGGCTTGGTGATCTTGGCCTTTTTGGGACTTCACTTTTACGAAATTTATGATCCAGGATATTTTGGCGGCGATTCCATTGGGCTTTTTTCTCAGTTTTATGATTGGGCCTGTGTTTTTCGTTTTGCTTGAAACGAGCGTCGTAAAAGGCTTTCGCGCGGCTGTCGTTTTCGATTTAGGCGTAATGCTCGCCGATGTGATTTTTATCCTGATTGCCTATTTTTCTTCGTACCGATTGATTG
>DAIMFZ010000213.1:0-3857 GCA_036724225.1 Aequorivita sp.
AAGCCTCCGGTGGAATAAAAGATGCCAAAACAGCAAAAAAATATATTGAAATGGGCGTTAATAGAATCGGAACTTCTTTTGGGATCGAGATGGTAACATCCAAAAAAAACAAAGATGAGCATACATATTGAAGCTAAAGCTGGGGAAATTGCAGAATCGGTTTTACTTCCTGGTGATCCAATGCGCGCTAAATGGATTGCTGAAACTTTTCTTGAAAATGCAAAATGTTACAACGATGTTCGCGGCATGTTGGGTTATACAGGAACCTTTCAGGGAAAGCCAATTTCGGTGCAGGGCACTGGAATGGGCATCCCTTCAACCTTGATTTATTGCCACGAACTCATCAATGATTACGGTGTAAAAAACCTGATTCGAGTTGGTTCAGCAGGAAGCTATCAAAAAGATATAAACCTCCGCGATATTGTTATTGCAATGGCTGCCTCTTCCACTTCGGGCATTAACAACACTCGTTTTGTAAACTGCGACTACTCGCCTACTGCCGATTTCGATTTGTTTATGAAAGCGGCACTTTACGCAAAGGAAAAAAATATCCCTATAAAAGCGGGCAATGTACTTTCCGGCGATCAATTTTATGAAGATGACTTCAATTATTATAAAAAATGGGCAGATTTCGGAGTGCTTTGCGTTGAAATGGAAGCAGCCGGAATATACACTATAGCAGCAAAATTTAATGTGAAAGCATTGGCTATTTTAACCATTTCAGATTCATTGGTAACAGGCGAAACCACAACTTCTGATGAACGCGAAGGTAGTTTTTCAAAAATGATTGAGATTGCGTTGCATACACTTTTGTAAAATAAATCCTCTGGAACTAAAGTACCATAAATTTTTAAAACCGACTGAAAGTCTGTTAAATTCGTGAAAATCAAAACACTATTAGTTAGGGAAATAATTTCAACTGAAGAATAGATTCGTGCAAATTCGTGCAATTCGTGGTTGAAATCAAAATCAACAAAAAAGCAGGAACCCAAAATTGAAGTTCCTGCTTTCTGCTGTCAATTGTTGTCGATAGCAATTAACTACACTTTAAAAGTCATAACCGGCAAATCGGAATGGTTTACTACGTCTTCACCAATACTTCCTGAAAAGAAGTGCGCTAAACCTTGACGGCCCTGCGTTGGCAACGCAATTATATCGGCATTACTCACTTGACTGTAGCCGAAAATTCCCGCTTCCACGGAATATTCGCTGTATTGTGCCACTTGGTTTAAATTTTCCAATGGATTTGGTTCTCCTGCGCTTTCCAAAAAGCTAAGGATACGCTTTTCAATTTCACGCGTACTGCGAAAATCACCAGCCAGGTTTACATATAACATTTGCATTTTGATTCCCAAAATATCAAACATTTTTTGCGCCCGTTTGTAGGGACCAACGGAATTTTCCAAAAAATCACAAGCAAAAACTCCAAGTTTTGGATTAAAATCTGTTGTTTGGTGCTTAATAACCAATACCGGAATTTCAGAAGTACGCACCACTTTTTCAGTGTTAGAGCCTACAAAAACCTCTTTCAGTCCAGTTGTTCCGTGAGAACCCATTACAATTAAATCTACACCCATTTCCTTAGCAACATCATTAATTTCACTGAAAATAGTGTAATTGTGGACCGCATCAGTTACGGTTATTCCTTTTAAATATTCTTTATCTAAAAGTTCAGCAAAACGGGTTTCTGCCAATCGCATATAGTACATTGCCTCAAAAACTTCTCTCGATTGGTTACGAGTTACAACCGCGTCAGAAAGTCCCATCATATGTAGGGCTATAATTTCTGCATTTTGTTTCTTGGCGATTGATGCAGCAACTTCCAATGCATTTTCAGAATGTATTGAAAAATCTACGGGTACCAATATTTTTTTCATGAGAGTATTTTTTAATGTGTTATGAATTTTGATTTGCGTTTTTTAAGTTGTTTCTCAAGATCGGAAATAGTTTTCTTTGCGGCGCCTTCAAAAGTTGGCTCCGTGGAAGTAGCAAAAATCTTTGGACCGGGAAGGCTCAGTTCCATTTCACAAATATTGCCTTTTCCGTACACGTTGTTTTCCATTTTAAAACTTACTTCGGCCCTTATCAGCCATTCGTATTTTTCAGCAAGTTTTTGAAGTTTTTTTTCTACATATTCGTTCATCGCCTCACTAGTGGGCATTTTCACGTATTGGATGTTTATAGTCATGACTGATCAAAATTGGTTTATATTCCTCAAATATACCTCTTATTCATCATTTTTGGAATGACTAATGTCATAATTGGGCAAATGTTTGATGATTGATAACAGAAATTTTTCGAAAATAAAAAATCCCGCAACAATTTTTCATTGAGGGATTTTTTATGAAAATTTAATTGAAGTGAAACTGCTAGGCACAGCAGCTCTCCCCTTCATCTTTTACACCAAGTTTTTTTAGAATTTTTTCCATCAAACACCATTTAGTAAAAGATGATTGTAGCAAGTTGGCGCCCACAAAACCTGTGAACCACAACCAGTTTATATTTACATAAACAGCCAAGATTAGGCTAATTAAAATAAAAGTTCCTGCAATTGCTCTAATATATCTGTTAATCATAATTATAAAATTTTAGTTATTATATTTTCTAAGTTCTTTGTCTATGAGTTTAGGAGTCTATGAGTCTAGATGGTTTAGAAAGTTTAGAGGGTTTAGCGTTATTCTAAACTTTTAAACTCCTCAACTTTTAGATGCTTCTTTCTATCGGTACCACAACCGCATGTATCGGGTTGTTTGTTTCCAGATTCTCGTTAAATTTTACTACCAAATCGAAAAACAAATCGATTTTTTCATCTTCTGTAAACGAGAAGAACATACTGCTGTCTGCTCCACTTTTTTGTGAAGGAAACCAACTGGCGTTCATCATAAACGAAGATGTTCCATTTTTATAGCCCTCAATATCGGAACCACTAAAGCTTTCGATATTCGACTTTTTAAAAAGCGCAAGGACTTCTTTCTCAAATTGGTCCACAACTGTTACAATTAGTAGTTTCATAGCTTTATTCTTTAAAGTTTTTTCGTTCGATTAGATAATAAACCAGCGGCACCACTAGCAACGTAAGTACAGTGGAAACAATGGTTCCGCCCATTAGTGAAATAGCAAGGCCTTGAAAAATCGGGTCGAAAAGAATTACGAAAGCACCAATTACAACCGTTCCAGCAGTTAATAAAATTGGAGTAGTTCTTACTGCTCCAGCTTCAATTACGGCTTGTTTTAACGGTACGCCATCTGCGGTTCGAAGGTTTATGAAATCAATCAGCAGCACCGAGTTTCGCACCATAATTCCCGCCAAGGCAATCATCCCAATAAAGGAAGTTGCTGTAAAGAACGCACCCATAATCCAGTGACCGAGTACAATTCCAATCAACGATAATGGTATTGCAACCATCATCACTATTGGCGCCTTAAAGTTTTGGAACCAACCTACAATTAAAATATAAATTATGATAATTACACCTAAGAAAGCAATTCCTAAATCGCGGAATACTTCTAAAGTAATTTGCCATTCGCCATCCCATTTTACGGTGAAATCATCTTCGTATTTGGGTTGTTCCAAATACAACTCATTCATTTTATAGCCAGCGGGTAACTTAATTTCATTAAGCTTTTCGGTCATTCCTAAAATGGCATAAACAGGGCTTTCTAGTTCTCCCGCCATATCTGCCAACACATAAACCACACGTTTTTGGTTTTTTCTGAAGATGCTTTTCGCACGGATAGTTTCTTTAATATTTACCAAATCGCCCACAGAAACCATATTGCCTTGTTTTTTAATATTTTTTATTTTCTAAATATCCTGAATTGTTTACTTTTCTTTTTCATCTAAATCGAGTAAAATG
>DAIMFZ010000214.1:0-3773 GCA_036724225.1 Aequorivita sp.
ATGACAGCAAATCGCAAAGGTTGACGCATATAATCAGAAAAAATCAAAAATGTTGCGCCGTAGGGAATTAGATATTTGCTGAGTGCCATTCCGTTCAGTACTGCCCCCATTGCGTGTTCACGAATTCCAAAATGGAAGTTGCGACCGTCGCGATGTTTTGGTGAAAAGGATTCGTAATCGTCGAGATTTGTATCAGTAGATGGCGCTAAATCAGCCGAGCCTCCAATCAATTGAGGGAAATATTCCGCAATAGCATTCAAGGTTTTCCCCGAAGCTTTGCGGGTGGCCATTTTATCGCCCGCTGCAAATACCGGTAGCTTTTTCTCCCAACCGTCGGGTAGTTTTCCGGCACTTATGGTTTCGTATTCTTTTGCAAGATCGGGGTGGCGTTTTTTGTAGTTTTTATAAAGCTCATTCCAAGTTTTTTCGTTTTCAGCGGCTTTCTTGCCTGCATTTCGGTAAAAATCCAAAACCTCAGCTGGAACAACAAAATTTTTGTCGGGATTGAATCCGAAGTTTTCCTTGACCAAGCGCACCTCATCTTTTCCCAAAGCCGAACCATGAGCCGCTGCGGTATTGTGTTTATTGGGACTTCCGTAACCAATAACGCTTCGGACCCTAATCAGCGATGGACGATCGGTTTCTTTCTGGGCGTTTTTGATTGCTTTCGAAATTGCTTCCAAATCGTTGATATCCGGCACATATTGTACGTGCCAGCCATAGGCTTCGAAACGTTTGGAAACGTCTTCATTAAATGTAAGATCGGTATGGCCTTCAATGGTAATATGGTTATCGTCATAGAAATAAATCATATTTCCCAACTTGAGGTGGCCCGCGAGGGAAGCGGCTTCTGCGGAAACGCCCTCCATAAGATCGCCATCGCTGCATATGGCGTAAATTTTATAATCGAATATTTTGAAATCGGGTTGGTTGTAACGGGCCGCCATATATTTTTGGGCAATTGCCATACCCACTCCATTGGCAAAACCTTGACCCAAAGGACCGGTAGTGACCTCGATGCCCGGCATAAGTCCGTATTCGGGATGGCCAGCGGTTATGCTGTGCAGTTGCCTGAATTTTTTAATGTCATCCATTGTTACCTTATATCCAGTGAGATACAGAAAACTGTATTGCAACATGCAGGCATGCCCGCAGGAAAGTATAAACCGATCGCGATTGGCCCATTCGGGGTTTTTGGGATTGTAGTGCATAACTTCAGACCACAGGATGTGACCTAATGGCGAAAGTGCCATCGGGGTGCCAGGGTGTCCGGAATTTGCTTTTTGTACGGCATCAGCTGATAAAACCCTTACCGTATCAATGCCCTCTTGAATTATGTTTTTTGTTTCCATGTTTTTATACTTCTTGTTTTTCCTCAACTTCTTTCATTTGTAATTCGGGTTTGACATCATCTGCCTTTAATATCATTCCCAAGGGTTGTCCATAGCTGAAATAACTTACTACCCAATCAATAAATGCCACTGTTTTATCGCGAAACCCAACAAGGGCGAAAATGTGTACAACCATCCAAACGAACCAGGCAAAGCCACCCTGAAATTTGAAATGGGGCAGATCGACTACCGCTTTTTTTCTTCCAATGGTGGCCATTACTCCTTTGTTGTGATATTCAAAGGGTTTCATTGGCTCATTTGATAGATTTCCCAATATATTTTTGGCTAAATGCGCTCCTTGTTGTTGCGCAACAGCGGCCAGCATAGGCAGACCTTTTGGATTTTCGGCAGTAATATGGGCCGACACATCGCCGATTGCAAAAATGTTGTCCGTACCGATCACTTTATTGAATTGATCCACTGAGATACGGTCGCCATTAACGATTGCTTCATCAGGAAGCCCTTTAATTGGGGAACCTTTAACTCCCGCAGACCAAATTACAGTATCGGTTGTGAAACTGCTACCGTCTTCCAACACTATGGTCTTATTCCCATATTTTTTTACGCGTGTATTAAGGAACACGTTCACCCCCATTTCCTTTAAATATTCAAGGCACTTTTCTGAGGCTTCCGCAGACATGGCATTGAGCAATTCAGAACCCGATTGATATAGGTTGATATTCATTTTGGAAAGTGGCAGTTCGGGAAATTCATTTGGAATAACGTATTTTTTCATTTCGGCAAGGGCTCCAGCCAGTTCAACTCCCGCTGGTCCGCCGCCCACTATGGCGATATTCATGATCTCTTCCAGGGATTCTTTTCTATTATTTGCCAAGGCATGTTCCAGATTTTGAAAAATCCGGTTTCGCATTTGAAGTGCTTGTGGCAACGATTTTAAGGTTAGGAGTTTATCCCGTACGGGTTCAAAATTGAAAAAATTATTTTCGCTTCCGGAAGCTATTACCAAATAGTCATAGTCTAAGGGTCCGATGGAAGTTAAGATTTGGTTTTTGACCATATCAACACTTAGTACTTCAGCCATCCGAAAGCAGACGTTTTTGGACTTGCGGAAAATCCTGCGAACGGGATAAGCAATGCTTCCCGGCTCCAAGCCGCCTGTGGCCACTTGGTACATCAAAGGCTGGAAATTGTGATAATTGTTTCGATCTATCAGGAGCACCTCTACGGACTTATTGCGAAGTAACTTTACAAATTTGATCCCCCCGAATCCTGCTCCTACGATAACTATTTTTGGTTTTTTTGACATTTTAAATTTTGACATCCTAATTATTTGATAAGAATATCAATAAGAGTTGGCACAGCATTAAAAACTAAAATCATTTAACTGGCACCAGAGGCTCTCAAGAATTTCAAAGTAAAAACTATAATACACTGATGTATTACAATATTCTTCAAATGCAACATTAAAATTAGTTGTTTTCCATTTCAATGTTTACTTCATAAAACATAAAACATTCTTAACGATTGTTAAATTATTACCTTAAAGTAATGATTTTTAATAGGAATTACGACAGATTCACCTTTCTCCAAAAGCAAATTATATAATTCAAAAGTTCTCCCGTTTAAATTGTGGATTGGGAATCTTCTTTTCCAATATTATCAAGGTTTCCCTTCTAAAAAAACCTATTCCTCCATTTCAGGTTTATATTCCCCACGACGTGCCGCAGCACTGAGCTTTGCACGATGGCAAAGTAGCTTTTGTGCTACTTCCAGATTCGAGTCTTTTCCTTTCCAAGCATCCAAGCAAGGTTGTTGAATGGCTCTTGCAAAAGAAAAAGCAACGATCCAGGGGAGACGGGACTTATAGTTTTTATTAATAGCGTTTAAGTGTTCAGATGCTTCTTGAGGCGATTGTCCGCCAGATAAAAATGCAATGGCGGGCACGGCTGCGGGAACCGAAGCGAGCAAACAATTCACGGTTGCTTCGGCTACCTCATCAACACTGTTTCCCACTCCACTTTCTGTCCCTCCAATCACCATATTGGGCTTTAGGATGATTCCCTCCAAATCAATTCTATACTGATATAACTGAAAAAAAAGCGTTTTCAACACCTGCTCAGTCACGTCATAACATCGTTGCATAGAATGATTCCCGGTCATTAGAACTTCCGGCTCCACTATGGGTACAATACCGGCTTCCTGACACAGGGCAGCATATCTCGCCAAAGCATAAGCATTAGCTTTAATACAGGCGGGTGTAGGAATGTTATTGTCTATTGTTATTACTGCACGCCACTTGGCAAAACGTGCCCCCATCGTTTTATACTCTGATAAACGCTCGCGCAAACCGTCCAGCCCTTCCGTGACTTTTTCGTTAGGAAAACCGGCCAGGGGTTTGGCGCCCATATCTACTTTTATTCC
>DAIMFZ010000215.1:0-3765 GCA_036724225.1 Aequorivita sp.
AACCCGATTTCGTTTTCGTACACGGCGATACAACTACTTCAATGGCAGTGGGAATTGCTGCGTTTTACAACGGTGCGAAAATCTGTCACGTTGAAGCTGGACTTCGCACTTTTGATCGTCAATATCCATTCCCAGAGGAATTTAATAGACAACTAACAGGCAAGATTGCTGATTACCATTTTGCTCCAACCAGTCTTTCCAACAATAATCTTTTGGCTGAAAATATTTCTCAAGAAAACATTTTAGTAACGGGAAATACGGTTATTGATGCACTCCTTTACGGAATTGACAAAGTAAATTCCGAAAGTTTCAAAGATGGCGAAATCGAAAAGTTAAAGACTTTTTTGGATTTTCAGAAGAGAATAATTTTAGTAACCGGCCATCGCAGGGAAAACCATGGCGAAGGTTTGATAAAAATCTGTTCAGCATTAAAAACGGTAGCAGAGAAAAATCCAGATGTACAGATTATTTATCCCGTTCATTTAAATCCAAATGTTCTAAAACCCGTACATAAGCTGCTTTCAGGAATTGAAAATATATTTTTAACGGATCCACTTGCTTATCCCGCTTTTATTTGGCTGATGGAAAAATCTTTCCTAATTATAACAGATAGCGGCGGAATCCAAGAAGAAGCCCCTAGTTTGGGAAAACCTGTTTTAGTAACCCGCGAAACTACCGAAAGGCCCGAAGCTGTTGAAGAAGGAACCGTTTTGTTGGTGGGCACGGATACGGAGAAAATAATTTCTGAGACCCAAAAGCTTTTAGAAGATATAGCGTATTATAACAACATGAGTCAGTTGCACAATCCCTATGGCGATGGTAAAGCAACGGCCCGAATTGTAAATTTCATCAAGAATTTGAACCATGGAGCATAAACCCAAAGTAGTGATGATGGGGCTTGGCTACATAGGCTTGCCCACCGCAGCCTTGATAGCCAGCAAAGGAGTTAATGTAACAGGAGTTGATATTTCCCAAAAAGTGGTAAACACCATAAACGAAGGGAAAATCCACATTGTAGAGCCAGATCTTGACGGATTGGTACATCACGTGGTAAAAGAAGGCCTTTTAAAGGCCGCCACAAAACCCGTGCAAGCCGATGTTTACTTAATCGCTGTTCCTACACCTTTCAAGGAAAACCATGTACCAGACCTCTCGTATGTGGAAAGCGCCGTGAACAATTTAATTCCGACACTAAAAAAAGGGGCTTTGGTCATTTTGGAATCTACCAGTCCCGTTGGAACAACACATAAGGTACAAGAAATCATTTTTCAGAAACGCCCAGAATTGAAAGGCGAAATTTTTATCGCCTATTGCCCAGAAAGAGTTTTACCTGGCAATGTAATTTATGAATTGGAGCAAAACGATCGCGCCATTGGAGGGATTGATGAAGCTTCAACCGAACGTGCAGTTTGGTTCTACAAACATTTTGTAAAAGGTGAATTGCACAAAACAAATTCTCAAACCGCGGAAATGTGCAAATTGGTTGAAAACTCTTCCCGCGATGTGCAGATTGCTTTCGCCAATGAACTTTCCATGATTTGCGACAAAGCAAACATAAACGTTTGGGAATTGATCCGTTTGGCAAATAAACACCCACGCGTAAATATCCTACAACCTGGCACTGGCGTTGGCGGACATTGTATTGCGGTTGACCCGTGGTTTATTGTTTCCGAATTTCCTGAGGAAGCAAAAATAATTCGCTCCGCTCGCGAAATAAACAATTACAAAACCGAGTGGGCCATTGAAAAAGTAAAGAATGAAGCCTTGCGTTTCAAAATAGATAACGGGTGCGATGCAATAATTGCTTGTATGGGTCTTGCTTTTAAACCCAATATTGACGATTTGCGCGAATCTCCTGCATTACACGTTTCAGAAACATTGAAAAACGAAGGTTTTAAAACCCTAAACGTTGAGCCCAACCTTAAAAAAGAAACCGAACGAGAACTGACCCCAACAAATGAAGCGATAGAAAAGGCTGATATCTTGGTGTTTTTGGTAGCGCACAACGAATTCAAAAACATCACCTTACCCGAAAATAAAAAAATCCTGGATTTCTGCGGGGTACTAAACTAATCTTACCGTGGAAAGGCTCATACTACTTTTATTAAAATTAAAAGAAAAAGGTTTTTTCCATCTCATAATCTCCAATTATTCTGTTCAGTTCATCGTTTTTGGCTCCAGTTTGTTGGTGGCCAAAATCATGTCGCCAACCGATGTTGGAATCATAAAAACCATTGAGACTTTTGCCAATATGGCCATAGTTTTGGGTGGTGGCGGAGTTATTTTTGCGATTCTAAAAGTTATTCCCGAGCACAAAGACAGTGCAATCCGGCGGCTTTCCTTGATTTTTTCTTTGAAATACGCCACCATTTTTTCATTGGCGGTTTTCGTGTTTTTTAATTTGCTCGCCTACTCAGGTTTTGTTTCTGAAGATGAAACGCTTGTATATTGGTTTCAACAATATTCCTTCCTTATAGTTCCCTCCGTACTAACCATGCTGCTGATACGCTATTACCAAGCAATTGATAGGTTTAAGCGAATCAGCACCGTTGTTTTTTATCTGAAATTACTCTCCGCAGTATTCGTTCTTTCGTTTACGTATTTCTTTTTTATTCGCGGTTATGTGCTTTCAATGGTTATTTCAACCGTTTTGGCAACGCTTATCTTGCTTTATGATCTTCGGAAAGAACTCGTTGACAAAACCATAAGCGAACGACATTTAGAAATTCGTCAAAAAATTATCAACCTTTCCAAAACTGCTTTTACCGCACAAGTCATCGATCAGCTTAAACTGCAATCGGGCTTTCTGATTGCGAATTATGTTATTTTGGACCGGGAAATATTCGGTTTTTATGCATTCGCTCTTATTTTAACACAGGGCATCAACATTGTTGCTTCCAGCGTGCAGCAATTCATAATCCCTAAAATGTCTGAAACCTCTGGAAACCTTACTTTGTTTTTTCAGAAATATAGCATGTTTGAAAAGCGTTTCAATATAATTGCTGTTGCTATTTTTATTGGGGCGCAACTGTTTTTGCCCCTGGCGGTAAGCTTGGTTTTCGGAGATAAATACGACGGGGCGATACTGATTTTAAGAATCATGCTTGTGGGTTGGTTTATTGAGGCGCTATATGCATTGAAAGGAGTCATTTTTCTCAGTTTGGGAAAGATGAAATACATAAGTTTTGCATCGCTCACCATCTTTTTAATTTCCGTTCCAGTAATTTATTACTTGGACGTAAAATACGCCGCTATTGGTGCCGCCTGTGCATATGTTTTTCAAAATTTGGTAAGCTTGGGCGTACTGAATTATTTTGCACATAAGGTTTCAAAACATTCTTGATACCTTTATAAAATTTGAATGTAGCATATGAAAATCTTAAACTTAAGAACTCCAGTAAAAGATATTTTTTCAAATATCCTCATCCTGCTGCCTTTTGTTACCATTTTAATTTCTGAAATTCTGCTTCCCATTGTTCCTCCTCTTTCCTCGATTTTAAAGGTTGTGGCAGTGCTTTATATGTTTATGTATGCTTTTATGGGATTGAAATTCCACGGAAGTTTTTTAATACTTCTTGGACTGTTCCTTCCGTTTTTCGTTTACGGAATGCTACATTCTTTCAATATTAACGCTGCACTTTCCGAAGGTTTTCGGTATCTTTTTCCCTTAGCGGTATTAATGTACGGTTACTCCATTCGGCGGCACTTTAAATTTCTGCTTTCGGCATTTATTATTTTTGTACTGATAAACGATTTTTGGCAGAT
>DAIMFZ010000216.1:0-3758 GCA_036724225.1 Aequorivita sp.
AGATAGCCACGGACTATAAGTTGGTATTCCCCACTAAAAGGAATATCTAAATCGCCGGTTTCAAGCCCCGTTAGGTCTTTATAAACTGTAGAATCAGTATCAGCTATCACCTCTTCTGATTGTTGGTATCTTAAAGTGTAACCTTGATTGTAGAGTCTCCGCCACTGCACACCATTCCAATAATAGAATCCTGGAGTAACCTGTATTGGAAGTGAGCCTGCAATTACTGTGTTGTAGACCAATAAACCTATAGTTGCTGATGGCGTAATGGTGCTAACGTCATCAGTTCCCGTGAGGGCCACGCGGGTCATCAAAAAGCCTTTATTGGAACTTGAAATATCCAATAAAGCACCGTTTGCCGGCGTGGTGGTATTAATTCCCACTTGGGCATAAGAAATAAAAAACGGAAGAAGAAAAAAGGCACAAATAAGTGCCCAATTTTGGGGTAAATGTCTTTTCATAATTTGGCGTTATTAAAAATATCTGGCACAATAGTAAAACAAAAATCCGATAAAGTGCAAATTTTTCGGTCAAAATGCCAAAATATTATGAAATAAAATGTTAATTATCAGATGTTTCTTACAATTATAATATTTTTGGCTATAAAATTGTAAAATTGATTAAGCAATTGGCAAATGAAGATAATCTAACATTATTCTCTGATTGATTACCTTTGACCCTATGCGATCAATTTTGACTATCACAAATGTGCCTTCCCCTGAAATAGATCTCTCAATCTTTGGTATTGCAGGCCATTCTTTGGTCTTTAAGCGCGACGATCTCTTGCACTCTTTTGTTTCTGGAAATAAATTCAGAAAGCTGAAATACAATGTTATTGCAGCCCAGGAACAACATCAAAATACGCTACTCACCTTTGGAGGAGCCTACTCCAATCACATTGCGGCGGTTGCGGCGGCAGGTAAAGAAATGGGGTTTAGTACCATCGGCATCATCCGAGGGGAAGAGCTGGCTGAAAAAATTTCGGAAAATCCCACTCTTTCATTTGCAAAATCTTGTGGAATGCGTTTCCATTTTGTTTCACGCGAAGCGTATAGGAAGAAAGATTCACCCGATTTCATAAATAATTTAAAAGTACAATTCGGAAATTTCTATCTCTTGCCCGAAGGTGGCACCAATGCTTTGGCAGTTAAAGGCTGCGAGGAAATTTTATCGGAAACTGAAAACTCTTTCAATTATATCTGTACCCCTGTCGGTACAGGCGGCACCATGGCGGGATTGGTAAAAGCTTCAAATGATAACCAACAAGTTTTGGGATTTTCAGTATTAAAAGGAACATTTCAAACTTCAGAAATAGCAAAATACACTTCCAAAACCAATTTCGAAATTACCGATGCCTATTGTTTTGGTGGCTATGGCAAAATAGATGTCGGTTTAATACGTTTCATCAATGAGTTTAAGGAAAAGACCCAAATTCCGCTCGATCCCGTCTATACCGGAAAAATGATGTACGGCATTATGGATCTTTTAAAAAAGGGGTATTTCAAAGAAAATAGCCGTATTTTTGCGGTCCATACCGGAGGCTTGCAGGGCATTGCCGGAATGAACCAGAAATTGAAAAAGAAAAACCTTCCTATAATTGAATAAAATGATTGGCAGAATACTTACGCTTCTTCTTATATGTACCATTTGTTTCAGCAGTTGCAAATCGAAAAAAACGGCTTCCAACCACAGAAAAAAACCTAAAACCGAACGGGTGGTTAAGGTTAAACAACCCATTAAAGAAAAGGATACACAGGCGGAAGAGCCGGAAGTTGTTGAAGTGCCCGTAAATATTCCGTATAGCGAACTCGTGGCCAATTATATAAAAGAATACGCCGATATCGCAAAGGAAGAAATGCTACAATACGGAATTCCCGCCAGTATTACCCTTGCCCAGGGAATTTTGGAAAGTGGTGCAGGAGTGGGTGAACTTACCTTAAAAGCAAACAATCACTTCGGAATAAAATGCCACACAGGCTGGGAAGGCGATCGGGTCTATCACGATGACGACGAAAGGCAGGAATGTTTCCGAAAATACAACGATCCAAAATATTCATATAGGGACCATTCGTTATTTTTAACGCAGCGCAGCCGTTACCAAGATCTTTTCAAACTTCGGAAAGACGACTACAAAGGTTGGGCAAAAGGCCTTCGGAAAGCAGGCTACGCCACTGATCCCAGATATCCCGATAAACTTATAGGCATTATAGAAAGGTATGATCTGGAAAAATATGATGAAGCCGTTTTGGGCAAAAAAGGAAGTTCCACAAATCCCGATGACTCCAAAATAAGTACTTATTCTGTTCAAGCAGGTGACACACTTTACAGTATTTCCCGACAGTTTAACCTTTCGGTGGAAACTTTAAAAGATTACAATGGACTTAGAAATAACGATATTTCCATCGGTCAGGTTCTGTATCTGCATCCTTTGAAAAATCGTTAGAAATAAAGTGTTGAGTGTTCAAAATTAATAAATCCTCGAATCCAATTATGAATTACCAAAGAAGCAGTGCGCTTTTCACAGAAGCCCAAAAAGTTATTCCCGGTGGAGTCAATTCGCCCGTTCGCGCTTTTAAGGCTGTTGGTGGCACTCCCATTTTTGTTGAAAAAGCCAAAGGTGCTTACTTATATGATGTTGACGGCAATAAATTTATTGACTATATAAATTCCTGGGGCCCCATGATTTTAGGCCACGCCCACGAACCAGTTGTAAATGCCGTAGTTGAAAAAGCAAAAAAAGGAACCTCCTTCGGGATGCCCACAGCAATTGAAACTGAAATTGCCGCACTTGCTGTTTCCATGGTGCCGAATATTGATAAAATCCGTTTTGTGAATAGTGGCACCGAAGCGTGTATGAGCGCTGTGCGTTTGGCGCGTGGCTTTACGGGGAAAGATAAAATCATAAAATTTGCAGGTTGTTATCACGGCCATAGCGATTCCTTTCTAATTCAGGCTGGAAGCGGAGCCGTAACTTTCGGAACCCCAAACAGTCCGGGTGTTACCGAAGGAACCGCAAAAGACACCCTGCTCGCAAACTACAACAATTTAAACAATGTGGCCGAAGTAATAGCCGCAAACAAAAACGAAATTGCCTGTATCATTTTAGAACCCGTTGCGGGAAATATGGGTTGCATCCCTCCCGCCAAAGGTTTTTTGGAAGGCTTGCGAAAACTTTGTGACGAAAATAAAATCCTTTTAATTTTTGACGAAGTGATGACCGGTTTTAGGCTTGCTGCCGGTGGCGCACAAGAGCTTTTTGGCGTGAAAGCCGATATCGTAACTTTTGGAAAAGTGATTGGAGGCGGCTTGCCCGTTGGTGCTTTTGCTGCAAATGCTGAAATAATGGACTATTTAGCGCCCATCGGCCCTGTTTATCAAGCGGGAACATTGAGCGGTAACCCTCTGGCAATGGCCGCAGGCTTGGCAATGCTGAAAGAACTGAACGAAAACAAGGAAGTTTTCAATTCAATAAATAAGAAGACTGAATATCTTCATAAAGGTTTGAATAAAGCACTTTCTTCCCAAAATGTTAAGTTTACAATCAACCGTGTTGGCTCCATGATTTCAGTACATTTTTCTGAAAAACCCGTTACCGATTTCACTTCTGCAGCGAACGCGAACAATGAAAATTTCAAAAAGTTTTTCCACGGAATGTTGAACGGAGGAATTTACATCGCCCCCAGTGCTTTCGAAACTTGGTTTATCTGTGACGCACTGAGCTATGCCGATTTGGACGCTACAATTGCTGCATGCGGGAA
>DAIMFZ010000217.1:0-3728 GCA_036724225.1 Aequorivita sp.
AAACTTCTCTAAAAACCGTTGGGTCTTTGCTTTTCCTTCTTGGGCCTCTTCCACTAATTCAATAATTTTTGAGAAGGTGGTATCTTCCCCAACCTTCTCTGCAACTACCTCCAGATATCCGCTGTCCAAAATGCTCCCGCTGAATACCTGATCGTCTTTCGCTTTGCTTGTGGGAATGGATTCGCCGGTAATCGCCGCTTCATCCACAGAGGCTTTTCCTGAGATAACCCGACCATCAATGGGTATTTTTTCTCCCGTTTGAATAATCACCAAATCATTTTCAACAACTTCCTCCGCCATAATTACAGAGCGTATGCCATTGCGCAATACAGTGGCTTCAAGCGGCGCCATATCCATTAGGGATTTGATGGATGCACGGGCTTTTTCTAAAGACCGTCCCTCCAAATATGCCCCAAAGAGGAACAAGAAGGTTACTGCTGCAGATTCCATGTATTCCCCAATGATCAGGGCCCCAATAACGGCTATGGTCACTAAAAGTTCAATGCTGAACATTTTTAGCTGGGCTGCTTTCCACGCTTTTAGGAAGGTGGGGTATCCTGCCAACAGGGATGCTGAGATTAAAAATGTATTCAACAACCAACCGCTCCCGCTAATCAAATAGATCACTACGGCAGCTAGCAGTAAGATAGCTGACGCATACATAATTCGGTTTATTTGTTTAGCTTTCATAATCATTTTTATTTTTAAAATTAGGACGATAAAATTGGGTAGCCTACTTTTTCTATCAATTCGGCCAATCGAGCAGAAGACACTTTTTCTTCGTCATATTGTACTTTTACCTTGCTTGAGTTAAAAAGCACTCTTGCATTTTCCACGCCCGGTTCTTTATTTAAAACACCTTCTATCTTCGTAATGCAACTTGGACAGGTAAGGGTTTCCAATTGAAATTTTGCGTTTTTTAAATCTTTTATAGTTTCCATATTTTTTGTTTTATAGGTTATTATTTTTTTCTCTTTGGAAAAAGGACAGGCTAATGTCCTGCTTGACTTTCTCCTCCAGAATGGGAGGCAGGGGCGTGTAATAGTTGCTCCAATGCCTCAAGTGTATGGGTGTATTGAACATAGGCTTCTACATAGGCCCTTCCTTGCTGTACGGATTTGTTCTTTGTTTTGCTGAGCTCTGCAACCTTGGCATATCGCTCCCTTAGTACTTGCTCCAAATGATTGGTAACGGTTGTAACTACCTCTTCTACGCTATTTTTTGCTATTGAATTATCTGCCAGTGCAATCAAAGGGGTCATAGATCCTGCTGCCTTTAATCCGGTATAAGGTTCGCCTTCGGTCTCACGGTGCAAGCGCACCAAGGTTTCCAAGAAATGTTTTTCAACTATGGTGTACACTTGTTGGTCACTATTTTTTAAACTGTAGGTTTTGTCGAACAAGGAAATGATTTCCTTTTCCTGTTGTGGTTCAATCCACTTTAAAACTAATTGCACATTGTTTTGGTCCAATGCTTTTAGGGCATCCTTAATAACGGGGCCGTCATAGGAGTCGCAGTGCGCGAATCCAGAAATACTGGCCAACATAAAGGCGAAGCCCAAAAGAAGGGAACGCGTATTGAATTTAAAAAACCTTTCTGCTTTTAAAGGATTTGTATTGCTTGTTTTTCTTGTTTGAGTTTTCATAACCTGAGTTTTTAATTAATAATCTGTTTTAATTTTCTGTAAACAAATGTATGAATGAACTTAGGGCTGTGCGACCTCGCTTGTAAGGTGGCACCTATTTGGATAGAATTACAGGTCCCACTTTATAAAACAAGACTTGGGGAAGTGCAAAAGTGTAGTTTAGGAGGAGGGAAGGGAGTCCCGAAATTGACTGGGAGTAATTCCTGTAATATTCTTGAACACTCTATTAAAAGCAGATTTGGAATTGAAACCACTTTCAAAAGCGATTCCCAGTAAGGAGTAATTGTCAAAAGTGGGATCTTGAATTTTTCTTTTCACTTCCTCAACCCGGTACTCATTGATAAAATTGAAGAAATTTTTTCCGTGTACTTCATTGATTATCTGCGAAAGATGGTGGGTGGACACTTCTAAATCTTCAGCCAACTTAGGTAAAGTCAAATCGGAATCTAAATACGGCCTTTCAGTTTTCATATAATGTCCAACTTTATCGCAGTATTTTTGCAATGCTGCATCTTCCATTTTTGAAGCGGCATATTTAATATCGGCTCCGCTAACAACCTCTTTCCCGCTTTCAATGCTATAATTTATAAAGACTTCTTTTTGTTTAAATCCGAAATATCCGATTGCGATAATAAAGGCCGAAAGTGATAAAAAGAGTCCATTTGTACAAAAAGCCATTGAAAACAGCTGGAAAATATGATGGATTACGGCTATAATAATCAGCACTGTCCATACAACACCAAAAATAGGGATCAGTTTCCCCAGCCAGTCCAAGTTTATTTCCTTGGAAGAAAAATCAAAGGAGGATTTCCTGCTTTGTTGAAATTTTTTATACGCCAACAGGAAATAAACAGGTCCGGAGAGTGCGGTTATAATGAGGAAGAAGATAAAGAAGAAAGGAGGTTCGGCTGCTCCCTCAGCAATATGATCTACTCTAATTCCCTCTGAATAGGCTGGAAAACCGGAGGCGATAAGCAAGTAAAGAACAAAGGCCACAAAAGGCGCAAAATGCCATAAGTTTTTAGCCTTAAAATACTTTTTGTTTGCAGTAAGGGCGGAGACATAGAGGTATAAAAAAGGGCCGTGCAATAAGAACAAAGCGATGATTCCACTGGATACTAAAGGGGAATGCGGAAAAAAATCAATACTTAAAGCGTAGGTAGCGGTAGCAAGCCCCAGATACAGGAGCCAAAAAATCAGGATGCGATCATGCAGCAGTTTTCCTCTTTTTTGAAGAAGCAGTGCAAGAAAGAAGAATGCATTGAAAGAAGCTATGAAAAATAGATATGTCATCGTACTATCGTTGCTATACTGTGTTTTGGAGGAATTTTCTATCTCTTGGAAAACACGCATCATTTTATTCAAAACTATATTAATTTATCCGAATAACTCAGTTCTTTCCCTAGCTTCTTTTTCCTTTTATCACTCCAGCCGTGATAGCTTTAAATAAGGAAACGGTTTTTGGAGCTGAGGTCTGCTGAAGTTATTTTAGAAATGCTTTTATAGCATATCTAAAGTGGGTATCAATCCGCAAGCTAGGGTAGTTTATTTAAATTAAAAAAGAGAGTGATAACTCTATTTTCTCTTTCGTTTCCCCGAATAAATTCTTAAATTACAAATGGAAGAAAAAAACGTAAAATACTATGGATATTGTAAAAAAAATTGTCGAGTTTTTTAAAAAACCCGAAGTAGAAACCAAAAATGAAACCCCCGAAGGAGTATGTTCCCTATGCTGGGGTATCCAAGAATACGACGGTAAAATAAGGGAGCTGTACAAGGACAAACAAATTGACGTAAACAACCATAAAGATTCCTATATGCTTATTCAAGGTTTCGTAAAGGAACATGTGGATGGGTATCACATAAAGGATGGCGTTGTGCACGTATGCCCCAATTGCAGTGAATTGGAATCGGGAAAGGAACGAATTGAAAAATACAGCCCCTCGGAGTTAGGAGAGTAAGGGAAATATTGGGGTACCTTGAAATATAAATGTCAGTGTAAGCCCAGAATGTCAAAATGAGCGCAAGATGTCAGGGTGAGCCCTTCGGCGAAGTTTATATTGAGCCCTTCGGCTGGGCTCAG
>DAIMFZ010000218.1:0-3724 GCA_036724225.1 Aequorivita sp.
CTTTTAATTTTGAAAGATCTGCGTTGGCAAAATAATGAATCAGCGGAAGCAGATAGCTACCTTGGTGGGCGAGGCTATTTCGACTTAAATTATAAAAAGTGTCGTTAGCAGTATGATAGTTAAAATGACTGTCGATAAAGGCGAAGAAAAAACTGGGCACATCGCCATCTTCCCTAAATATAGTGGAATCGGTATCGTTCGGCAACATTTTATAAACGCTGTACATCAATGATGAAGCCACCGGAAAATCTGGATTTCCTTTTATGAATTCCTTTACCAAGTTTGAATTCCCACCGTTGGTTTCCAAAATCATATTGCTGGGGCCGCTTGTGCCACGTGCCTCAAAGTTGAGCACCAAACCCACATTTTTTGCCCATGGATGTTCGTTTACAAAAAGTTTGGCGCCGTCCAGCCCACTTTCTTCAGCATCGGAAAATAGAATTATGATATCGTTTTTTGGCTGTTCCCGTGAAGCCAGATAAGCGCGGACACTTTCCAAAATTGTTACCAAGCCACTTCCGGCATCGCTTGCTCCGAAGGACGGCACGAGCGCGCTATCGTAGTGTGAAAGCAATAAAAGCGTTTTTCCATCTTCAGAACCCTTTAGCCGGGCCACGATATTGATGGGTTTATCCAGCGTTTTTGATTCAGGATTTAGGCTAAATCCTTTTTGGATGTGTGGGTCGAGCCCTAATTTTCGCAGTTCTAAAATTAAAAACTTACGCACTTTTTCGTGCTCATCAGAACCCAAATAATGTGGTTTTTTTGAAATTTCAGACAAAGGCTGCAGGGCTCTGTCCACAGAAAACTCTGTAGCTGGAGCTGTTTCATCTCCAT
Source organism: Aequorivita sp. (assembly GCA_036724225.1). Taxonomy (GTDB): domain Bacteria; phylum Bacteroidota; class Bacteroidia; order Flavobacteriales; family Flavobacteriaceae; genus Aequorivita. The sequence goes on from DAIMFZ010000218.1 coordinate 838, forward strand.
CGTAATGTGGCATTAACCCATAAAAGCTAAAGTAGATTAATGCGATGATGAGGAGCAATGAAAAGACGGCGTCGAGCTTTTTCATGGTTGGGAGTTTTGGCTGTTAAAAATACAATTTTAATCGCGTTAACTTAAAGAGTTATTAGTTATTGAGTTAATAAAACAGTAGCCATAATAACTCAATAACCAATAACTTAATAAACCGATAACTTAATTTAATTAAAAAAGAGTATATTAGAAGTTCGCAAAAATTTGATATTATGGGAATTAAAAGTTTTATAGGCAAAAGGGCAAAGCCCCAAAAAGGTCCTTCGGAAAAAATAAAAGTTTCCGATTATATGACACGCAATCTTATCACATTTAGGCCAGAACAATCCATTTTGGAAGTTATGGAAGTGCTTTTGAAAAAAAGGATTTCCGGAGGCCCTGTTGTGAATGCAAAAAATGAACTTGTCGGTATCATCTCTGAAGGTGATTGTTTGAAAGAGTTAAGTGACTCCCGCTATCATAACCACCCAATGGAAGACGTGAAAGTGGAGAAACACATGATAAAAAACGTGGATACTATTGATGGCGAGATGAATGTGCTGGACGCCGCCAATAAATTTTTGGAATCAAAACACCGTCGTTTTCCTATCATTGAAAACGGTAAATTGGCAGGCCAGATAAGCCAAAGTGATGTGTTGCGTGCTGCAATGGAACTGAAGGGACAAACGTGGTAGACAGCTCATCTTCCTATTAAATTTTCTATCCAATTTACTAAACTCCTTTCCCATTTATGGGAAAGGAGTTTAGTAAATAACTCAATAAATTTATCACCAAACTACCAATTTGATCTTATTCCTCTTCCTTAAAAATTATTTCTATCCGTTTATCGGGAACCAACCACATTAGGGCAGCCAAAATGTATAGTGAACCTGCAATCCACGGATAGTAAAATGAAACAATAACCGCAACAGTATAAATGATTGGGGAAGCTTTTCCTTTTAAATCCTTGCCTATTGCCTTCGCCAAAATAGAATCCTTTCCCTGTACGGCCAATATGCTTTTCTGCAATATAAAATAGGCAATGGCCGCCATTAAAAGGACTGCGCCATAAAGCGCCATGGGCAGTTCGGCAAAATGGTTTTCACCCACCCAGCCAGTGACAAACGGAATTAGCGAGAGCCAAAACAATAGGTGAAGATTTGCCCATAGAATCCCTCCGCTCACTTTTTGTACCGTATGCATCATATGGTGGTGGTTGTTCCAATAAATCCCGATGTATATAAAGCTCAGCACATAACTTAAGATAACTGGCAATAGCGGTTTAATTGCTTCCATATCGGTCCCATGGGGAACTTTTATTTCCAATACCATAATAGTAATTATAATGGCGAGTACGCCATCACTAAATGCTTCCAATCTGTTGCTGTTCATGGATTTTCATTTTGATTGCACTGAAAAGATATGATTTATATTTTTGGGATGCATTATTCCAAAAACATTTTTTTAAAGCAGAGTATTCAAGTATTTATAAATAGCCTTCTCAAACGTTTAACCCCATTAAAAACTTCTTCGGCGTGGTGCCGAATTTCTTTTTAAAAGCCGCAATAAAATGGCTCGATGTGCTGTACCCTATTTTTAGTCCAACTTCGTTCACATTGTGAGTACCCGTTGCCAAAAGCTGTCGCGCCACTTCCATTTTATAATCAAAAAGGAAACTAAAGACCGAATCGCCATAAATTTGTTTGAAACCTTCCTTCAATCGGTTTATGGGTAAATTGATTTCATCTGCCAATGCCTGTAAGGATGGTGGTTCTGCCATTCGTGCAATCATAATCTGCTTCGCTTTTTTTATTTTCGAAACGTTGTCTTCATCAGCAAGAAAAGGACATTGTTCCACATCCGCATCTGCGGGCCGGTTAAAATAAAGACTTATCAATTCATAAGCTTTTCCCTTGAAATACAAAGGTTTGATGGTAGGGTGCAGATTGTAGTTCATCAATTGATTTAACACTATGGCCATGGAAGGCGAAACAGTGGCATCTTTATAATATTTTCGGTCTTTATTTTCTTCGTTCAAAAAAGTGATGTAATTGGCTTCCGTGGAAAAAAGGCTATGGAATTTATTGATGGGAAGCAAAACTGATAAAACCCATGAATGTTTGTTGAGTACCAGATTTAGGGGTAAATCGCGTTGTGGATTGTAGAGCAGCAGCGAGTTGTCCTCACGAATGGGAAGCGTGTAATTTCCGTCATTGAAAGCAAAGGTAGCCGAACCTTTTATGCAAAAGTGAAACTGGATGAAATTTGAGCTTACTTCCCGCTTAAAAGTTTGATTTTCATCGGTTTCGTTGTTGAATTTCAGAATGAAAAAACCTGCGGAAATGGTAGTTTCATCGTAAAAACTTTGAGCGACATTTTTTTGAAAATCCATAACAGTTTTGAAATGATTTTATTTAGAACTGTTCTAAATAATTAAACACTAGATTTGTCGAGAGACTGCGAATTTAGGGCATTAAATATGACAAATATCATAATTAAACGATTTTTAACAGACAACGACACAAAAGATACCGCTGGCGTTACTTTTTAAAAAACAATGCACTTACATTTGTTCCTGTTTATATGAAAAATAATTTGAACACATATTCTGGAAAGTCGCTTGAAGGCAATTTTTACGCCGTCGGACTCAATTACAAAAAAGCGGACGCTGAGGTCCGTGGCCGTTTTAGTATTGATGCTACTTCAAAAGAGAAAATCCTTTTGCAGGCCAAAGAAGACCGAATTCCTTCACTTTCCGTAATATCCACTTGCAATCGGACTGAACTATACGGTTTTGCTCAGCACCCATTTCAACTTATAAAACTGCTTTGCCATCACACCAATGGCACCATTGAGGAGT
>DAIMFZ010000219.1:0-3678 GCA_036724225.1 Aequorivita sp.
CACCGTTTTCATTTGATAAACCTTTGGAAACAACTCTTCAATTATCATCAAAAATTCAGGCTCAGATTTTAAAGCATTTTTTAAATGAAAGGCTCCTTTGTCGTTTTCGTTCAAGTTGTAATAAAGCCCTGAAAGACGGTATTCTATTTCGGCATTTTCGGGATAAAATTCCAAAGCTTGGTTGAAGTTGTTTATTGCAGCTTCATATTCACCGAGATTGTTGAGGATGTCGCCGCGGGTTAACCAGGATTCCAGTTCGTAATTGCCCAGTTCCAACGCTTTTCGGTAACCTACTTCGGCTTCCTCAAATAGGTTCAAACGGTTGTTGATTTTGGCGTAACGCTTCCAGTAAAGCACATTTTCTGCATCAATATTGATAGCTTTTTCTATGTAGTAAAGTGCTTTTTGAAATTGTCTACTTTTAAAGTAGAAATCCGTAATCGCAATCCAGCCCTTGTCCAGCAGGGAATCTTCCTCTACGCATTTAGTGAAGAATTGAATTGCCATTTCGGAATTGCCGAGCTTTTCGTAACATTTTCCTATTCGCAACAATGCGTAGGAAGTTGGGTCGTCCAAGCCTAAAGTAACTGAGTAACTTTCAATGGCCTCCTCATATCGCTTTAGTTTCTCTAAAACCCTTCCTTTTTCAAGGTAGGCACCAATAAAACTGTCATCGCTTATAATAGCGAAATCAAAAGCGGCGAGTGCTTTTTTATAATCCTTGAGCTCGTAATATTGCTTGCCCACTTGGTGCCAAGCCACTTCGCAATACGGATTTTTGTTGAGAAAATCGTTCAGATAATCTATTGCGGCTTCATATTCGTCAAGATATTCAAAGCAATAAATAATGTTGTAAAGTGCTGAATAATCTTCTTCATCTTCTTCCAAACACTTCATAAAATAATACTTAGCGTGCTCGTAGTCTTCCATAAAAAGATATTCCATACCAAGCAATGACAACACGTCAGCTTCGTCATCGGTTATTTCAAGAGCCTGCTCCAAAAGTGTGATGGCTTCCTTGTGTTTATCGCGACGTGAAAAGATGTTTGCTTTTTGAATGTATATTTCCTCGTTGCTCTGTTCCAATTGGTACAGTTCGTCCAAAAGTTCATCGGCGATGTCCAATTGGTTTTCAAAAATGTACATTTCTATCTGGAAAAGCTTCAGGTTTGTAGATGAAGGATGTTGCTCCAACCCTAGTTTGGTAGCTTTCTTGGCTAGTGCAATCTTTCCGTTTTCAAGGTAATGATGCACTATCTCCTCAAATTCCTCTGAGTCGAAAAAGAGAACGCTGTTGGTTTTCAACATCGATTCAAATCTTTCCAGCGAGAAGTTGTTATCCTCGTTTGAACTTAATTGCATACGCACGGTTTAACGGTTTCTTCTATTTTAAAGATACTAATGTAAAAATGAGTTCAATTGTTATGCCGTCTTTATTGTTAACGGACTTATCAACATAAAGGTAGAATGTAATTTCCTATTATTAAAGGGTTTGCAACGAATTAATTCCTTTTGAAACCATTTAACACGTTTTGCAACGTTTTGCAACCTTTTGCAATTTCGTCATTGCTGATTGTGAGCGGTGGCGTAATACGGATGGCGCGACCTTCAAAAAGCAGCCAAAAAAGTATTAAACCGCGGTCCTTGCAGGCTAAAATTACTTCGGAAGCGATTTCTGGAGTTTCCATGATTGCTGCAAGCATCAATCCCCTGCCACGAACTTCCTTAATCATTGGATGTTTCAGAAGATCTCTGAAAAGTTTTTCCTTTTGAAGTGTTTGCGCTATAATGTCAGTCTCCGTCAATTCCTGAAGCGTTGCCAACGCGGCAGCCGCAATTACTGGATTTCCGCCGAAAGTAGTTATATGACCAAGTTTTGGGTTGTCCTGAAGTAACGCCATGACTTCGTGTGAAGCCGTAAAAGCGCCAATGGGCATACCGCCACCCATTCCTTTTCCCAAAACCAGAATGTCTGGCACTATTCCGAAATGTTCAAAAGCGAAGAGTTTTCCAGTTCGTCCAAAGCCTGGTTGAATTTCGTCCAAAATCAACAGCGTTCCCGTTTCATCACAACGATTTCGCACCTTTTTTAAATAATCATTTTCCGGTTGAATAAAACCAGCGCCGCCCTGTATGGTTTCCAAAATAATTGCGGCGGTTTCAGAAGTTATTTTTTGAAGGTTTGCCACATTGTTGAAAGTAACCGGGAAACAATCCGGAACCAAAGGTTTGAAGACGTTTTTTCTTTCTTCGCAACCCATTACGCTCATCGAGCCCATAGTGTTTCCGTGGTAGGCGTTGTTTGCGTAAAGAATTTTGCTTCTGCCAGTTGCGCGGCGAGCCAATTTCAATGCGCCTTCAACGGCTTCCGTACCGCTGTTTACCAAATAGGTTGTGTTTAAATTTTTCGGAAGATTTTCTGCGAGCAATTTTGCAAGTTCCACGGCAGGTGCTTGAATATATTCGCCATAAACCATGACATGAAGATACTTTTCCAGCTGATTTTTTATGGCTGAAACCACGCGAGGATGGCAATGCCCAAGGGTACAGGCCGAAACGCCCGCCACAAAATCGAGATGTTTTTTTCCCGAGGAATCGTAAATATAACTACCGCTGGCGTGTGAAATTTCCAACGCCAAAGGATGAGGGGTTGTTTGTGCTTGATATTTGTAGAAATCGTTTTTCATTTTTTTTCACGCCAAGTTTAAGCGTATGAGTTAGCCCCCTTCTTGGGTTGAGGGATTTTTTTCAGTTTCCGGTTTTGGATCATCGGGTCTATTTTGCAAATCTTTCGGACGCAATTTGGATTCTTTGGGAAGTTGAATTTCAGCTTCGGGAACATCCTCAAAAAACTGACCTTCGTCCTTCGGCAAGGGAATTCCCGTTATTTTGGGCAGCACGGGCGCAGGTTTTCCTTTGAATAAATCTTCCACCGAATACAAGCGTTCTTCGCCGCGCCATTGAAAACCGGGCAACAGCCGTGCGTTTTCTGGAAGCATCGAAGGCGGATACACTTTTCCATCGGCATTTTTAATAAAACGGATTCCTGTAATTTTTTGCTCTTCCAGATACATTTGTATGGAACTGGAAACGGTATTATTGATACCTACCAATTGGCCATTATCATTGCGGGAATAATAGATTACTTGAGTGTTTTTATTAATATTCACCGTGTCCAATTCATTATTGGTAAAAAGCCCGATGAGTCTTTCTCCTTTTACTTGGTTGAAACCCATACTGTCCTTTTGTACCAAAAAAGCATTGTTAAAAACCTTTAAAGTATCGAGTTTGTCCGTGATGGTATCTGAAAGTATATGAATGGTATCACCAATCATTTGGTTTTCACCGCTCCATAAAACAGGGTTTCGCAGCAATTTTGTGATGCCTCTTTTTTGGTTCACATAAATTGAGTCGCATTTTCCGCTTGTAGGTTCATCGCCAGCTTTTCCAGGTTTAAAAAGTCTTGCGCGGTAAAAGCCTTTCACAATACGGTTTTCAGGCTTTCCCGTTACTTGCAGTGTATCGGCGTGAACGTATATGGAATCGCCATCGCGAACGGTAATAGCCACGGCCCGTTTCGTGATAAAAACCGAATCCTTTGCGCGGAAAACTTCTGCATAATGACCGCGGATGACAGTTTTATTAATAGTGTCCAAAACCCGAATATTGTTCGTGGCG
>DAIMFZ010000220.1:0-3658 GCA_036724225.1 Aequorivita sp.
TCCGCACTAAATTTATTTTTTCACCTTCATTATTGCTCGTCCATAATTTTTTGGAGATCTGGCCCTTATTGTTCGCGATGATACCATTAGCAACATTCAATATATTTTGAGAACTGCGATAGTTTTGTTCCAGCATCACCACTTTCACTTCATCATAATCCTTTTGAAAATTCAATATGTTATTGATGTTCGCACCTCGGAAAGCGTAAATACTCTGCGCATCATCGCCCACTACACATATATTTTGAAATCTATCGGAAAGCGCACGGACTATCAAATACTGACTGTGGTTGGTATCTTGGTACTCATCCACCAAAATGTAGCGGAACCGATTTTGGTATTTTGCTAAAACTTCGGGGAAACGGGTTAAAAGCTCATTCGTTTTCAACAATAGATCGTCAAAATCCATGGCACCCGCTTTGAAACATTTATCAACATAAGCCTTGTAAATATCGCCCAAACGCGGCATTTTCGCCATAGCATCAGCCTCCATCAATTCTGGATTGTTGAAATATGCCTTAACAGTTATCAAACTATTTTTATAGGAAGAAATTCGTGAGTAAACCTGCTTGTATTTATAAATATCTTTATCTAAGTGCATTTCCTTGATAACGGCTCGTATTACGCTTTGCGAGTCTTGGGTGTCATAAATGGTAAAGTTTGATGGGTAGCCCAATCTATCGGCCTCAAACCGAAGGATTTTTGCGAAAATACTGTGGAAGGTTCCCATCCAAAGATTCTTGGCTTCGCTGGCGCCCACAATCTTTGAAATACGGTTTTTCATTTCCCGAGCGGCCTTGTTGGTAAAGGTCAGCGCCAAAATATTGAATGGATCCACGCCCTGCGACATCAAATATGCAATACGAAAAGTAAGCACGCGGGTTTTCCCTGAGCCCGCGCCCGCAATCACGATCATAGCACCGTCTTTTTGCAGCACTGGCGCGCGCTGGGCATCGTTGAGTTGTTCTAAATATGCTTCCAAAACTTCATTTTCTTCAAGTTGTGAAAATAGCCATTATGGAATGAATATGTAAATAGATATGTGTGAAATTATAAACATCTTTTATATTTTTGATTGAGTTAAAATAAATACCTTTAAGGACGATTTCTGGATGTAAGAAGCTGGATGACGAGCACGAATACAAACTAGTTACCCCAAAAAAATTTGCACGCAATGGATAGCGAGCCTACTGAAAATTAAATTATGGATGAAATTTTAAACTTTATTGCTGCAATCTCTTGGTGGGCTTGGATATTGATATTTCTTTTTATTGTAGCCATACGCGACATTTTTTTCAATAAACGCCATGCTGTAAGCCACAACTTCCCTGTCTTGGGTCATATTCGGTATATGTTGGAAAGTATTGGGCCGGAGCTTCGGCAATATATTGTGGCAAACAACAGGGAGGAGCTTCCCTTTAATCGCATTGAGCGCAGTTGGATCTATGCTTCAGCAAAGAACGAAAACAATTACGAAGGCTTCGGAACCGACCGCGATATCTATAAACCAAATTACATTTTTATAAACAATTCACTGCTTCCGTACAAGGTTGAAAAAGACAACCCGAACTACAAAAATCCATATTTCGTGCCTTGTGCTAAGGTTATGGGCAGTTACAATAAGCGAAGAAGGCTCTATCGCCCCACTTCGGTAATCAACGTGTCGGCAATGAGTTTTGGTTCGCTTTCAGCGAGGGCAGTTGAATCTTTGAACAAGGGCTGCGCCCTTGCCTATTGTTACCACAATACAGGAGAAGGTGGACTTTCCCCCTATCACAAAAACGGTGCTGATGTGGTTTTTCACTTCGGAACAGGATATTTTGGAGTACGTGATGAAGATGGCTATTTCTCCATGGAAAAAATTGTAAAGCTGGTAAACGATAACCAACAAGTACGAGCCATTGAAGTCAAGCTTTCCCAAGGCGCCAAACCTGGAAAGGGCGGTGTGCTGCCGGGTGCCAAAATAACCTCTGAAATTGCTGAAATACGCCACGTTCCACTTGGAAAAGATGTGCTTTCTCCCCCAAACCATACTGCTTTTGAAGGCATTAAAGGTTTAATTGAATTTGTGGAAAATATAGCCGAAGCAACAGGTCTTCCTGTTGGAATTAAATCTGCCGTGGGTCGTTTAAATGAATGGGAAGAATTGGCGAAAATCATGAAAGAAACAGGCAAAGGTCCAGATTTTATAACCATTGATGGCGGCGAAGGCGGAACCGGTGCCGCACCCCCAAGTTTTGCGGACCACGTTTCGCTGCCATGGCTTTTCGGGTTTGCGGAAGTTTATAAGATTTTTAAAAAACACGACCTCTGTGATCGGATTGTTTTTATAGGTAGTGGAAAATTAGGATTCCCTGCACCAGCGGCTATGGCATTTTCCATGGGTGCCGATCTTATCAACGTGGCCCGTGAGGCTATGATGAGCATCGGCTGTATTCAAGCTCAGCTTTGCCATACCAACAAATGCCCCACTGGGGTAACAACGCAAAACAAATGGCTTCAGCGTGGAATAAATATTGAAGACAAATCCGTTCGAGCACATTTCTACTTTAAAAACTTCCGTAAGGAACTACTTGAAATGACGCACGCCTGTGGTTACGAGCATCCTTGCCAATTTACGATGGATGATGTAGATCTTACCGTTGGTGATAAAAACCTCATCAAAACCCTGGCACAATCCTTTATGTACCACAAATGCGAAGTTCCCTTCGAAAGTATAAAAGCTTTATCGCAATGCGAATATCTCGGTGGAAACTACCACGAAAAAGAGGCCAAGAAAGAAGTGAAAGCGATGCGGAAAGAAAATAAAGTACGGTATTGAGGGGACAATAGTGTTCAGTATTCAATAGCAGTTGGCAATAAGCTCGCTATTATTCGTGTACTCCGTTCCCATAAAATCACTATAAATATAGCATTAACAACATCAATTAAAAAGCTCCAAAAAGGCCTTTTTGTTTGCCTTTGAAATAGGGACGCGATTGCCGTTTTCTAAAACCAGATAGCCCTCATTTTCAAAACTGCGCACTTTTTCAAGATTCACAATGTGGGATTTATGGCATTTGAAAATTACTTTTTTAAGTGTTTTTTCAAATTTTCCCAAATTATAGGAACTCACAATCTCAACCCCCAACACCAAATGGATTTTAGTGTATCCATCATAACCTTCAAGATGTATTACCTCATCTTGCGAAATAAAGGAAAGGCCTTTGACAGTTGGGATGATAAGTTTATTATTTCCAGTTATGGTCTCCGTTAATATATCAATAAGTTTGGCGTGATTTTCATGCTGTTCTTTTAGTTCAATAATTTTAAATGCCTTGTTTATGGCAATTTGCAACTCCTGATCCTCAATGGGTTTTAGGATGTAATCTACAGCAGATTGTTTAAAAGCTTTTAAGGCATATTCACTATAAGCAGTTACAAAAATTATCTGAAATTCAATTACTTTTAAGCTGGAAAGCAATTCGAATCCGTTCATTCGAGGCATTTGAACATCCAAAAACAAAATATCGGGTGGAGTTTTCTTAATAAATTTTATAGCGTCTTCTGGAACTTGAAATATTCCCAAAATATCAAGCTCTGGGAATAATTTCCTTACCTTCTTTTGTAAAAGTTTAAGGGAAGAAATTTCATCATCCACTAATAAAGCCGTCATTTT
>DAIMFZ010000221.1:0-3657 GCA_036724225.1 Aequorivita sp.
CGTTTTTAATATCATAAAGCGCAAAGCCGAAGATACCGTTCATTTCATCCAAAAACGAAGCCCCTTTTTCTTTGTATAGTGGAAGGATTACTTCGCAGTCGCTTTTGGTTTGGAAATCATAGTTTTTGAATTGTTTCCGAAGCGACATATGGTTATAGATTTCGCCATTGGCGGCCAAAACGAGATTGCCATCACTGCTGAAAAGCGGCTGCTTTCCAGAAGTTGGATCAACAATGGCCAGACGCTCGTGTGCCATTATCGCTTTGTCATTACTAAAAATGCCGCTCCAGTCTGGGCCCCGATGACGGATACATTTTGCCATTGACAATACCTGAAGTCGCAGGGCATCAGCAGGTTCTTTGAGTTTGAAGGCACATACAATTCCACACATGATTTATATTTTTAAGTTGATTAAGTTTAAGTAAAAAAAAAACCCGTCAGGTAAAAAACCTGACGGGCTGTATATCGCGACAAGTTTTTGTTACGGCAGCTGGTTATTATTATTATTTAGGCTGAAATGTAACATACACTTGTTTGTTTTCTTATTTGAATTGCTAATTTAAAGTAAATTTTGAAGCGAAACTATATCTTGATTAATTTAGATTAAAAATAGGGGGAAATCCCCCAGAGGTTTTCAATAGCTTCAGAGTTCGAATTTTATCGCAGTTTCGGGTATTCCGAAGGATTTGCCTCGTGCATCATCTCATAAACCTTTTCAAAAACGTCTTCCACAGAAGGTTTGCAGAAATAATCGCCATCCGTGCCATAAGCAGGGCGGTGTTCTTTGGCGGTAAGGGCTTGTGGTTTGCTGTCCAAATATTGGTACCCATTCTGATTGTCTATTATTTCATTGAGAATGTACGCCGATGCCCCGCCTGGAACATCTTCATCTATTACCAAAAGTCGGTTGGTTTTTTTTACACTTTCCACCATATCCTTTTTCAAATCTAACGGCAATAGGGATTGAACATCTATTATTTCGGCGTCAATACCCGCTTGTTGCAGTTCCTTGGCAGCTTCCTGAACAATGCGAAGCGTACTTCCGTAGGAAATCAAGGTAATATCTTTTCCCTCTTTTACGGTTTCCACAACTCCGATAGGAGTTCTGAACTCACCGAGGTTGTTTGGTAATTTTTCTTTTAATCGATAGCCGTTCAAACATTCAATGACCAATGCTGGTTCGTCAGTTTCCAGTAAAGTGTTGTAAAAGCCTGCGGCTTTGGTCATATTTCGCGGTACGAGAATGTACATTCCGCGCAAAAAATGTATCAATCCACCCATTTGCGAACCGCTGTGCCAGATTCCTTCCAGTCTGTGGCCGCGGGTCCGAACAATAAGAGGTGCTTTTTGGGTGCCGTTGGTTCGGTAGCGAACAGTTACCAAATCGTCGCTCATAATTTGAAGGCAATACATTATATAATCTAAATACTGAATCTCAGCAATGGGGCGGAGGCCGCGCATCGCCATTCCGATTCCTTGGCCGAGAATGGTTGCTTCGCGAATTCCGACATCGGCAACCCTAAGTTTGCCGTATTTTTCTTGCATGCCTTCCAAGCCTTGGTTTACGTCGCCAATTTCGCCGCTGTCTTCACCAAAAATTAATACTTCGGGATGTTTGGTGAAAATAGCGTCAAAGTTATCCCGAATGATCACACGACCATCCACTTCTTCGGCATCGCTGGCGTAGGAGGGAAGTACTTCTTTTATGGTTTTGGCATTCACTTTCGCTTCACTATAAAGATGTGCGCTGTATTTTGGTTGGATTGTTTCGAAATAATTCGCAATCCAATCCTGTAGTTGTTTCTTTTCGGTAGAATCTTCGCCCAATACATATCGCAATGCTTTTCGGGTGGAAGCAAGGATGTCTCTTCGCAATGGCTCTTTTTCGGAAGCCAGTTCGTTCTTTATTTTTTCAATGAAATTTTTGTTGGTGCAGTTCTCAGCTAGATTTCCGAGCAATAAAACGGCTTCTTCCTGTTCAATTTTCTGAGGTGCAACAAAAGCATCCCAAGCAGCTTTTTTACCATCACGGACTTGTTTCTTTATTTCTTTTTCAATTTCTGCAAGTGTTTCTTCCGTGGCAATTTCGCTGCCAATTATCCATTCTCGCATTTTCACGTTACAGTCATATTTTGCTTCCCATTCCAAACGTTCCTTGCTTTTGTAGCGTTCATGGGAACCACTGGTGCTATGGCCTTGTGGTTGGGTCAATTGTTGTACGTGAATCAAAACGGGAACGTGTTCTTCCCGTGCAATGTTTGAAGCACGACTGTAAACCTCAATAAGTTCGGGGTAATCCCACCCTTTAACACGGATAATTTCATAACCATCTTCCCCTTCACTGCGTTGGAAGCCTTTTAATATTTCAGAAATATTCTCTTTAGTGGTTTGGTATTTCGCATGAACGGAAATTCCGTATTCATCGTCCCAAATACTCATTACCATTGGCACTTGCAAGACTCCCGCGGCATTTATGGTTTCCCAAAAAAGACCTTCGCTGGTGCTGGCGTTCCCGATGGTTCCCCAAGCAACTTCGTTTCCGTTGATGGAGAAATTGGTTTTGTTTTCAATTCCTTTTACATTTCTGAAAATCTTGGAAGCCTGTGCCAATCCCAACAAACGTGGCATTTGGCCTGCGGTGGGTGAAATATCGGCACTGCTGTTTTTTTGTTGCGTTAAGTTTTTCCAACTGCCATCTTCATTTAAACTATGGGTAGCAAAGTGGCCGCCCATCTGTCTTCCGGCACTCATTGGGTCTGCTTTGATGTCTGTGTGCGCGTAGAGACCTGCGAAAAACTGTTCAATGGTCAGTTTGCCGATTGCCATCATAAAAGTTTGGTCGCGGTAATAACCACTACGCCAATCACCGTTTTGGAATGCTTTGGCCCAAGCTAGTTGTGGCACTTCCTTTCCGTCGCCAAAGATCCCGAACTTCGCTTTTCCGGTAAGCACTTCGCGACGGCCCAACAAACTACACTCACGGCTGGTTACTGCAATTTTATAATCGCTTAAAACTGTTTCTTTGAAATCGTCAAAGGAAATCTCGCCGTTGGTCTTTGGGTCTGTCTGCATTACAATGGATTTTATATTTGCAAAAATAGCGAAAATGAGGGTGTTTCGCAATGCTTAGTTATGCACAGTCAATTTTTTAAAAAGGAAGGGTTTTTTTAGCTCAATTCTTTTTAGGAGGGAGTATCTTAATAACCAGCAATCTAAGCAATAAAAGAAAAGGAAATCCGTGGAACAAAACATCAAACCAATCTGCTGCCTGCATACCTTTTTCGCCGCCGACAATCCATTTCAGTTTGCCCCAAATGTGAGGTTCCGGGAAGAAAGGGGCGAGGCCGAGTGTGAGGCAGAGCAGGAGGATGATACGCCAGTTGTTTAATAGTTGCATTTTGGTGATTTGTTTATTTGTGATTCGTACTGGTTTCAAATATATACTGATACAAAAATAGTCAAAAAAAAACCCCATTGCTGGGGTTTTTAATTCATAATAAATATTGGACTACAGTTTTGAAGAAGGCATTAAAACCTTATCAACAGTATGTACCACCCCGTTTGAGGCATCCATATCTGCCGCCGTTACGGTGGCTGTATTTCCTTTGGCATCTTTCACCATTATTTTACCATCTTTTTCGGAAAGAGTAATTTTCT
>DAIMFZ010000222.1:0-3621 GCA_036724225.1 Aequorivita sp.
CCGTCTGATTTGCAAGTTTTTCCGCGGAAATTTCCAATTGAACGCCATAACTTTTCAGCCTATCTATAATTTCTATATTTTCTTCGGAATCGAAAAAGGAAACCACACTTTGGGCGATGCGTTCCCCTATTTCATCCACAGTAATCAATTCTTCTTCCGAAGCATTCTTTAAAGCGTCAATTGTTTTGTAATGTTTTACGAGTTTTTTGGCAACAGTTTCGCCCACATAACGGATTCCTAAACCGAAAAGGACTCTTTCAAACGGAATTTGTTTTGACGCTTCAATTCCTTTTATCATATTTTCGGCACTTTTCTGTGCCATACGTTCCAACGGTATTATCTGCTCTTCTTTTAAAAGATACAAATCAGCGTAATTATTTATCAAACCGTTGTTCACCAAAAGGGTTACGGTTTCACCTCCCAAACCCTCAATATCCATCGCCTTTCGGGAAATAAAATGTTGGATTCGGCCAATAATCTGTGGCGGACAACCTTCAGCATTTGGGCAATAGTGCTGTGCTTCGCCTTCAGTGCGAACCAATTCAGTTCCACATTCGGGACACACTGTAATATATTCCGTCGGACTTGATTTTGGATCTCTAAATTCGAGATTAACCCCGATTATCTTCGGAATAATTTCACCGCCTTTTTCAACAAAAACGGTATCGCCCTCGCGGATATCTAACTTTTCTATTTGATCTGCGTTGTGAAGTGAAGCTCGTTTTACGATAGTTCCCGCCAGTTCAACGGGTTCCAGATTTGCAACGGGCGTGATTGCGCCAGTTCTCCCAACTTGAAAGGTAATTTGGTTTAAAACGGTGGAAACCTGCTCCGCCTTAAATTTATAGGCCATCGCCCATCGCGGCGATTTTGCGGTGTAGCCGAGTTCTTCCTGCTGTTGAAGATTGTTCACTTTTACAACTACTCCATCGGTTTCGTAGGGAAGTTTGTGGCGGTGAACGTCCCAATAATTTATATACTCTAAAACTTCATCCAGATTTTTGGTGAGTTTAGCGGCTTTCGGAACTTTGAAACCCCATTCACGGGCTTTTTCGAGACTTTCAAATTGTGTTTTCACAGGAAGTCGTTCGCCTTTCAAACTGTATAAAAGACAATCCAACGGACGTTTGGCAACTTCGGCGCTGTCCTGCAATTTTAGACTTCCGGAAGCAGTATTTCGTGGATTTCGGTAGGGTTCCTCGCCCAACTCGACTCTTTCTTCATTCATCTTTGCGAAACCTTCAAAGGGTAAAACTATTTCACCACGAATGTCAAACAGCGGGGGGAAATCTCCCTTTAATTGCAATGGCACGGAACGGATGGTTTTTACGTTTGCGGTAATATCATCACCTTGAAAACCGTCGCCACGGGTTACGGCTTTTATCAGCTTGCCATTTTCATAAGTTAGACTAATTGAAGCGCCGTCGTATTTAAGTTCGCAAGTGAATTCCACCTCGCCATCCACCATTTTTTCGATTCGCTTTTCCCAATCTTCCAGGTCTTCTTTTGAATAGGAATTTTCCAAGGAGAACATTCTGTAAGTATGCGGAACGGTTTCAAAGTTTTTGGTGATTTCACCCCCAACGCGAAGGGTGGGAGAATTAGGTTCGTAAAACTCTGGATGTGCTTTTTCCAGTTCTTGGAGTAGGCTTAGCTTATGGTCAAATTCAAAGTCGGAAATGGTGGGGGTGTCGAGTACGTAATAGTTGTAATTATGTTCGCGGAGTTCGTTGCGGAGGGTTGTGATTTGTTGTTCGATGTCCATGGAACAAATATAGAAATAAAGCCGTTTTTGTATCGGTGAATTTTAAAAAAAGAACCACGAATTCACGAATAATTATATAAAATATTTGTGAATTCGTGGCAATAAATTTAATACTTCAAAATTAATCAATCATGCAAAAACAACTTTCGAGCCAAAGCAGCAAATAGGCCACCATCAATAAGCGAAAAAAAAAAAAGCCAAAGCTGCTGCAAAGCCATTCCGCCAGCAAAAAGTGCTGGGCCCAAACTACGTGCAGGGTTTACAGAAGTTCCTGTAATTGGAATTACAACCATATGTATCAACGCAAGCGAAATACCAATAGCAAGTCCTGCCATCATTGGCGAAGTATGCGTAGAAGCTGTTGCTCCAAAAATGACCATTAAAAACAGGAAAGTGAATACAAATTCCGCAATCAATGCCGAGGTCATATTGTATTCGCCCAAATAGCCTGGACCCCAACCATTTGCTCCCAAACCCCATTCGGGCATTGCAAAGCCAGCGCTTCCCGTTGCCAGCAGATACAGCAATCCGGAGGCGACTATGGCTCCAATACATTGAAAAACAACATAGCCAACGGTATCTTTAAAAGACAACTTTCCGGCGGCAAGCATCGCTATTGAAATAGCAGGATTAATGTGGCAGCCCGATACTGGACCAATGGTATAGACCATTACCAACACTGCAAAACCAAAGGCGAGGGCAATGCCTAAAAGGCCAATACCAGCTGGACCGGAATGTGTTACACTGGCAATTGTGGCTGCCCCTGTGCCAAACAAAACTAAGGCAAAAGTGCCGAGTGCTTCTGCAAAATATTTTTTTGTAGCATTCATATTCAAATGTTTAAGAGGTTAGACTGCTTAAATTTAAGAAAATGAATGTTTTAAAAAACTTTTGTTAAAAAGGATATATGAATTGTTGATAACCAATTAGGTTCTGTCAGAATTCAGCCACTTTGAAAGCTCAGGCCGCTTAAAATCTTCCATTTTTTTGAGAAGCATTACCGGATTGGAATCCACTAATAGCAAATTGTAGTTGTTTATAGAAAGAAAGTCTTTGCGCACCATGCTTTCAAGCAAGTTGATGAGGTCATCATAAAAACCATTTATGTTCAGCAAACCAATCGGTTTTTGGTGCAGACCAAGTTGGAGCCAAGTTATAATTTCGAAAAGCTCTTCCAAAGTTCCCATTCCACCGGGCAAGGCGATGAAGGCGTCACTTTCTTCCTGCATTTTTAGTTTGCGTTCGTGCATGTTTTGGGTGGTGATAAGCTCCGTTAGGCCGAGGTGGACCACTTCTTTCTTTTTAAGAAAGTTTGGGATAATGCCAACTACTTTTCCACTGTTATCCAAAACACTTTTTGCTATTGTGCCCATCACTCCGATTTTCGCGGCACCGTAAACCAAGGTTATTTCGCGTTCGGCAAAAATTTCACCTAATTTTTTTGCAGCATCAGTTATGATTAGTTCATTGCCATCGCTGCTGCCGCAGAAAACGCATATTTTCTTAAGTTTGTTCATATTTTTCTCTGTGTTCTTTGTGCATCCATAATGGATTATTGTGCCACAAAGGCACAGAGGACACAAAGTTTTTATAAGCTACATTTAATCATTCGGTCTTTTCCGAAGATGTCTTTTTTCACTTCAACATTTTGGAAACCTTCGACTTTTAAATGCTTGGTCAATTCATCAGCAAGGTACTCATTAATCTCGAAAAAGAGTTTCCCATTGGGTTTCAAATGTTTTTTTGCGAGTTGCGAAATAGCTCGATAAAAAAGCAAAGGATCTTCGTCTGAAACATATAAAGCTGAATCGGGTTCGTAGTTCAAAACGTTCTGTTGCATTTGCTTTTTTTCCAAT
>DAIMFZ010000223.1:0-3577 GCA_036724225.1 Aequorivita sp.
ATGGGTTTTAAAAACAGTCCAATCTGCCGTTACCAAAAGTGCCGTAATCAGGTTATTTCCGGCGTGAAAACCGAGGGCGAGTTCCATTCCTTCATCCATCAACGTCATAATTCCGAGAAAGAATCCTGTACCTATATAGTAGATCATTATAATATTTCCGAATTTATCCACTTCGGGGTTTGCCAAATGAAGTGCTCCAAAAACAACGGAAGTAATTACCAAAGGCAACCATTTGTTCTTCGCCAAAACACCAATGCCCTGCATCAAATAGCCACGGAAAAGATATTCTTCAAAACTGGTTTGTAACGGAATCATAATCACTGCAATCACCGCGAGAATCACAAAGGGCACCAAATCAAACTGCAAAACATAATCCTCTGGATTGCTATTGTAATCTAGCAGTGTAACTACGAGGGTTGTAATGGTTATCAGTCCAAATGAAAAGAAAATACGGCCCCAGTCGGTTTTTTTGCGTGAGGTTGTAAGCTCAACAAATGGTTGTCTGTGAAGGTAACGCACTACTAAATAAATGGCCAGTAAACCCACAGCAAAACTAAGCAACATCAAAAACAGCGTGAGGTTGGAGTCCAGCACGGTCATCAATACGTTTTGGTCCTGTAGATCATTTATATCGCCTCCTTTTGAAAATATTTTTAGAGCCACTGCAAGAATTAAAGGAATAGAGCCTATTTGGCTGGCAATAAAAATAATAATGAAACCTACCAGATAGCGCCACCATTCGTGAAGGGATTTAAAGGCTTGTTTAATATACATATTTGGGATTTGGTTTTTGGGAGATTAGGGATTAGGGATTAGTAAAAGTGAAAAAATGAAAACGCAAATCTATAATTACCGCAAATTTAGGATAAATAATTCTATATCTTTTAAAAGATATTACTTTAGCATTAGGCAGAAAGCATCACACCTAAACCATAACTGCAGCCGCATACTCCTACTGTAATCTGCAACTGTCTACTGCTACTTTTTGCGGTCAATAACGTAATTCACCATCAGTTCCAAAGATTCTTTGTAGGACGACACCGGATAGGTCTCCAAAAGCTGAAGAGCTTCTTGTTGGTATTCCTTCATTTTTGCAACGGCATAATTGAGGCCGCCACTTTCCTTCACAAAAGTGATGACTTCTTTTACTAGCTGTTTGTCTTTGTTATGGTTTTTAACTGAATTGATGAGCCATTTTTTTTCTTCGGAAGTAGAATTATTTAAGACGTATATTAAAGGCAACGTCATCTTCTGTTCTTTAATGTCAATGCCCGTGGGTTTACCGATGTGTTCGTTTCCGTAATCAAACAAATCATCTTTAATTTGAAAAGCAGTACCGATTAGCTCGCCGAACTTACGCATTTTTTCAACTTCTTGGTCCGGAGCCATTACGGAGCGGGCGCCCATAGCGCAACAGGCTGCAATCAAAGTGGCAGTTTTTTGTCGGATAATTTCAAAGTAAACTTCTTCAGTTATATCCAGTTTTCGGGCTTTTTCTATTTGAAGCAGTTCGCCCTCGCTCATTTCACGCACAGCGACGGAAATTATTTTCAACAGATCAAAATCATCGTTATCGATGGACAGCAGCAATCCTTTTGAAAGCAAATAATCGCCAACGAGAACGGCGATTTTGTTTTTCCAAAGTGCATTTATGGAGAAAAACCCGCGGCGGCGGTTGCTGTCATCCACAACATCATCATGCACTAAAGTGGCGGTGTGGATAAGTTCTATTACTGCAGCTCCGCGATAAGTGCGCTCGTTCACTTCGCCATTGCCAGTCATTTTTGCGATGAGGAAAACGAACATGGGACGCATTTGTTTTCCCTTTCGGTTTACAACATAATGTGTGATTCTGTTCAGTAGCGAAACTTTAGAGGACATGGAAGCGGTGAACTTTTTCTCAAAAAGCTCCATTTCCTTTTCAATGGGAAGTTTGATGCGCGAAACTATCTTCATAAAGGTTCAAAGATAGGTAAAATGCTGAACGGTTTTTAACAGCAAATTTTTTTTAAACATCTAATTGTCAATAAATACTTGTAACCGAGAGGACATAGGACGAAAGGACTTAGGACGTACAACTTGAACCTTACAAAAAACTATTTTTAATCTAAAAAAAAAGATTGGTCTTACGTCCTAAGTCATACAGTCTTAAGTCCATTTTATTGCTTATTCGCCAACTGCCCGCAGGCGGCGTCAATATCTTTTCCACGACTTCTGCGAACGGTTACGGGAATATGAGCGTGCTCCAAAGCTTCTATATAATCGTCTATAACGGTTGATGGAGCTTGCTGAAAATGGCCGTCGTCAATGGGGTTGTATTCAATAATGTTCACTTTGCAGGGCACGTATTTGCAGAAAGTTACGAGAGCTTCCATGTCTTCCCACTTATCGTTGATATCTTTCCAAACGATGTATTCGTAAGTTATTTTCCGCTTCGTTTTGCTGTACCAATACTCCAAGGATTCGCGAAGGTCTTCCAAAGTAAAGTTTTTGGCGAAAGGCATAATTTGCTCTCTCTTTTCCTGAATGGCGGAATGAAGCGAAACGGCAAGATGGAATTTTACTTCGTCATCTGCCAATTTTTTTATCATTTTTGGCACGCCGGAAGTAGAAACCGTGATTCGTTTTGGCGACATTCCCAAACCTTCAAAACTGGTTATTTTCTCTATGGAAGCCAGTACGTTTTTATAATTCATCAACGGTTCGCCCATTCCCATAAAAACAATATTTGAAAGGGGTTTATCGTGATATAAACGACTCTCATTATCTATTGCTACTACTTGGTCGTAGATTTCATCGGGGTTTAGATTCCGCATTCGTTTTAACCTTGCCGTGGCGCAGAAGGTACAATCCAAACTGCAACCAACTTGGGACGAAACACAGGCAGTGGTTCTTTTTTTCGTAGGAATCAAAACCGATTCCACCACCAAGCCATCGTGAAGTTTCACAGCATTTTTGATAGTGCCATCGTTGCTCTTTTGAAGAAAGTCAACCTTTATATGATTGATTACGAAGTTTTCGTTCAAATGCGCACGGGTTTCTTTTGACAGGTTTGTCATTTCGTCAAAATTATGGCTGGCTTTGCTCCACAGCCATTCGTAAACCTGCGTTCCGCGGAAGGCTTTATCGCCAATACTCACAAAAAAGCCTCTAAGTTCTTCTTTTGAAAGTGCGCGTATGTCCTTTTTTTCTGAAATCATCGTGCAAAATTACTGTATTTTAAAGGAAAAAGCCTCTTTCCTTTTCAGAATAGAGGCTTAATACATAACATAGAATTATGGTTTATTTTTTTATGATAATTTTTTTGGTAATGGAATCCTTACTGTCTTCATCAACGAGATGAAGAAAATAGACGCCTTCTGAAAGATTGTCAACTGCAATGGTGTTCATAGTATTTGAAAGCGACCCGGAATGAATGCGCTGCCCCACTGCATTTGAAAATACAAAAGATAAATGCGGATAGCGATTGTTCATCACAGTAATAATTGTGCTTGCTGGGTTTGGATAAATTTTTAGGTCGCCAATTAATTGAAAATCTGGAACGGTCAACAAATTTTGAAGTGTTTCCAAAGTAGTA
>DAIMFZ010000224.1:0-3547 GCA_036724225.1 Aequorivita sp.
AGAGTTGTGCCGGATGGCGAAAGGGAACAGAATTCAACAATTCAGAAAACTGAGGATTGTGCACTATGGCGTCATACGCCTTGCTCGGTTCTTTGATTCCTGTTGCGTTCACAGCATCCTGTTTGCGAATGCCTTCGTGCACAAAACGCACGCCCAACGGAAAGTCTCCCGAAGGTTTCCCGATGATTTCAGAATTCATAAAATTGCCGATTCGCACAAAAATACCGCCACAGGCCACGGCAATAACCACGCGGTCCATTATCCAGAGGAATGGTTTTTTGATAACGTTTTTCGAATAAAAATACATCGCAATTAAAATAGCGATGGCTGCTCCGTGGCTTGCCAAGCCTTGAAAGCCCGTAAATTCAAATTCGGGAACTGTACTGATGGGTAAAAAAACCGAAAGTGGGTCTTCCACAAAAAGTTCAGGCTGGTAAAAAATAACATGTCCTAACCGTGCGCCAATCAATGTGGCAACTACCATATATATAAAAAGACTATCCAGCTTTTCCTGCGGTTGGCCTTCTCTTTCGTAAATCTTTTTAGTGATAATCCAACCAAGCGTGAATGCCACAACGAACATCAAACTGTAATAACGAATCATAAAAAAACCAAGATCGATCCCTTCCGATGGGTTCCAAGTAATACTTAAATAGTGCATAGTGGAGATTTTATTGTGCCGCGTAAAGATAATAAAAGCGAAAAGTATTGCGGAATATATATTATTTCTTTTTTGGAGGAACGGGGTCATAGCCTGAACCGCCCCAGGGGTTACAACTTGCTATGCGTTTTAAGGCAAGCCAACCGCCTTTCAGCAAACCGTGCGTTTGCAATGCTTCAACGGAGTAATGTGAACAAGTGGGGGTGTAGCGACAGCTTGAAGGCAACAAGGGTGAAATAAAATTTTGATACCCATGAATCAACAACACAAATGGATAAACAATAATTTTTTTTAACTCATAACCCATAACTCCTAACTCATAACTTGAAAAGTAGTCCCATCTTTCCCGTCTTTAAGTTGAATACCTTTAGCCGAAAGTTCATCACGAATTTTATCACTCATCGCGAAATCTTTATCGGCTCGGGCTTGGTTGCGCAATTGAATAAGTAATTCCATGGCGGCCGCAAGTTTTTCAGCATCCTGCGATGTTTCGGAAACATTGTCCTGCAAGCCTAAAACATCGAAAAGGAAATCGTCCATGGTTAGCTTTAGCAAATCTAAATCTTTTGCAGAAATGGTTTCTTTTTCTTCCTTTATGGAATTAGCGAATTTCACCGCTTCAAAAAGATTGGCAATCAAAATTGGGCTATTGAAATCGTCGTTCATTGCATCATAACAAGCTTTCCGCCAACTTTCAACATCAATACTGCTTTTTTCCGAAGTGGAGATTTCGCCTAACATTTTATAGGCATCCATCAATCTGTTAAACCCTTTTTCCGAAGCTTCCAAAGCATCGTTGCTGAAATCGAGAATACTTCGGTAATGTGCTTGATACATAAAAAATTTGGTAACCGTTGGGGAGAAGGGTTTGCTCAAAATATCGTTTTCACCTGTAAACATTTCATTCGGAAGAATATAGTTTTCGGTGGATTTTGACATTTTTTTACCGTTCAGCGTAAGCATATTGGCGTGCATCCAATAGTTTACGGGCGAGATGTGGTTGCATGCTTCGGCCTGAGCAATCTCACATTCGTGGTGTGGAAATTTTAGGTCCATACCTCCACCGTGTATGTCAAAATTATTGCCCAGATATTTGGTGCTCATCGCAGTACATTCCAAATGCCAGCCGGGAAACCCGACGCTCCAAGGCGAGGGCCAGCGCATAATGTGCTGCGGTTCGGCTTTTTTCCAAAGTGCGAAATCCTGTGGGTTTTTCTTATCCGTTTGTGCGGAAAGTTCACGGGTGTTTGCAATCATATCTTCCAGTTGCCTGCCGCTGAGTTCTCCGTAGTTGTAGGTCTCGTTGAATTTAAGAACATCAAAATAAACCGAGCCGTTTTTTTCGTATGCAAAACCTTCTTTGATTATTTTTTCGACTATATGGATTTGTTCGTAAATATGTCCCGTTGCAGTAGGTTCAATACTCGGTGGCAGGGCGTTGAATTTTGCCATGGTGGTATGAAAATCTACGGTGTATTTTTGGACAACTTCCATTGGTTCCAATTGCTCAAGTCTTGCTTTTTTCAGAATGGGATCATCGCCGCTTTCGCCGTCATTTTCCAAATGGCCAGCGTCGGTAATGTTTCGCACATAGCGTACTTTATAGCCCAAATGCTTCAAATAGCGAAAAACCATATCAAATGAAAGAAAGGTTCGGCAGTTGCCCAAATGCACATTGCTGTAAACAGTGGGGCCACAAACGTACATTCCCACAGCGCCTTCATGGATGGGCGTGAATTTTTCTTTGGTTTTTGAAAGAGAATTATATATATATAGATCTTGCTGTTTCAAAGTTTCGGATTTCAATTTTTGGAATTTGTAATTCGGAATTTATTTGGAATTTGGTGCTTGAAATTTGGAATTTCTTTCTAAAACTCCGTATCCAGCTTTATATAATCCAAAAACTCTCTTCGCGTTTCAGCATTTTTGAATGCCCCGCCAAATTCACTGGTTACAGTACTGCTATCAATATCTCGTATTCCTCGGGAATTTACGCAAAGGTGTTTTGCGTCAATTACGCAGGCAACGTCTTCTGTATTCAGAACTTGTTGAAGCTCTTTCACAATTTGCAACGTTAAGCGTTCCTGAACCTGGGGGCGTTTTGCGTAATAGTCAACAATTCGGTTCATTTTTGATAAACCAACCACTGTGCCGTTGGAAATATAAGCAATATGCGCTTTCCCAACAATGGGCAGCAAATGGTGCTCGCAAGTAGAGTAGAGGGTAATGTTCTTTTCCACCAGCATTTCCTGATACTTGTATTTATTTTCAAAAGTGGAAGCTTTCGGTTTTCTATCTGGGTGAAGCCCGCTAAAAATCTCTTGCACAAACATTTTTGCAACCCGTGTTGGGGTGCCTTTTAGGCTGTCGTCAGTAAGATCGAGGCCTAAAGTGTACAAAATATTCTGGACATCTTTTTTGATACTCGCAATCTTTTCAATATCGCTAAGCTCAAAGGCATCAGGCCGCATGGGAGTTTCAGAGGAACTGCCAATATGGTCGTTGCCCATTGCTTCAATTTCTTTTAGGTGTTTTTCTAAATTCATTTAATATAATATGTAATAGGCCTGCAAAGATACGCAATAGCATTTTGGTTTTGAAAAGAGGAAGTTCTTATTTTTAGACTTTTAATGGTTTCGCTTCTAAATAAAATGAAGTAATTACTGCATATAATTGGGGCATTTTAAAAGTTGAAACCCAAGGAAAGTACAAAGTTGCTGTAAACGGAGTTTATTTTGGCAGCATCAGTCAGCCCAACGGAATACAGTTGTTGGTTGCGTTCTTGTTCCGACCTTGAATATGCAAGATCAAAAGTGTAGTGCCCAAAATTATAACCAGCCCCCATCGAGAAGCCGATAAGATCGCCAACAATGTTTGTGTCTTTAT
>DAIMFZ010000225.1:0-3527 GCA_036724225.1 Aequorivita sp.
ATTATGCGCAATCTAATGAAAGGAATGCATAATCATTAAAAAGCCCCAAAACCCCATAATAACCAACAAAGCCACCATTTCCATAGATGCCCACAATTGTACTATAATTTATATTATGTAAAATGAAATATTCGGAACCCCCCTATACATTGATAGTTGGGTTCCATTTAATATTTCTATGTGCTTACTTATCCGGATATAAAATTGTTACTAAAACAGATCCATCCTCTGGAAAATCTACGGCAACTACTCTTACTTTCTCCCCGGCAATAATATTCTCTCCTTGAATAATCTGTTTGTCATTAACATCATATATTTCTACAAGGCCAATTGCTGAAATAATATCCTCAGCTCTGGGCAGCTGGTTGTCATCCTGCCCATATTCCAGTTCTCCATCCAAATTTTTAAAAAGATTCTTTACAAAATGTTTTGTGCCATCAGGTTCTGCATACGTTACAACCCCTTCATTGGGCATTAACGCATTAATGGAATCTGACGCAGCCCAAAAGTATTCATCCTCGGAACCCATTTTATACATATACTTTAAATAATTGTCTATGGAATTTGAACTTATGGCATCCTCCCAATCGGGATTCGTAATTTCTGTAGCAGCCTCCGTATCATTTCCATCGGTATCTTCCGTGGTTCCGTCGTCACAATTTATTATTAAAACAACGAAAATAATCAGCGTAACAATTCCTCCAAGTATATAGGGCAATATTTTTTTAGACCCTTTAGCCACTGCACTTGTTGGTCCGGTTGTTGTTTTTGGTGGCGTGAAAGTTCCTTTGGGAACGTGCGTTTCGGCTTCCTTCAAACTGACTTTTAAATCGTTCACCAATCGTTCAAAACCCGCTTCGTGGCCCATGGCCGTAAAATCGACAAATTGCTTCCGCGCCAAACGCATCGGCACGTCGCATTCCTCTATCTTTATTGGGCTCACGGGTTTGTCCAGTCCTATGGCATAGGATATTTCATCCTTCACATTCTCTGATGCCACGGAGGTTTTGGATAGAATTAACACTATGGCATCCGCCTTTTTCAATTCAGACTCTATAGTGTCGTCCCAGTCTGTCCCGGTGCGTATATTATTGTCAAACCATACCTCGAATCCCTGTTTCCGCAAGGCGTCCACCAATGATTTAACATAATCGGTGTCCCTTCTTGAATAACTGATAAAAATCTTTTTTGCACTCATCTTTTAGCGATTTTAAATTTGAATTGGTTTTGTTTTAATCTACAATATCATAACTCTTTTTGAAAATGGCAGCATCACACACATATTTTTCGCCGTTCACGCCAATCATCAACCAGTCGCCAGCCTTTCCTTTTACAAGTCCTTCCATGCTTTCCACCTCAAAGGGCTCGTTGATCTGTACACATTTTATAGGAATTGGCTTTTTTATGGCTTTTTTGAAATCCAACTTTGGTGTCTTGTCTTGAGAGAATTTCTTCATCAGGAATAAATTTTAATTGAAATTACGATAAAAAATTGATTCTGAGGTATTTGATAAATGGATCATCAGGATTGTCGGTTTGCATTAAGCTAACATAAGCGTTGTACGCGTTGGAATGGATTGAAATCTTTTCGCGCAAGCCAGCCATTGCTGCGGCTTTTCCGTAATTTTCCTTTGCCTTTTCAAAGTCGCCTTTATAGAGAAAAGCTTCCGCTACGGTTGCAAGTTTCCAAAGACTTGGGAATGGATCTTTCTCCGTGGCTTCATAGGCCTGGTTTGCAAATGCGGTCATTTCGCCTTTCTCTCCTTTCATCAAACTGAGAAAAGCTAGGTTTATGGCGTGGTAATATATTTGGGAATAATCATTCTTCCCTTCAGAAATCTTCAGGGCATCATTGTAGTGTTTAAAGGACATTTGTAAATCTTCAGCCGAAAACGTTTTCAAATAGCGGCGCTTGTATCTACCGCCCATAATTCCCAGAATATTGGAATTGTCCTTTGCCGCTGGGTGTTCCTTCAAAATTTTCATCGCCTCCTCTTCCCTTCCCGCTGCTTCCAAAGCGTAAATCAATCGTTCCAAACCTTTGCTGTCAAGGGCTGTCAGTTTGGGGAGAAGGGTATTTATTACCTCGTTGTATTCTCCCATAGCAATATTGATTTCCTCTTTGTTTGAAAATTTATTCAAGAAGCTCTGGTTTGTCAAGGTGTTTAAAATCGCGCTATAGCCATCATCTTCCTCCTTTTTAATTTGGACTATGGAAAAATGGTCTCCTTCTATTATTTCACGATATTCTTTAGGGAAAGGCTCCAAACTGGAAGAAATTGGAACAAACTCGTCCCTTGTAGCGGCAATGGTTTTAAAAGTGAATGGGTAACCCTCTTTAAAAGTATCATTCCAACGCTCCCGAAGCTCTTGTATATAGGGGCTTGATTCCTTTAGCTCTTTTTCAGCGTTGCCGTATGTAAAGAAGTTTTTTAACTGTATTTCCGGCAATCCATTACTAGGGGTACCAAAAAACAATACGTGGCTGATTCTGTTTAAATCTTCCTTTTCCAATTCCAGCAAAGCTTGTTGCGCAACAATTCCCCCCAAATCGTGGGCTACTATTGCAATTCGTTTATATTTTGAAAATTTATTCCTAATTGAAGTAAGCAGAAAGTCTGAGTTTCTTTTAATATCACTTGCACAGGCCCAAATATTTTTTCCCATTTCGGGTACCACATTGCCACTATATCCTAAAGGAAAAAGATCCCAACCCTTCATTTCTGGATTGGCCATTATTAGTTTTGGCGCTTCGGAAAAAGTATTTTCCGCATCTCCCGAAAACCCGTGAACAAACAGTATGGCACTGTTGCTGTTCTCTGTTTCCCTAAATTTGGTAATGGGCTCTTTCGCAGTTTTCTGCGAAACAGTTTCTAAAGTTTTAGATTCAATGTTTTCGGAATCGTTTGAAGCCAAATGTTGCACAAAACTCACAATAAAATCGTCAGAAATCTGAAGGTTTGCATACGGATTTTGTACAGGGTTCACCTCGGGAACTTTCTTGAAGATATATTGCACTACTTCCGTTATCCGAACAAAAGGATCGTCTTGCTCATGTTTGTCATCTCCCCTTAAAACTTCTATCATACATTTTGTAAACAAGCTGTTTTCATCCCCTTCCATTACATAGGATAGTTGTTCTGCCCTGCAAGCGGAAACGATGGACATGCCGCGTCCATCATCCAAATTTTGCGCAAGGCCGTCTGCGTTGGTATGTCTGGGCTGCTGTGCACCTATGCCCGAAACTCCCGCCGTCATTCCCTCTGCGTGACAACAGTCCAAAAAGAAAATTAATTTTCGCGACTTTAACTGCTGGATTTTAGTCTTTATCTCTTCAGCTTTAATCCAGGTTGTTTTATAATTATCTGGATCATAATCATACGGACACAGGTGAAAATACTTTTGGTTTTCTGCTTCAGGTTTCTTTAGGGCTTCGTCTTTAATAAAAGTGTTGTCGCTATACATACCACCGTGACCGGAATAGTAGAGCAATACCGAAGACTTTTCGTCCGTAACTTCCAAAAGAT
>DAIMFZ010000226.1:0-3516 GCA_036724225.1 Aequorivita sp.
CACCAATATTGAATGGTGGCAGCGTGGCATTTGAATCTCCCGAATGGATTCCGCATGGTTCAATGTGCTCCATTATTCCGATAATATATACATTCTCTCCATCGCAAATTGCATCGGCTTCCGCTTCAATGGCACCGTCTAAATAGTGATCCAGCAATAATTTATTATTAGGAATTTTACGCAGTAAATCTACTACGTGTTCTTCCAATTCCTTTTTGTTTATAACGATTTTCATTCCTTGGCCACCCAAAACGTAGGAAGGACGAATCAAAAGGGGAAAGTCAAGCACATCGGCAAGCACCAAGGCTTCCTCAGTAGTTTCAGCCACACCAAATTCTGGATAGGGAATATTATTTTCCTTTAAAAGGGTTGAAAAACTTCCTCGGTCTTCGGCTAAATCTAACGATTTATAAGTAGTTCCAATGATATTGATGCCGTATCTGTCAAGCTTTTCAGCTAGTTTCAAAGCTGTTTGACCGCCCAACTGCACAATAACACCTTCTGGCTTTTCGTGACGGATGATATCGTAAATATGTTCCCAAAAAACAGGTTCAAAATAAAGTTTATCAGCAACATCAAAATCTGTGGAAACTGTTTCGGGGTTACAGTTTATCATTATGGTTTCGTAGCCACATTCTGCAGCCGCCAGAACGCCGTGAACGCAGCAGTAATCAAACTCGATGCCCTGTCCTATTCTGTTGGGACCGGAACCAAGGACCACTATTTTCTTCTTTTTGGTTACAATACTATCATTTTCTGAATAAGGTTTTTCTCCTTCCAGTTGCATTTCATTTTCAAAAGTGGAATAGTAATAGGGTGTTTCAGCTTTAAATTCCGCAGCACAGGTATCAACCAATTTATAAACGCGCTGAATGTTCATTTCTTCGCGTTTTTTGTAAACTTGACTCTCCAAACATTTCAACATATGTGCAATCTGTCTGTCGCCGTAGCCTTTTTGTTTTGCTTCCAACAATAATTCCCTCGGAAGTGTTTCCAAAGTATATTTTGAAATTTCCTTTTCCAAAAGATACAGTTCTTCGTATTGGCGAAGGAACCACATATCAATTTTTGTGATTTCGTGGATCCTGCTCAGTGGAATTCCAATCTGTATTGCATCATAAATTACGAAAACACGGTCCCAACTTGCATTTTTCAGTTTGTCGAGAATTTGTTCATAATTGGTATAACTTTTTCCGTCGGCACCAATTCCATTTCTTTTAATTTCAAGTGATTGTGTGGCTTTGTGAAGCGCTTCCTGAAAAGAACGACCAATTCCCATCACTTCTCCAACAGATTTCATTTGAAGTCCTAGAGTTCGGTCTGAACCTTCAAATTTATCAAAATTCCAACGTGGGATTTTTACGATTACATAATCTAAAGTAGGTTCAAAAAGAGCCGAAGTTGACTTTGTAATCTGATTGTTCAACTCATCCAATCTATAACCAATGGCTAATTTCGTGGCAATTTTCGCAATTGGATATCCCGTAGCTTTTGAAGCCAATGCCGAAGAGCGCGAAACCCTCGGATTTATTTCAATGGCAATAATATCTTCATTTTCATCAGGGCTCACGGCAAACTGAACGTTACAGCCGCCGGCAAAATCGCCGATACTGCGCATCATGTGGATTGCCATATCTCGCATTTTCTGAAAAGTGCGGTCGTTGAGCGTCATTGCAGGGGCAACGGTTATGGAGTCGCCCGTATGGATTCCCATAGGGTCCATATTTTCGATGGTACAGATAATAACAACGTTGTCATTATTATCGCGAAGCAGTTCAAGTTCGTACTCCTTCCAGCCCATCATCGCCTTGTCAATCATCACTTCGTGAATAGGCGAAATTTCTAAACCATGCGACAACAACTCATCAAAATCTTCTTCTTTATAAACTATAGATGCTCCTGCTCCACCCAAGGTATAAGATGCACGAATTACAAGCGGAAAGCCGAACTCCTGTGCTATTTCCTTTCCTTGCAGATAAGAATTTGCAGTGGCCTGTGGTGCCATTGCCACACCAATTTCTTCCATCAATATTCTGAACTTTTCCCTGTCTTCGGTAATGTTTATGGCATCAATATCCACTCCTATCAACTTCACCCCAAAATCCTTCCATATTCCTTTTTCATCTGCCTCAATACACAAATTCAATGCTGTTTGTCCACCCATTGTAGGTAGAACAGCATCAATTTGTGGGCGTTCCTTTAAAATTTGTACTAGCGATTTTGTGGTAAGAGGCAACAGATAAATATGATCGGCCATGGATGGGTCGGTCATAATGGTCGCAGGGTTGCTGTTTATTAAAACAGTTTCAATTCCATCTTCGCGCAGTGAGCGCAAAGATTGCGAACCGGAATAGTCGAACTCACACGCCTGGCCAATAACAATAGGGCCAGAGCCAATAATTAGAACAGATTTAATAGAGGGGTTTTTAGGCATTTCCTTTACTTTTTCGGTGCCGCAAAATTACGGCGCTTTAGGGTATAAAAAAAAGGTGTTGCT
Organism: Aequorivita sp.; assembly: GCA_036724225.1. Classification (GTDB taxonomy): domain Bacteria; phylum Bacteroidota; class Bacteroidia; order Flavobacteriales; family Flavobacteriaceae; genus Aequorivita. The sequence continues at coordinate 2,498 of DAIMFZ010000226.1, forward strand.
TAGTTAAACAACACCTTTTATGTATAATTTATCAACATTATTTTTTATGACGGGCTTCAGAAGATACAGATAATCTCTTTCTGCCTTTCGCTCTACGGGCGGCCAATACTTTTCTTCCGCTTACAGAAGCCATACGCTCCCTGAAACCGTGTTTGTTTCTCCTTTTTCTCTTTGATGGCTGAAATGTTCTTTTGCTCATTATAGTATTCTTTAACTTCTGAAATATCTTGTTTCAAAACCTTTGGACATCGCCCAAAAAGTCGGGTTAGTCTGCCAAAATCTTAATTTGCGTAGGCGGGTGCAAAAATACAACAAGTTTTCACTTAGGCAAACCTTTTTTAAAAAAATAGCAGCAAATTTTTGAACTTCTTTGTGAATGAAAAAAAAATATAGATTTCCATTGTCTATTTTGTTTTTTCAATCAAAATATTTTCAATTTCAGAAATGCAATATCTTCCAAAAAGCATTTAGTTTTTATACCTTTGCAGGCCATTTTAAAGATGACTTATGTTTAATAAATATATAAAATTAGTTTTGGCCGTAATGATTATTGGCGCGGCTGTTTGGCAATTCACCGAAACAAATACCGGTAACGGCATTATGCTCATTTTGCTTTCTTTGGTATTCGTATTCCTGTATTTTAAGAATGAAATTATACTGCTTGCCTTTCTTCGACTTCGAAAACAAGATTTTCCTGGGGCAAAGAAATGGTTGGACAAAATAAAAAACCCATCGGCTTCCTTGGTACCAAAACAAGAAGGGTATTACAACTATTTAAACGGTTTGATGGTTTCGCAAACCAATATGATTGAAGCCGAAAAATACTTCAAAAAGGCTGAAAAACTAGGGCTTAACATGGATGCCGATATGGCAATGACCAAACTGAACCTTGCTGGAATAGCGATGACCAAAAACCGCAAACGTAAGAAAAAAAAACTTATTACTGAAGCCAAAAACCTCGATAAACACAATATACTGAATGAACAAATGAAAATGATGAAGAAAAAAAAAAAAAAAAT
>DAIMFZ010000227.1:0-3503 GCA_036724225.1 Aequorivita sp.
AAGTGAAAAAACAGTTTCAGAAAAAACCTGATAAAAAACCTTTGAAATTTCCAATTGTACCGGAGGAAGGGACTTTGCCGTTTCAACAATTAATTTTTTTGCTTCTTCTACTGAAATCATACCAAATAAATTTACTGAAAATTTCTGTTATAAATACCAATACCAATGATCTTTCCGTTGAAATTAGAGCACAACTTTCAATACCTCTCCAAGCCAAGGACTCGCTAAAAAACGCAGGAAAGAAAATCGGGCACTTTTTCTCTGGGCTATTCCTTTTCTATTTCAGCCGTTCAAATTTCGCTTGGAAAAAACGAAGGTATTTGGGTTCGTAAACCATTTTCAGACCTTTGATTTTCTTGCGCTTGTCATAGACCATCGCTACGGATTCCGCCACAACATCCATATGTGCTTGGGTATAGACTCTGCGTGGGATGGTAAATCGGACCAGCTCCAATTTTGGATAGTAATTTTCACCGTTGGGTTTTCTTCCAGCCGAAACCACACCTCTTTCCATGGTCCGCACGCCCGAATCCAGATAGATTTCGGCTGCCAGGGTCTGGGCGGGAAATTGATCTTGCGTCAAATGTGGCAGAAAAGCTTTGGCGTCCACAAAAACACCGTGGCCGCCAATAGGCTTCACGATTGGAATACCGTACTGTTCCATTTTCATTCCCAAATATTCCACCTGGCCCACCCGTGCCCTTTGATGAAAATCGTTTACACTTTCCTTGATTCCCACCGCGATAGCTTCCATATCTCTTCCCGCAAGTCCTCCGTAAGTGTGCAATCCTTCGTAAACCACCACTAAATTTCGGGCTTCTTCAAAAACATCCCATTCGTTGGTAGCCAAAAAGCCGCCAATGTTCACCAAGGCATCCTTTTTGGCGCTCATGGTCGCTCCATCAGTAAGGGAGCAAATTTCTTTTACAATATCTTTTATTTTTGCGTTTTCATAGCCCTTTTCTCTTTGTTGGATGAAATAGGCATTCTCCGCAACCCGCGTCATATCGTGAATAATCCGGATGTTGTGTTTATGTGTAAATTTTCGAAGTGCTTTCAGGTTTTCCATGCTTATCGGTTGTCCTCCAGCCATATTCACATTAGTGGCGATACACACATATGGAATCTTGGAAGCTCCGTGTTTTTTTACTAAACTCTCCAATTTGTCTAAATTGACATTCCCTTTAAAAGGAAATTCGTTCGCTGCATCGTGTGCCTCATCAATAATAATATCCTCAAATTTTCCACCTGCCAATTCCTGGTGCAGACGGGTAGTGGTGAAGTACATATTTCCGGGAAGAATATCCCCCTTCTTGATCAAAATTTGGGAAAGAATATTTTCCGCACCTCTCCCTTGGTGTGTTGGGATTATGTATTTGTAGCCATAATATTCCTTGATGGCTTTCTCCATATTGTAATAGCTCTTACTTCCCGCGTAAGCTTCATCACCAGTCATAAAGGCCGACCACTGGTTGTCGCTCATTGCATTGGTGCCACTGTCAGTCAACAGATCGATATATACGTCTTCAGACCGCAACAAAAAAGTGTTGAAGCCCGCTTCTTTGAGTGATCTTGCTCTTTGGGGTTTGGTGGTCATTTTGAGCAATTCCACCATCTTCATTTTATAGGGTTCCGCCCAGGATCTTTTGTCTAATTTTGCCATGATTTTATTTTTTAAGGGGTTCAAAATGTGCTGTAAAATGTCTTAGAAAAGGCGGTTCATACGTAATTGCATACCCGTTCTTTCGATCTTTCAATTCTATGATATCGTCGAAAATATCCAATACATAATCTATGTGGCTTTGTGTGTAAACGCGTCTGGGAATTGCCAAACGGACCAGTTCGTTTACCGCCGGAATCAACTTCCCATCTTTATCGTACTTCCCGAACATCACACTGCCAACCTCCACACTGCGAATGCCTCCTTTCAAGTATAGGTCAACTACCAAAGCCTGTCCTGGATATTCCTCTACTGGTATGTTGTTGTATAATTTCTTGGCGTCAATATAAACCGCATGGCCGCCTATTGGCCAAACCACGGGAATGCCTTTTGCCCGTAATCGTTCGCCTAAATAAGACGTACTCTTTATGCGGTAATGCAGATAATCCTTGTCAAAAACTTCTCCCAAACCAATTGCCAAAGCTTCCATATCTCTCCCTGATAGGCCGCCATAAGTTGTAAAACCTTCCGAAATAATCAACAGATTTCTACATTTAATTGATAATGCCTCGTCCTTCACGGTCAGCAATCCGCCCATGTTCACCAAGCCGTCCTTCTTGGCGCTCATTACGAAAGCATCGCCCAAATTCAACATTTCCTTAGCGATTTCCTCATAAGTCTTTTCTGAATAAGCCGCTTCCCTATGTTTGACGAAGTAGCTGTTCTCGGCTATCCTGCATCCGTCTATCACCATCATAACCCCGTGTTTATCACAGATTCGCCTTACAGCTTTCATATTTTCCATGCTGACTGGTTGGCCACCTGAAGAATTGTTGGTTACGGTCATTATTACCGCACCAATTGTTTCGCGTGGGTTTTCAACAAGCAGCTTTTCAAGCTTTTCAAGGTCTATGTTTCCTTTAAAAGGCAAATCAATTTCATTGTCCTTTCCTTCTTCGCAAACAATATCAACGGCCGTTGCGCCAGTGTATTCAATATTTGCACGTGTGGTATCAAAATGGGTGTTGGAAATAAACAGTTTGTCGGGCCCACCGAGGATGGTGTATAAAATCCGTTCCGCAGCCCGTCCTTGGTGGGTTGGAAGAATATATTCCATACCTGTGAGTTCCTTGACCACAGCTTCTAAGTGCTCCCAACTTCGTGCCCCGGCATAACTCTCGTCGCCCATCATAATACCGCTCCATTGCTTGTCGCTCATCGCTCCAGTACCGCTATCAGTCAATAAATCGATGAAAACATCCTGCGACCGAAGTAAAAATGTGTTGTACCCAGCTTTTTTCAATGCCTCCGTTCGATAGGCTTCGGTTGTTACGGTCAACGGTTCTACCATCTTTATCTTAAATGGTTCCGTCAATGTTCTCATTTTTTCGCTCATAGTTTTTCTCTTTTATGGGCGCTAAAGTTAATCCAAATAATTAAAATAAGATATTAATATCTGTATTTCGTTATATAAGAATTTCCAGACTAATCCGATACGGATTAAAAACCTTATGTTTGAAGTAGCAATGAATTTGTGAAAGAGCAATCAGTTTTTTAGATGGTGCAACCTAATAACTCAATAACTTAATAACCCATTTGATAAAATGTGTTTAGAAACTAAATTAACTACAATTAAAATGAAGGGTCTTAACCTTTAACAATAAAAGTTAAATATCCCTAAATTCATTTTTAATGGGAATTCATTTTTAGAAGTTAGAAATGTAAAATCAGGATACTTTCTTAGAGCCTGATATTATTTTAAAAGGATATTCAAAAATTGAATAGGAAAGTATAGGAGGTTGAATAAGGCACTCTTTTAGAAAGCAAAATCCAGAGACGATAC
>DAIMFZ010000228.1:0-3499 GCA_036724225.1 Aequorivita sp.
GTGGTTTTTGGTTCGGTCAAAACCACATTGCCGCTGGCGAAGGCAAATTGTGTGTTACCATTGTATTCAGCGTATTTGCTGTTCATGGAAATGGTATCGCCCTGTGAAATCCTAACGTCGCCGTACGCTTTTACAAAATTGTCCTTTAAATAAACAAAGGCTTGGTCGCACCACATTTCAACGCCTTCGTGGACGATGAAAACCTGTCCGGTTTCATCTTTGGTGTAGATTGCCGCATCGGGAAATTCGGGGCGCAATTCAAGATAGCCAGATTGGATATCGACCTTTTGTTTTTCTTGGGCGGAAAGATTTGTTCCGAAGAAAAACAGCGAAATGACAAATATGAATCGTGATATTTTCAAAAAAGAATTGTTTGTTATTAGGAACGAAAATATCACCAAAAAATTGATTACCGATGAATCGTCTGTTTTCTGTCCGGCCCTACGGAAACAATTTTGATAGGCACTTCCAGCTCTTTTTCAAGGAAATTGATATAATCATTCAAGGTTTGTGGCAATTGCGAAGCCTCCCCCATTTTGGTCAAATCTGCTTTCCAGCCTTTCATTTCCGTGAAGATTGGCGTTACGTTCTCTGCTTCAATATTATAGGGAAAATGATGAATTGTTTTCCCTTTGTAGTTATAAGCTGTACAGACTTTTAGGGTTTCGAAACCGCTCAAAACGTCGGCTTTCATCATAATTAGTTGGGTAACTCCATTCACTTGAACGGCGTAACGCAAAGCAACCAAATCCAACCAACCACAACGTCTTGGGCGACCGGTTACGGCTCCAAATTCGTTCCCAATTTTTGCCATTTTTTCTCCAACTTCATCAAAAAGTTCGGTAGGGAAGGGGCCACTGCCCACTCGGGTTGTGTAGGCTTTGAAAATTCCAAAGACATCTTTCACCTTGTTCGGTGGAACTCCTAAACCTGTGCAAGCTCCTGCTGCTGTTGTGTTTGAGGAAGTTACAAAAGGATAGGTCCCAAAATCAATATCGAGCAGCGAACCCTGTGCGCCTTCGGCCAAAATGGTTTTTCCATCTTTTTGGGCTTGGTGTAAATACTCTTCGCTATCAATAAAAGTTAGGGTTTTCAGTGTTTCAACGGCGGCGAAAAATTCAGCTTCAAGATCGGCCAAATCATATTGAACGTCAACATTGTAAAAATCAATCAACGCCTCGTGCTTGTCGGCCAAGGCGCGGTATTTATCCTGCCAATTTTCCATCTCCAAATCGCCGATACGGATTCCGTTTCTTCCGGTTTTATCCATATAAGTTGGGCCAATTCCTTTTAAGGTGGAACCAATTTTCGCTTTTCCTTTGGAAGCTTCCGAAGCAGCATCGAGCAAACGATGGGTTGGTAAAATGACGTGTGCTTTTCTGGAAACGATCAGTGTTTTTTTATAATCAATATTGAATTTGTCTAGGGCCTCCAATTCTTTTACGAAAACCACGGGGTCTATAACCACGCCGTTTCCGATGACATTTACGGAATTTTTGTGGAAAATTCCGGAAGGAATGGTGCGCAAAACGTGTTTTATACCATCAAATTCAAGGGTGTGACCAGCATTTGGCCCGCCCTGAAAACGCGCAATTATATCATAGTTTTTTGTGAGGACATCAACGATTTTTCCTTTGCCTTCGTCGCCCCATTGCAATCCAAGTAGTAAGTCTACTGCCATAATTTATTTGGAATTGTTCCCGCCATCGGTTATGGTGGGAGTTTTTTTATTTCCGTAGAAATAAAGTGAATGATTGGTTATTTCAATATCAAAAACTTCTTCAATTGTTTTTTTGATGGTTTGTATACGCGGATCGCAAAACTCAATCACTTCGCCGTCTGAAAGGATTACGTGGTCGTGGTTACGGTCAAAATACGACTTTTCGTAATGCGCCTGATTTTGCCCAAATTGGTGTTTGCGCACCAAACCGCATTCCAAAAGCAATTCAATGGTATTGTATAGGGTGGCGCGGCTTACGCGATAGTTTTTGTTCTTCATATTTATGTACAACGATTCAATGTCAAAATGATCGTCGTGATCGTAAATTTCCTGAAGAATAGCAAAGCGTTCGGGCGTTTTTCGGTGTCCTTTTTCCTCAAGAAAACCGGTAAAAACGTTCTTTACAATTGCTTGGTTGGTTATATCTGTTTTTGAACTCATAACTAAGGTTGCAAAGTTACTCAAATTTTACACTCTGGTAACTTTATCAATTCCGTTTATTTTTTTGATGTTTTCCACCAAATTATTTAGGATGGTTTTATTTTTAACGACGACAATAATTTTTCCAGTAAAAACCCCGTCGTTACTGTCAAAATGAACACTCTTCATATCAATATGAAGGTTGTTTGAAATCACTTTGGTCACCTCGTTTACCAAACCGATGGTATCTATACCGCTTATGGTTAGATCAGCCTTAAATTCTTGTTGGGTGGAGTCTATCCACTTTGCTGGCATAATGCGGTAGCTGTAATTGCTTTGCAGTTGGAGCGCATTGGGGCAGTTGGTTTTATGGACTTTAATGCCTTCGGTAACGGTTACAAAACCGAAAACGGTATCACCGGGTATAGGGTTGCAACAGTTTGCAATTTTATAATCCAGTTTGTCTTCGTTCTTTCCGAAAACGAGTTGGTCGAACTTTTCGGTTAATTCTTCTTTGTGAACATCTTCGGGTTTGTCCGGCTTACGGATTCTGTTTTTGAAGAAGCTGATGAAGGCATTGCTGCGCGAAGAAGCGAAATCCTTCAATTTTGGGTTGTCAATGATGCCTGCGCCCACGCGATAGTAAAGGTCGAGACTGGTTTTTACTTTAAAGAAAACGACCAATTGGTTGAGCAGACTCTCGTCTAAGTTTAACTTTAAAGACTTTAATTTGCGGGCCAAGATAATTTTTCCTTCCTCTGCAAGTTGTTTCTTTTCGTCTTTTAGGGAAGATTTAATTTTGGAGCGTGCGCGACCCGTAGTTGCGTAATTAAGCCAGTTTGCAGTGGGTTTTGCATTTTCTGAGGTTATTATTTCCACTTGGTCGCCACTTTTAAGTTCATGACTTAATGGAACTAACTTGCCATTCACTTTTGTACCGCGGGTGTGCATGCCTATTTCGGTGTGGATGTGAAATGCAAAGTCTAAGGCTGTTGCGCCTTTGGGGAGCGAATACAGATCCCCTTTAGGTGTAAAGACGAAAATTTCCTTTGCGTACAGGTTCAGTTTGAATTCCTCCACAAAATCCACAGCGCTTATTTCGGAATTTTCAAGGGTGTCCTGAAGTTTGTTCAGCCAGTCTTCGAGTCCGCCGTCGTCTTTTTCCTTGTTTTTGTATTTGTAGTGGGCGGCAAAACCTTTTTCAGCAATCTCGTTCATCCGTTCGCTGCGTATCTGTACTTCCACCCATCGGCCTTTTGGGCCCATCACGGTTATGTGCAGAGCTTCATAACCTGTAGATTTTGTGGAAGAAATCCAGTCGCGCAAGCGTATTGGGTTTGGACGAAAATGGTCGGTAAC
>DAIMFZ010000229.1:0-3411 GCA_036724225.1 Aequorivita sp.
CCCAAAATTTCAATCTGGTTTAAATAGTGTTTGGCAGCAGCAAAGCAAGCAACTGTACTTCCCAAACCGCCAATAACAGTCCCATCTTCCACAGTAATAATTGTTTTGCATTTCTTAAAAATTTGATGCAGAAGCTTTTCATCCAAAGGTTTCAAGAAACACATATCTACCAAGCCGATTTTTTCTTGTTGGGAAGCGGTAAGCAATGCTATAGCTTTTGAAGCATTATTTGCAACTGCTCCAATAGTTAAAACAACAATATCAGCACCTTCTTTTAAAACCACGGCTTTTCCCATTTCAATTTTTTTGAAAGGTTTTTGCCAGTCCAAAATGCTTCCCCTTCCCCGAGGATAGCGAATGAAAATTGGCAAATCCAACCCCAATTGAGCGGTAAACATTATATTGCGAAGTTCCGTTTCATTTCGCGGCGCAAAGATGATGAGGTTCGGGATGCAGTTTAAATATGCCAAATCAAAAATACCGTGATGCGTGGCACCGTCTTCGCCCACAATCCCGGCACGGTCCAAACAGAAAATAACAGGTATTTTTTGAAGACAAACATCGTGTATCACTTGGTCATAGGCGCGCTGTAAAAACGTAGAGTAAATATTACAAAAAACCGTAAACCCTTGTGTTGCCATACCTGCGGAAAAGGTAACGGCGTGCTGTTCGGCTATACCAACATCAAAAGCCCTTTCGGGAAAAACGTCCATCATAAATTTCAGGGAACTTCCCGTAGGCATGGCGGGGGTAATACCAATAACTTTTTCGTTTTGTAAAGCGAGTTCTACTATCGTTTTCCCAAAGACATCTTGAAATTTTGGAGGTTGTATTTCCGTGCTTATTGGAGCGAGATTTCCAGTAATTGCATCAAATTTTCCGGGGGCGTGATACACTACTTGGTTCTCTTCAGCCTGCCTTAAACCCTTTCCTTTTTTTGTAATTATATGTAGCAGTTTGGGTCCCGAAACAGTTTTTAACCGCTCCAATTCTGAAATAACAATTTCTAAATTATGGCCGTCAATGGGACCTGAATAGTTGAAATTTAAGGCTTCAAAAATGTTGTCCGATTCTTTGGCACCGTTGAATTTCACTTTTGTGAAATAATTTTTCAGCGCCCCAACACTCGGGTCTATGCCAATGGCATTGTCGTTTAAAATGATTAAAAGATTCGTATGCGTTACGCCCGCGTGGTTGAGTGCCTCAAAAGCGATTCCGCTGGCGATGGAAGCATCGCCAACAATTGCTATGTGTTGTTTGTCATTTTCGCCCTTCAATTTTGAAGCAATCGCCATTCCCAATGCTGCGGAAATTGCGGTGCTGCTATGGCCAACCCCGAAAGTGTCATATACACTTTCACTTCGTTTGGGAAAACCACTGATGCCGCCCAACTGGCGGTTGGTGTGAAAAATTTCTTTTCTACCTGTAAGTATTTTATGGCCGTAGGCTTGGTGGCCAACATCCCATACCAAAATATCTTCCGGGGTATTAAAAACATAATGCAATGCAATGGTAAGTTCCACCACACCAAGGCTTGCGCCCAAATGGCCTTCTTTAGTAGCGACTATATTTATAATAAATTCACGAAGTTCCTGCGCTAATTGGGGCAATTTTTCCTTTGGGATTTTCCGAAGGTCAGCGGGGAATTTTATGGTATTTAGTATGTTTTTTGGCACGATGTAAAGATACGGTTATTGGGAATTTGTTAATTCGATAATTTGTAATTTTGTTTTAAGTTTCCGTAATATCCTGAGGAAAAAACGGAATCGCTAAACCGCCATGCATCTTGAATTTTAAACCTTGAATATTATAGCTCCTTACGACGAAACCTATTTTATGAAACGCGCTCTCCAAGAGGCAGAAAATGCTTATGATAAAGGCGAAATACCTATTGGCGCAGTAATCGTCATAAACAACCAGATTATTGCACGCGCACATAACCTAACCGAAACGCTCAACGATGTTACAGCCCACGCCGAAATGCAGGCCATTACAGCCGCGGCAAATTATTTGGGAGGTAAGTATTTAATAGATTGCACGCTGTATGTAACTATTGAACCATGCCAAATGTGCGCTGGAGCACTAGCTTGGAGCCAAATTTCAAAAATTGTTTATGGAGCTCGGGACGAACAAAGGGGCTGCATTACCTTGAACACCAAATTGCATCCCAAAACGGTTATGACGGGCGGGGTGATGGAAGCGGAAGCTTCACAACTTCTAAAAAGATTTTTTATTGAGAAAAGGAATCTAAACTAAAAAAGCCCTTCAAAAATGAAAGGCTTTCAGAACCACTTTGGTATTTTTTTTTAGTCGTGGATCACGCGAACTTTAGCAGCAACACGTCCTTTTTTTCCATCTTCTTCAATGTATTCTACTTTGTCGCCTTCGTTTAGGGCCTCACCATTAAGGCCGGTTACGTGCACGAAAATGTCTTTTCCAGTTTCATCATTGGTGATAAAACCATAACCTTTGGATTCGTTAAAAAATTTTACTGTTCCTTCCATTTGAATAAAAAATAAATTAATAATAAGTATACAAATGTATTGAATTTATGATTTCAGCATTAATGGAATAATCTTTTTTTTGAAACCCTTCGCGTTCTATATCTTTTTATCTTTTTGGTAATCCTGCATTTTTTCAATGTTTTCCTTGGTGAGCATATAGTCTTTTACGCTTCGGTTTTTCCAACGGTGAAAGATGAAAAGAGGCATCAATACAAAAAATCCGGCCATTAAAGTAAGGCCGATTATTAAATTCCCGGTGGCTTCGTCTTGGGGTTTTATATAAAAACCAATGCATAGACTTATAAGCACGGAAATAAAGAGAATGGTGATAATGTATTTCATTTTTTTTTATGATTTAATCTCAACCTTTAAATGAAGTTCATCCAACTGTTTCTTGTCAATTGGCGCAGGGGCATCTATCATCACATCACGTCCCGAGTTGTTTTTTGGGAATGCAATAAAGTCGCGTATGGTTTCCTGGCCGCCAAGAATTGCAACCAATCTATCCAAACCGAAAGCGATGCCGCCGTGTGGTGGTGCGCCGTACTGAAATGCGTCCATCAAAAAGCCAAATTGTGCATTTGCTTCTTCGGGCGTGAAGCCTAAATAGTCAAACATCAACGATTGTGTTTTTTTATCGTGAATTCTTATGGAGCCACCGCCAATTTCATTTCCGTTTATCACCAAATCGTATGCGTTGGCTTTTACTTCACCAGGATTTGTGGCTAAAAGTTCAAGCTGTCCGGGCTTTGGGGAAGTGAACGGGTGGTGCATTGCGTGGTAGCGATTTGTTTCCTCGTCCCATTCCAAAAGCGGGAAATCTATAACCCAAAGTGGAGCGAATTCGTCACTTTTTCGCAAACCGAGTTGTTCTGCCAAATGCATTCGCAAAGCACTCAACTGTGTT
>DAIMFZ010000230.1:0-3376 GCA_036724225.1 Aequorivita sp.
AAGTAGATAGAGTCCCCAAATAATAAAAGTGTGAAAAAGAAAAGCTTCTTTTTTCCGCATTTTCAAAATGCTGAAAATACCTTCTTTTAAACCGATTATAATATTTTTCAGTTTCCTGTTAATGTTCGATTTCGAAAATTTAATGTAAAGCGGAATGCTTATGGAAATTAAAATTATTCCGAAGATAATCATATATAGAAATGACTTCGGAATGCTTCCAGCTACATATTCAAATAACACATCGAATTTTATAATAAGAGCCAAAACAGTAAAAAATAAAAGGAAAATAAGATCGACAATCCTTTCAGATATAATGGTACCGAACCCTTTTTGAAATGGAACGCCTTCATATTTGTCCAAAATAATGCCCCGAGAAAACTCGCCGCTCTTCGGAATAAAAATGTTCATTAAATAAGCCACTGAAACTGCCATAAAATTATTGGCCAGTTTGGTGTGATAGCCTAAGGGTTCCAACATAAAATTCCAACGGTAGGAGCGCGAAATATGGCTGAGCACACTAAACGCAATCGAAAGCAACACAAAACCGTAGTTTGCATCGGCAAAATACTTTTGTGTTTCTTCAAGTTGTTGTGGAGTGAATGATTGGTAGATGTACCAAATCAAAAATACACCCAATCCGAGTGGGATTGCAATCTGTAAAAATTTTGAAAGAGAGCGGCTCAAATTAACGGAGTAGGTTTGTTTCCTCGTCAGGGAAAACCATAGCTGGCTTGAAGGTTTTGGCCTCTTCCAGTTCCATCAAAGCATATGTGATGAGGATAAGCACATCGCCTGGCACCACTCGCCTAGCGGCGGCACCATTTAACGTAATTTCGCCACTGTTGCGCGGCCCAGGAATGGCGTAGGTTTCAAGACGTTCACCATTATTGTTGTTTACTATTTGGACCTTTTCGCCTTCAATAATGTTGGCGGCGTCCATCAAATCTTCATCAATAGTGATGCTGCCTATATAGTTTAGGTCAGCACCGGTAACTTTTACCCTATGGATTTTAGATTTTACTACGTGTATTTGCATGGCGCAAAGGTATTAATTTAATGGCATATTATCTATCAGCCTAACTTCGTCCGCAAAAGCCGCAATAAAGACTCTGTATTTTGATCCTTTATTTTTTCGTTTTACAGTTTTAAGTGTTTTTTCGTTGGCAATTTCAAAATATTCCAATTTCAAGTTTGGATTTTGCAAAAACTGTTCCGCAACCAATGTATTTAAATCTGTAATGGAAGTGGAACTGAATTTTTCTTGAACTTTCTTCAATGTTTTATAAATCAGGGTTGCTTCCTCAAACTGTTTTCCACTTAGTCGTTTGTTCCGAGAACTCATTGCAAGACCATTCTTTTCCCTTAAAATGGGGCATCCCACGATTTTTACGGGAAGCTTTTCAATAGCGACCAACTTTTTTACAATCTGTAATTGCTGAAAATCCTTTTCACCAAAATAGGCGTTGTGCGGTTTTATTATTTTGAAGAATTTCTCGAGAATTGTTCCCACTCCGTCAAAATGTCCTTTGCGGTGTTTGCCTTCCATTTCGTTTTCGAGGCCGCCAAAATTGTATTTTTTTGCTGAAACTGAACCTTCATATAAATCTGAAACCTCTGGTAAGTATACAATCACTTCATCTTTGAGGTTTTTCAAAAGAGAAATATCTTCTTCTGGAGTTCGTGGATATTTTTTAAGATCTGCGCTGTTGTTGAACTGTGTCGGGTTTACAAAAATGCTTACCACAACCAAATCATTTTCGTTTAAAGCCTTCTTTACCAAGGAGATATGCCCATTATGCAATGCACCCATCGTTGGCACAAAACCTATTTTGTCATTCTTGTTTCCAGAAGACAAGGCCTGAACCAATAACTCTTTCTGGTTATATATCACCATAAAATTGCTTTAAGAGCGGGCAAAATTAATATATTAAAGACAATCTACATAAATTTTCGTAATTTTGCGTGTTTTTAAACGCCTCAATACTTTGGGGCCAATTCCAAAATAATATTTTAAAACCCCAATAGATGAAAGATAAAAGAGTCTTGTATGTGTCTTCCGAAGTTATACCTTACCTTCCCGAGACCGAGATTTCTTCAATGTCGTTTGAAGCACCCCGAATGATAAACAACAATGGCGGACAAATAAGAATCTTTATGCCCCGCTATGGCAACATTAATGAAAGAAGGCACCAACTGCACGAAGTTATCCGTCTTTCCGGGATGAATCTTGTGATAAATGATTTGGATATGCCCTTAATAATTAAGGTTGCTTCTATCCCAAAAGAGCGCATACAGGTTTATTTTATTGATAATGAGGATTACTTTAAAAGAAAAGCAACGTATGCAGATGAAGAAGGAAATTTATACAAAGATAATGATGAGCGCGCCATTTTTTTTGCCAAAGGAGTAATAGAAACCGTGAAAAAACTGAATTGGGCCCCAGATATTATTCATGTTCACGGCTGGTTGGCAGCCCTTCTCCCTCTATACCTAAGAAACTACTACGGCAACGAACCTTTGTTTGAAAACAGCAAAATAGTTACTTCTGTATACAATCAAGGCTTCGAAGGAGCGTTAGCAAAGAACACCATTGAGAAAGTCAGGTATGATGCCATAGACGATGATGCCATTGCAGATCTTGAAGAACCAAATTATGTGAATTTGATGAAAATTGCCATCAAAAATTCGGATGCGATAATCATTGGTTCCGAGGAAATTCCAAAGGAGCTGGAGGAATATCTTAACACAATTGATAAACCTGTGTTAAAATATCACAATATGGAAAATTTTTCCCAAGCATATTTAGATTTTTACAGCGCTAAAGTTTTAAAATAAACTCTTCAATATTCACAATGAAATGTACACCAAACGTTTCACTTATAACAACATAACATTTAAAGATGAAAATTAAAAATTTGCTGCCCATAGCCGGCACTATTTTATTTATTATAATTGCCCTGTCCTCTTGTCAAGAAGACATTAGCACTATTGGTTCTGAACTATTGGGAGATGAAACTCCAAACGGTATTTTGGACGATTCACAGACAGTCATTTCCTACAGCAGAAAGCTCGGACCGATGCAGAGCAATAGATTGCCAGCATACCAGCTTGGGGTTTATAACGACCCGGTTTATGGAAAATCTACCATCAGTTTGCTCTCCCAACTCATTTTGGAAAAAAACAATCCGACCTTTGGAGCAAATGCCGTATTGGATAGTGTTTTTGTCTATCTTCCCTATTTTAGCACTGCAACAACAGTAGATAGCACCACCACCTACGAACTGGATTCCATTTATGGTGCTTCGCCAATAAACGTTTCCGTACTTACTTCTAATTATTTTTTGCGAGCGAGAAAGTGGTGATTCGATTCGCCTGA
>DAIMFZ010000231.1:0-3376 GCA_036724225.1 Aequorivita sp.
AGGAGCAACAAAAGAAGATTCTGCTCCACCTCCAGGTCCATTTACGGCGTGAAGGTCAATGTTGTGCGGTAATTTGTTGTCTGGGTGATTTTTTAAGTGAAATTCAACTAGATCTCCAACTCTGGTACGAATAAAACTTCCCGGAACAGTACCTCCAAACGTCCAATAAACATATTTCACACCATCTGTCATTTCGCCCTCCCGTTCTTGGATTTCCAAGTCAACAATTAATTTTTTCGCTTTTCTTCTTCCAACTGGGGTTGGTACGTTTGGCGGGGAGGTAAGTTCCGCAATCATTTCTTTGCTCACGGGAATATCTACCGTCCGATTGTATATTCTATCGGATTTTTCGTTCACACAGCTCGAAATAAATATCATCGCGCCTAAGTACAGCAGCATTTTGGGTATAAAAGTGTTGTAGATGCTTAAATTCATAGGTTGGTATTTTAAAAATTTATTTTATTTATTTTTCTTGTATTCAATATTTTATTTTAGGACAGTGAACAAAACCAAGTCAATACCCACCATGACCTATGCTCAGTTATTGGTATTGACGTAAAAATTATTTTTTACAAATTTAATACCTTTTGATGCGAAATATTGCGAATACCCAGCTTGGACACACACGTATTCACTTATTTTTTGCGAAGTTACTAAATACATTTTAAAACCCAAGTCTTTTAAAATACCTATGACAATTCTAGAAATGGTAAAAAATGATGAAAATCAGGATTTATACTTATTTTTTTTTGAAGGCATTTTGAAAAATTAATGATCAGCGTTAGGTAAGGTTCTGATACAAGGGGTCTTGTTGTGATTTTTCTGAAAATTGGACTATTATCAGTATGGAAAAATTTTTGTGATTTTTGTAAAATGGATAACTAAACCGTCATCGAAAACAATTGTGTTTCCGGCTTGCTTCGTTGTAAGAGCACATCAAACGCCATGCAGACATTGCGAACAAACGGACGGCCTTTTTCGGTAATTTGAAGTTTTGTGGAACCGATTTTAATTAAACCGTCATCTTCCATTTCTTTCAGTTTAAGAAGCACATCAGGTAATTCCTTAAATTGAAGTGATGCTTCTTCCCAGGAAGTTTCCATGCGGCACATCATATTCAGAATATGCTTGCGAATTATTAAATCCTCATCATTTAGCAAATGACCTCGATAAACGGGAAGGATTCCCTGTTCCACCAATTCTTGATATTCCTCCACATTTTTTGAATTTTGTCCAAAACTATACCAACTGTCTCCGATGGCCGAAACACCAAGACCAAGCATTAACTGGGTTTTGCTGTCGGTATAGCCCATAAAGTTGCGATGTAGTTTTTTGTCTTCCACCGCTTTGTATAAACTATCGGTTTTTAGTGCGAAGTGATCCATACCAATTTCAATATAACCTGCTTCTTCCAACATCCGTTTGCCGGTTTCGTACATTTCGCGCTTTTCTGCGGCACTTGGCAGATCTTCATCTTTAAACCCGCGCTGGCCATTGCCTTTTATCCATGGCACATGGGCGTAACTGTAAAAAGCGATGCGGTCTGGCATCAGTTCCTTCGTTTTTTCTATGGAAAAAATTACGTGTTCCTTTTTCTGAAAAGGAAGCCCGAAAATAAGGTCGTGGCCTACGGAAGTATAACCAATTTCACGCGCAGTTTCTGTTACACGCTTCACATTTACAAACGGCTGAAGTCTGTGGATTGCAATTTGAACTGCGGTGTTGTAATCTTGTACGCCGTAGCTAACCCGTGTAAAACCACAATCAAAAAGAGTTTGCAAATGGTCGTCTTTGGTGTTGTTGGGATGCCCTTCAAAACTGAATGAAGGGTTTTCTGCCATCGTGGCGCCGTAAAAAATTCCTTTTAAAAGCAATCGTAGATTTTCTGCGGAAAAAAAAGTGGGTGTACCGCCGCCGAGATGTAATTCTTTTATAATAGGCCGTTCGGGAAGTATTTCCAAATAAAGCTGCCATTCTTTTAAAACAGAATCTAAATAGGGCGTTTCCACTCCGTGGTTTTTTGTGATTCGTTTGTTGCAGCCACAGAAGGTGCAAAGACTTTCGCAAAATGGCAAGTGAATATATAGACTAATTCCTTCGGTTGAATTGCTTTCAGAAAAACTCTGTACCACGTTTTTTTTCCATTCGTCCAGCGAAAAATCTTCATTGTTCCAATATGGTACGGTAGGATAACTGGTGTAGCGTGGGCCAGGGACGTTGTATTTTGAAACTAAACTGCTTTGCATTTTTTGAATTCTGGCTCAAAATTACCTTTGCTGAAAAAACTATAAAATGATAAATATCAGTTGGGAGGAAAGAATTTTTTTTATGTAGCATTTTTTTAACAAATCCAGATTTTCGAAAATGATTCTCCGAAATCAGTATTTATCTTTTTCAGAAATTTGAAGCTACGCAATATTATGCGTGAAACTATAATTTTTTAATAAAGAATAAGAAGTCATAACTATTTCTGCTTAATTTTGAAAGTATATGATAGCAGCAATAACCTTATTTTTGGTAGTAGCCCTTTCGGCATTGATTACAAAAATTGCCACTATTGCTTTAATCCACACCGGACTTTCTACACAAAGTGCTAGATTTCAAGCCCGTTCGGCTTATACCGGTGCGGGTTTTACTACCTCGGAATCCGAAAAGATCATGAACCATCCATTACGGCGGAAAATTGTATTCAACCTAATGCTCGTCGGTAATGCAGGGATTGTAACGGTAATGTCGTCATTGATTTTAACCTTTGTGTTACCCGATACTGTATCGTCCAAATTGTATGGTTTGGGGATCGTTATTATTGGCTTGAGCTTGGTTTGGTGGGCCATACAAAGTAAATGGGTGGACCGAGTTCTTTCCAAAATAATAAATAGGATGCTAAAAAAATACACCGATTTGGATATCCTGGATTATGCTGCTGTACTGCACTTAAAAGATGATTATAAAATAAGCGAGAAAAAAGTGGAGGAGGATAACTGGATGGCCAACAAAAGCTTAAAAGAACCGGATTTACGCCACCAAGACAACACTATTGTGGGGATTGACCGTGACCATTGCGATTATATTGGGTCTCCCACTGGTAGTTTTCAAATCCTTCCCGGCGATGTAATTACGGTTTACGGAAAGGCGGAAGTAATAAAAAACCTGATTTCCCGTAAAGAGGATTTTGTGGCTTCCATGACGCACCAAGAATATGTAGAGAAAGAAAACAAAAGAATTAAAGAACAGGAGACGAAACGCAATAAATCTGAAGATTTCTAGAGTTGTTTTTAATCCACAAAAATAAAATTATATGACCCCATCAAAATTATTCACTTAAAAGAGAAAACTATCATAATCATATTTAAATTCTGTTTATTCTAAATTTGTT
>DAIMFZ010000232.1:0-3340 GCA_036724225.1 Aequorivita sp.
TTTTATTTTATTTCTTCTGCATTTGAAGTTGGTCTCGTTAGGTATCGGGATTGTTTTTTGGAATTTATTTGTCATTTGGTTTTTGAAATTTGGAATTTCGTTTTTCCTCCTTCATTTCCCTATCTTTGCACCCGCCTGCCAATTGGCAGGAACTTATTTTTAGATAAAACCTATGCAACTTTCTGAACTGGAAATCATCCGAAGGGAAAAACTACAACAACTGCGCAATCTGGGTATCAATCCCTATCCTGCAGATCTTTACCCCGTAACCGACACTTCAAAAAAAATAAAAGACAATTTTGAGGAAGGAAAAAAAGTGGTGGTTGCCGGTAGATTGATGTCCCGAAGGATCCAAGGTTCAGCGTCTTTTGCGGAACTTCAGGATGCCGATGGGCGCATCCAGGTTTATTTTAACCGCGATGAAATCTGTAAAGGGGAGGACAAAACCCATTACAACGAAGTTTATAAAAAACTGCTCGATATAGGTGATTTTATCGGGATTGAAGGCGAACTTTTCACAACGCAAGTGGGCGAAAAAACGATTATGGTGAAGCATTTCACCTTGCTAAGCAAAGCCCTAAAACCCTTGCCACAACCGCGCGTTGATGCAGACGGGAAAGTGCACGACGCCTTTACCGATCCCGAACAACGCTTTAGGCAACGCTATGCAGATTTGGTGGTGAACCCGCACATAAAGGAAATTTTTGTAAAGCGGACCAAATTATTCAACGCCATGCGAACCTTCTTTAACGAGCGTGGCTATTTTGAAGTGGAAACCCCCATTTTGCAGCCAATCCCGGGCGGTGCTGCGGCGCGACCTTTTATTACGCACCACAATGCGCTGGACATTCCATTATATATGCGAATCGCGAATGAGTTATACTTAAAAAGATTGATCGTCGGCGGTTTTGACGGGGTATATGAATTCTCCAAAAACTTCCGAAACGAGGGGATGGATCGCACCCACAACCCCGAATTTACGGCTATGGAAATTTACGTTTCCTATAAAGACTACAACTGGATGATGGATTTCTGCGAGCAATTGTTGGAATTTTGCGCGATAGAGGTAAATGGAACCTCCAAAGCTACTTTCGGAAAACACGAAATAGACTTTAAGGCGCCTTACCCAAGAGTAACTATGGCCGAAGCAATCCAAAACTTCACAGGGTTTGACATTACCGGAAAAACTGAGGACGAGATCCGCAAAGCTGCTTTGGATATGAAAATTCCAGTGGACGACACTATGGGCAAAGGAAAATTAATAGATGAAATTTTTGGCGAAAAGTGCGAAGGCAATTACATTCAACCGACCTTCATCACGGATTATCCAAAGGAAATGAGCCCGCTTTGCAAAGAGCATCGCGAAAACCCTGAACTCACTGAACGTTTTGAACTGATGGTCTGCGGCAAGGAAGTAGCAAATGCTTACAGCGAATTGAACGACCCAATTGACCAGCGCGAGCGTTTTGAAGCCCAATTAAAGTTAGCAGACAGAGGCGACGACGAAGCAACTGCCTTTATAGACTACGATTTTCTAAGAGCGTTGGAATACGGCATGCCACCAACCAGTGGCATGGGCATCGGGATGGACCGTTTGGTAATGTTTCTTACTGACAACGCCTCCATACAGGAAGTGCTTTTCTTCCCGCAAATGCGACCCGAAAAGAAAAAGGTGGAAATGACCGAGGACGAAAAAACGGTTTACACACTTTTAAAAGTTAATACGCCCATTGCTTTGGAAACACTAAAAACCCAAAGCGGCTTGAGCAATAAAAAATGGGACAAGGCCATAAAAGGATTGACGGCTTCAAAGGTTGCGAAGGTTGAAAGGACTGAAGAAAGTTTGATAGTTTCTTTGGATTAAACAACTGAATAAAGTATTAAAGATTAAAGGAAATTACACCAATGTAATTTCCTTTTTTCATGAGATTATTTCGTCGTTGTGTTACATTAAACCGTTTGCTTGGTAGCGTAATTTTATTTCAATAATTAAAAAAAATAAGGTAGATTTGTATCCTAGTAGATACAAATAGTATGTTTTTCATTGTGAAAACAACTGAATTTGATAATTGGCTTAGAAAGTTAAAAGACTTAAAAGCCAAGGCAAAAATTTTGTTTAGAATTCAGAAAATTGAAAATGACGGACATTTTGGTGATTGTAAGGCTGTTGGTAACGGGATAAGTGAATTACGAGTGAATTACACAAAAGGATACAGAGTTTACTTCAAAGAAAAAGACGGAAAGATTATTTTGCTTCTAATTGGAGGAAATAAATCTACGCAACAAAAGGACATTGCAAAAGCAAAAGTAATCCTGGAAAAATTAAAGAAATAGAAAATATGGAAACTTCAAAATTTGACATAGCAGATTATTTAGACAGCAAAGAAATGATTGCTGAATATCTCAATGCTGTTTTAGAAGAAGGAAATAACGCAGCTATAATAAGTGCAATCGGTCATATTGCCAAAGCTATAGGAATGACAAAAATAGCGGAAGAAACCGGATTGAGCAGACCGAGTTTATACAAAGCATTAACTGATGGAGCCAAACCCCAATTTGCTACTATAATGAAAGTTTTAAAAGCAATTGGAGGACAAATTCAAGTAAATCCATCGGCTTAAAAAATTTATTGGGGTCTCCATAAGCGAACTTAAAAAGGAAATTACAGCAATGTAGTTTCCTTTTTTTATTCAATAAAAGCTAATTCTTTAACATTTACTCGAATTTCTTTTTTTACAAACCTTTTGAATTATAATTGATTACCGTTACATTTGGCAATCTATTCACATATTTCTAAACCTATATTTTTTTATGAAAAGACTATTATTCACTTCGCTATTATTGTGTTTTACGCAACTTTTCTTTGCCCAAGTAAGCAAGGAAAGCGTTGCGCAATCTTGGATGGACGCCAATATGCCCATCAACAAAACAAACCAGAGTTTCGCAATGTTGTACAGCCATTCCGGCCCTTCCGGCGAAACATTCCGTTTCTATCACACCGTTAACGGTGTGGAAGTTTTTGATTCATCCGTGGCCGTTCACGTTTCAAACGGAAATCAAGTAACCTACCACGACAGTACTTTTGACAGCGCGGTGGAAACCATAAATACCAACCCTTCAATCTCTGAAAACGATGCATTGAATACCGCAATAAACGCTTTGAACATTGAAGGCAACATTGCCCAAAAAGAAATAAAGCTTTATGTGTATAACAAATTGCGCAGTACACAATTGGTTTACCGTGTAACAACTATGTCTGAATTCCGAATGGGAAATTGGGAAACCATCGTTGACGCAAAAACAGGAGCTGTGTTGAGCACCAAGGACATCGCCATTTATG
>DAIMFZ010000233.1:0-3298 GCA_036724225.1 Aequorivita sp.
CAAAAGTGGAATATTGAAACAGTCGCAGAAACGCGTAAACCGCGCACCTTTTTTGGAACTGTCCACATCCAAAACTCCGGCCAGACTCATTGGCTGATTTGCAACAATTCCGATGCTTCTGCCGCCCAATCGCCCGAATCCAACTATAATATTGTCTGCGTAATCTTTATGCACTTCAAAAAAAGAATCGGCATCGATAATTCCTTTGATTACATCGTGCATATCATAAGGTTTGTTGGCGGAATCTGGGATGATGGTTTCCAATTCATCACGAAATTCATCAGCAGTTTCACAAGGTAATTTTTCTGAAACCATTTTATTGTTTTGCGGAAGATAGCTGAGTAGCGTTTTAATCTGTTCCAAACAAACAATGTCGTTCGCGGCAGTAAAATGCGTTACTCCGCTTTTAGTGGCGTGGGTTCTTGCACCGCCCAATTCTTCGGAAGTTACGTTTTCATTGGTAACAGTTTTCACCACATTCGGTCCCGTAACAAACATATAACTGCTGCCCTGCACCATCAAAGTGAAATCCGTCATCGCTGGCGAATAAACCGCTCCACCGGCGCACGGGCCCATAATTGCAGAGATCTGCGGAATTACGCCCGAAGCTTGCACGTTTCTGTAAAAAATATCAGCATATCCGCCCAAAGAGCGAACGCCTTCCTGAATTCGCGCGCCGCCCGAATCGTTCAAACCAATTATTGGCGCACCAACACTCACGGCGTGATCCATTATTTTACAGATTTTCTCGGCGTGGGTTTCGGAAAGTGCGCCTCCAAAAACTGTAAAATCCTGTGCGAAAATATATACCAAACGCCCGTTGATTGTACCGTAGCCTGTAACCACGCCATCGCCGTAATACACTTCTTTTTGCATATCGAAGTCGGTGGTTCTGTGGGTTACCAGAATTCCCATTTCTTCAAAAGAGCCTTGGTCGAGAAGATATTCCACTCGTTCGCGAGCAGTGAGTTTTTTCTTTTCGTGCTGTTTTGCAATTCGCTTGTCACCTCCGCCTTTTTTGGCTTCGGAAATTATTTGATGCAGTTTTTTATTATTGTCGGTCATATAAGTCTATGCTTTTCTCTGTGCTCTCTGTGTCTCCGTGGTTATTTTTTCACCACAGAGGCACAGAGAACACAGAGGTTTTATTTTGGTAAACGAAGTTTTTCTGAATCTTTTAAATATTGTTTCAATGCGAAAAGTGCAGCGATTTTTGCTTCCTCTTCGTTGATTGCTTTCAGTTTTTCTTCGGAATAGTATTTTTTTACAAAATTGGTGTCGAAATTTCCGCGGCGGAAGGCTTCGTGCTCAAAGACGAATTTTCCGAATGGAAGTGTTGTGCTCACGCCTTCAATATGGTAATCCGAAATAGCTTCGAGCATTGTTTGCATCGCCTCGTTCCTGGTTTTTCCGTAAGTTATCAATTTTGAAAGCATAGGGTCGTAGTGTATTGGCACTTGCATCCCTTCGGTAAAGCCGTCATCCACACGAATATTTTTTCCGCTCGGCGGACGGTAAACTACAAGTTTACCAACGCTCGGCATAAAATTGTTCAGCGGATCTTCGGCGTAAACTCTGAGTTCGAAAGCGTGGCCGTTTATTTTTAAATCTTCCTGCGAAAACGGAAGTTTTTCATTATTGGCAATATTTATCTGTTGTTCCACTAAATCGAGTCCCGTAATCAGTTCGGTAACTGGATGTTCAACTTGTAGGCGCGTATTCATTTCTAGGAAATAGAAATTGTGTTTCTCGTCCAAAAGAAATTCCACCGTTCCTGCCCCCACATAATCGCAAGCTTTGGCCACTTTCACAGCAGCTTCGCCCATTTGTTTGCGCAATTCTGGGGTTAAAACCGATGAAGGCGCTTCTTCCACCACTTTTTGATGGCGACGCTGAATGCTGCATTCTCGTTCAAAAAGATAAACCGTATTTCCGAAATTATCTGCCAAAACCTGAATTTCGATATGTCGTGGTGAAGTAACATATTTTTCAATAAAAACTGAGCCATCACCAAAAGCATTTTCGGCTTCACTGATGGCGCGCTTCATTTGGTCTTCAAATTCTTTGGAGTTTTCAACGATTCGCATTCCTTTTCCGCCACCGCCTGCAGAGGCTTTTATGAGAATGGGAAAACCTATCTTTTTTGCGATTTCCTTTGCTGCATTTACATCGGTAATTGCTTCGGCAGTGCCGGGAACCATTGGAATGTTGTATTCCTTCACGGCATCTTTCGCCGCTAGTTTGCTTCCCATAATGCGAATGGCGTGCGATCTGGGCCCGATGAAAATCATCCCACTTTTTTCAACGTGTTCACCAAATTCAGCGTTTTCACTTAAAAATCCGTAGCCGGGATGGAT
The DNA here is from genome assembly GCA_036724225.1 of Aequorivita sp. Classification (GTDB taxonomy): domain Bacteria; phylum Bacteroidota; class Bacteroidia; order Flavobacteriales; family Flavobacteriaceae; genus Aequorivita. Next base: position 2,358 of record DAIMFZ010000233.1, read on the forward strand.
TGCATCGACGTTTAGTTCTTTTGCAACTTTAATTATTTTATCGCCCAAAAGATAGGATTCGTGGGAAGGCGGCGGGCCGATGCAAACAGCTTCATCGGCAAACTTTACGTGCGGGGCATTTCTATCTGCTTCGGAATAAATTGCAACCGTTTTAATGCCCATATTTCGGGCGGTTTTCATTATTCGAAGTGCTATTTCACCACGATTTGCGACTAATATTTTTTTAATCATTTTTCTCAAGTTCAATTAACAAAACTCCTTTATCCACAGTATCGCCTTTGGAAATATTTACTGATTTAATAATCCCGTCACGCGGAGCAGTTAACGTGTTTTCCATTTTCATTGCTTCCAGTACGCATAGGAAATTGCCCTTTTTTATAGTGTCTCCCTCAGAAACATTTACTTCCAAAATCAAGCCGGGCATTGGTGCATGGATTTCATCATCAACCGAAGCATTGCCAAGTGATAAGCCCAATTTGGAAATAAGCGCGTCCAATTCATTTTCTATTCTAACTTGATAGCGATTGCCATTTATTGATAACGTATAGCTTCTTTTATTAAAATCTGTTTTAAGGGTTTCAACCTCAACCGATTTATTATTAAAGATAATATTGGATTTTTTGTTGTCGGAAATGATATCAAGTGTTTCCAAATCTTTCGAATTCAATGAAAACTCAAAGTTATCATTGACAATCGCTTTAAATTTTTCTTCCATAAACAGAAATTTTGATAAAGGTAATATTTGTGGAAAGATTATGCCACTGCTTATTCTCAGTAAAGTAAAAAACCTTGACGATAATAAACATCATCAAGGTTTTTTCATTTCAATCTTTGAATTTTTCAACTAATTTTTAGGCTTCGATTTTGGTTTGGTTTTGGGCTTCGGTTTCGGTTGCGGTTTCGGTTGCGGTTTCGGTTGCGGTTTCGGTTGCGGTTTCGTA
>DAIMFZ010000234.1:0-3292 GCA_036724225.1 Aequorivita sp.
ACGGAAACATTCAGCAAATAGATATTTCAAATCTTCAAAACGGGATGTATTTTTTAAGGATTGCAACCAATGAAGGCGAACAAGTCTTCAAAGTGATAAAGGAATAGCCTTTTAATTATACATTTACTTTTTTCTGTATTGTTTTCCCAAGAATATCTCCACGAAAAAGAGGGTGTTTAAAAAGTAGTTTTGGATGTCAGTTCGAGCGCAGTCGAGAACTCTAAGTTTCTGACTTACAATTAGGTCTCGACTGCGCTCGACCTGGCAAACCACAAAAAAGCCCTCACAAAGAGAGCTTTTTTTTCAATAAACAAAAATATTATTTAAAAATTGAATTTTATATAACCGTTTTTATATACTTCAAAAATATAATCGCCTTCTATCAATATCAATAGCACCAAATAGGCTATCAAAAACAGGGCGGTCCAGATTACGGCTCTTCGCAAACCCATGGTTTCGTCGCGCATGTGCATAAAGTCCCAAGTGATGTAGTATGCTTTAAAAAGGGTAAGCACAATGAATATCCAGTTTAAAAGACGAAGTGCCAAAAAATGGTGATCCACCAAAAAGTCGGGACGAATGATCCCTAATGTAACCTCTACAATAGTAACAATGGAAAGTATTACAAATACTCCCCAAATTTTGGTAACGTTGGACCTGAATTTTAATGCTCCCCTAAAGATTGCGAGTTTATGTGCTTGTTCGTGTGTCATTTTTCAATTATAAAAATTTTATACAAGATAAAAGAATGTAAATACAAATACCCATACCAAATCCACAAAGTGCCAGTAGAGTCCTACTTTTTCAACCATTTCGTAATGTCCGCGGCGTTCGTAGGTGCCAAGGATTACGTTGAAAAAGATAATACAGTTAATCAATACTCCCGTAGCCACGTGAAACCCGTGGAAACCTGTAATAAAGAAGAAAAAGTCTGCAAACAGCGGATGGCCGTATTCATTGTGACGAAGGTTTGCGCCTTCCACTACCAATGCGCCATCGTTCACAACTTTTGCAATGGATTCCTGACGGTTTAAAACTATGTGGTGCCCGTGTTCATCTTTGTGCTGAACCCGTACCAAAAGATTGTCGTTTGCAAGGAAACCTGCTTTAACCTGTTCAAAGGAAACGCTGGGCAGGTATTCAGCTTCGCTTTTGAACCAAATTCCATTTTCGCGAGTTTGCTCGGTCCGTTCTCCTGTTGCGAGAGTGGCGAAATCACGGATGGCAACGCGTTCCCCTTCCTTATCCAAAAATTGTATAATCTGTCCTCCTTTAGTTTCCACTGCGCCGTAATCGCCTTTAATGAAGGTTGCCCATTCCCAAGCTTGGGAGCCCAAGAAAATAAGCCCTCCAATTATAGTGAGGAACAAATATAGGATTACTTTGTTCTGATTCATTTTATGGCCCGCATCCACGGCCAAAACCATTGTTACGGACGAAAAGATCAAAATAAAAGTCATAAACGCCACATAATACATAGGCGCATCTACTCCGTGAAGGAATGGAAAGTGGGTAAACACTTGGTCCGGAATGGGCCAGGCATCTACAAATTTGAATCTTGAAAATCCGTATGAGGCAAGAAAACCAGAAAATGTCAATGCATCGGAAACGATGAAAAACCACATCATCATTTTGCCATAACTGGCTTTTAGCGGTTCATTTCCGCCGCCCCAGGTTTTTTCTTCGGTACCTGTTTTAACAACAGTTGCTTCCATAAAAAGAATTTGGTTGTAAATAAAGGTTCAAAAATACGTTTAATTTTTATTTAACAAAATATAAAAATAAAAACAGGTATATCCATACAAAATCCACAAAATGCCAAAAAGTTGCAGCTAGTTCAACGCCAAGGGTTTTACCGTTTTCATATTTTAGTTTATAATGATTATAAATTACAACCAAAAGCGCAATAAGTCCAGCCACTACGTGCGCCACGTGCAACAGGACCACCAAATAGATAAAGGACGTGGTAATGCTGCTGGTGGGACCGGTAAAATTATAGCCGCTTTCAATAATTTCAGAAAACCCTACAAATTGAAAAACTACGAACAGAACTCCCAGTAAAAATGTGGCGACTAACAAAAACATCCCCAGCGGGTTTTGCTGTTTTTTAATGGCCCGAACGGCAAAAAAAATGGTTATGCTGCTCGCAACTATCAGAGCAAGGCTTATGAAAAATGCCTGTGGCATTTCAAAAGTGGAAATCCAGTCGGGTCTTTCTTTGCTCACTACGTAAGCACTGGTAAGCCCAGCAAAACTCATTGTTAAACTGATAATTCCAAACCAGAGTATATTTTTTTTAGCCCTGTTTCTTTTTGTTTGTTCGGTTCCTGCGGTTAAGTCCATTTTATTGTTTGTTAATTCGTTAATTCGTTAATTCGTGATTTGTTAATTCGAGATACGTAAATTAGGCATTATTCCCCCTTCGGGGGGTTAGGGGGCTTCATTCACCGCCACCACACTATCAATCTGCCCTTTCAGCATTTCTTTCAGCATGGTTTCTATTCCGTTTTTTAAAGTGATAGTTGATGAAGGGCAACCACTGCAAGCGCCTTGAAGGATCACTTTTACTGTTTTGGTATCTTCGTTAAATGAGTCAAAAAGTATATGGCCGCCATCCATTGCCACTGCGGGTTTTACATATTCATCCAGGATGGAGATTATCTCTTTTTCGAGGGCGGTGTGGGGTTTCTGGGTTTTATCTGAAGTATTTTCAGTTGAAGTAATAGTTTCAGAAACAGTCGTTTTATCCGTTAGCTCCTCATTCATTACAGATTTTCCATCTTCAATGAACTTGTGGATGAATTCCCGGATTTCCATGGTTAGCTCCTCCCATTCTGCCCACTCATATTTCATTATCGAAATATAATTGGAACTAATAAAAACTTCTTTTACAAATGGAAAGTTAAACAAAGCCTTTGCCAATGGTGAATTTACTGCATCTTCAATGAACTTGAATTCAAAAACACCTTTAGCCAAAGTTTTATTGGCTATAAATTTCATTACAGTAGGATTTGGGGTACTTTCGGCATAAATAGATATAGGCACTTTTTTGGGAACGACCATTTCTGTGATTACTGGTTTTCCCTCGTTTAAGTATTCCTCAATGGAATTTGCCACTTCTTCCTGCACATCTTTCCATTCCACAATATTATATTTCTCGATAGCGATGAAATTTTGCGAGATATAAACCGTTTTCACAAAAGGGAGGTAAAAAAGTTGTTGCGCCAATGGACTTGCCTTTGCCTCGTCAATGTTTTTGAATTCGTAGCTGGTAGCGCGTGTTAAGAAAGAA
>DAIMFZ010000235.1:0-3285 GCA_036724225.1 Aequorivita sp.
TAATTTTTTTTTTAACAGTTATAGTCGTTATAGTTGCTTCTTCCTTTAAAAAATCCACAACATCCTTCTGTTGTGCTCTTGCTGAAAAACCTAATAAAATCGAGATAGCCAAGAAAAATCCCTTCATAATTTAAGTTTGTAAAAAATCCTTTCTTCAAAACTACGAAATACTTAAATGAGATTCCTTCACTTCGTTCGGAATTAGTAAATTCGTTTTATGAATGCCAATTTCCTGCAAACTCCAATAGATTACCTAAAAGGCGTCGGCCCAAACCGGGCAGATTTGCTGAAAAAGGAACTCGGCATCCACACATTTCAGGATTTGCTGAATCTTTTTCCAAATAGATATTTAGACCGCACTCAGTATTACAAAATCGCGCAGTTGCAGCAAACAAATGCCGAAGTTCAGATAATCGGGAAAATCACACACATTAAAACGGTTGATCAAAAGAACGGAAAACGATTGGTCGCTACTTTTATGGACGAAACTGGCAGCATGGAACTTGTTTGGTTTCGAGGAATAAAATGGATACGTGAAAATTTGAAGCTGAACGAGCCGTACGTTATTTTCGGGAAAACGAATTATTTCAACAACAGCTTTTCCCTGCCACATCCCGAAATGGAATTGCTGGATGCGCACGAAAAAAGTATCCGTTCGGCCATGCAACCTGTCTATCCTTCCACTGAAAAATTGGGGAACAGCGGCATCACAAATAGAGTGATAAATGGACTGATGCAACAGCTTTTTTTGGAGAGCAAAAACAACTTCGCCGAGACCCTGTCAAAACCCCTTTTGGAACAGCTAAAATTAGTGTCAAAAAAAGAGGCGCTTTTCAACATACATTTTCCAAAAAGTCAGCCCCATTTGGCACGTGCAACATACCGGTTAAAGTTTGAAGAATTGTTCTACATCCAATTGCAATTAATCAGGAAAAACCTTATCCATAAATCGAAAATAAAGGGTTATCCTTTTGATAAAATTGGACGCAATTTCAACACTTTTTTTGCGGAACATTTACCCTTTGAATTGACCGAAGCACAGAAGCGGGTGATCAAAGAAATCCGAAATGATTTGGGAAGCAACGCCCAGATGAACCGTCTACTGCAGGGCGATGTTGGTTCGGGGAAGACTATAGTGGCGCTAATGTCAATGTTAATAGCTATTGACAATGGTTTTCAAGCCTGTTTAATGGCGCCGACTGAAATTTTGTCAGTCCAACACTACAACAGTTTGGTTGAATTGTGTAAAAAGCTGAATACCAGTATTGAATTATTGACTGGCTCAACTAAAACTTCAAAAAGACGGGAAATTCACGAAAAGCTGGAAAATGGCGAATTAAACATACTAATTGGCACCCATGCCCTACTCGAAGAAAAGGTAAAATTCAAAAATTTGGGGCTTGCAATCGTAGACGAGCAACACCGTTTTGGGGTGGAACAACGCAGCAAACTATGGCACAAAAATGACTACCCACCACACGTGCTAGTGATGACCGCCACCCCCATCCCTCGCACCCTCGCCATGAGCGTTTATGGCGACCTGGATATTAGCGTAATTGACGAACTTCCACCTGGCCGAAAAGATATCAAAACCGTGCACCGTTTTGATGCAAATAGACTGAAGGTTTTTCACTTTATAAAAGAGGAAATTTCGAAGGGTAGGCAAGTGTATATTGTGTACCCTTTAATACAGGAAAGTGAGACCATGGATTACAAGGATTTAATGGATGGATATGAAAGTATTGTCAGAGAATTTCCTCTTCCAAATTATCAAGTTTCCATCGTTCATGGACAGATGAAACCGGCCGATAAAGAATATGAAATGAACCGTTTTATAAAAGGCGAAACGCAAATTATGGTGGCCACTACCGTTATTGAAGTGGGCGTTGACGTTCCCAATGCAAGTGTAATGGTTATTGAAAGTGCTGAGCGCTTCGGACTTTCGCAGTTGCACCAATTGCGCGGTAGAGTTGGTCGTGGAGCGGAACAGAGTTATTGTATTTTAATGACCAGCCACAAACTTTCCGCAGATGCCAAAACTCGTTTACAAACCATGGTTCGTACCAGCGATGGCTTTGAAATTGCCGAAGTTGATCTAAAACTCCGTGGTCCCGGCGATATGATGGGTACCCAACAAAGCGGGGTGCTAAACCTTCGCATTGCAGACATCATAAAGGATAGCGAGATATTGAAGATTGCCCGAAGCTACGCGATGCAGGTTTTAAAAGCAGACCCCAACCTTGCAGCCGAAGAAAATATACCTATCAAGAATACCTATGAGCAGCTTGTGAAGTATCGGAATATTTGGAATTATATTTCGTAAGCGTATTTTTCACATTTTCAAACAAAAGCAATACTTTCACAAAAAAAAATTAAACCACTAATGAAATCATTTCCCCACTTAGCAATTTTACTTTTCCTTTTTACCTTTTTCAACGCAAACGCTCAGGTTTTCAACCCATATTATAGAGGCATTGTTCAAAACGTTTCCGCCTCAAATATTCTCGATGATTTAACAACCTTGGTCGATTTCGGCGTAAAAGAGCCCGGAAGCAGCGAAATTGAGGCCGCAAAAAACTGGATCATTGCGCGTTACCAAACTTTGGGCTACACCACTATTGAAACCCAGCCTTTTAACGTTTATGGGCAAACAACTTCCAATATAATCATCACCAAAACAGGTAGCGTATATCCAAATACTTTTCTGATAATTGATGGCCATTACGACACCTTAAACGGCCCTGGTGCCAACGATAACGGCAGCGGAACCGTCCTGATACTGGAACTTGCACGACTCTTAAAAGATGTGGACACGGAATATTCCATCAAGTTTATCCACTTTAGTGGCGAGGAAGAAGGTTTAGTGGGCAGCGAGTATTACGTGAACCACACCGTGATTCCTGAAAATTTGGACATCAAATTGGTCCTGAACATAGACGAAGTGGGCGGCGTTGCCGGTATGAATAACAACACCATTGTGTGCGAGCGCGACGAGTCTTCACCAAACTCAAACAACGCTGCGTCTGCACAAGCCACCCAGGAAATGGCGAATTGTTTTGGACTGTATTCCAATCTTCAAACGGATATTTCCTATGCATATGCTTCAGACTATATGCCTTTTGAAAACAATGGGGAAGTGATTACCGGCCTGTACGAAAAAAACGAGTCGCCCTACCCGCACAGTCCCAATGACATTATTGAAAACATGGACCCCAACTACGTTTTTGAAGTCGCAAAAGGCGCTTTAGGCGCAGCACTGCACTTTGCCGTGGCGCGGGAGCCCTT
>DAIMFZ010000236.1:0-3249 GCA_036724225.1 Aequorivita sp.
TCAAAGTACTGCCCAGCTTGAGTTTTGGGATGTTTACAAATTTGATGAAATGGCTGGTTTTCTTCAAGCTGCCGATACCAAAGCTGGTGAAATTGCAATAGCGAAAGCTTCAGTCGAAACTGCAAAAGTTGCAGATACAACAAAGGCAGTTACTGATTCAACCAAAACGGAAGAGGATGACGTTAGCAAACTTTTGGGTGGTAAAGATGTAAAAGATTCACTTGCTGAAGATAACAAAGCAAACCCAATTCTTTCAAAAATGGTTTCTTTGGGAAGCCAGGGAAGTCCGGTGATTGCTACTTTTAGATTGAAAGATACAGCGGCTATTGACGGCTATTTGCGCAATCCGCAAATAAAGTCATTATTGCCGAATGAAATGCGTTATGCAAAATTTGTTTGGGGCCTTCCAGAAGCCAATGTGCAATTGAAAGGTGAAGAAACCACAGCATTATACGCCCTAAAAGGAAACCGCGATAACGTTCCGCCACTTGGGGGAAGCGTGGTTGTGGATGCCCGTCAGGAATATGACAATTTGAGCCGCGTAGTAGTTTCTATGCAAATGAACGGTCAAGGCGCCAAAGTTTGGGAGCAAATGACAGGCAATGCATACCAAAACCAAAGCCAGATTGCTATTGTATTGGACAACATTGTTTATTCTGCTCCGGGTGTAACTTCAGGCCCTATTGCGGGTGGCCGTAGTCAGATTTCTGGAAACTTTACCGTACCACAGGGGCAGGATTTGGCCAACGTGTTGCGTGCGGGTAAACTTCCGGCTTCCGCAGAGATTATTCAAGGGGAAGTTGTTGGACCAACACTTGGGCAAGAAGCCATTAATAGTGGGGTTATGTCTTTTTTTGTTGCACTAATAATTGTTCTTTTATGGATGATAGGATATTACGGAAAGGCTGGTGCCTTTGCTGACATAGCTTTGATAGTGAACATACTTTTTATCTTCGGGATTTTGGCAGGCCTTGGTGCCGTGCTTACATTACCGGGTATTGCTGGTATCGTTTTGACGGTAGGTATGTCTGTGGATGCAAACGTACTTATCTTTGAAAGAATAAAAGAGGAGCTCGCCAAAGGTAAGGCACAAAAGGATGCTATAAAGGATGGTTTTGGCAATGCGTTGTCTTCAATTCTTGATTCGAACATCACTACTGCACTTACTGGTTTGATTCTTTTGGTTTTCGGAACTGGTCCGATCCAGGGTTTTGCTACTACCTTGTTGATAGGTATTGCAACTTCGCTATTTACTGCGATTTTCATTACGAGATTGTTCATTGACAGTTATTCCAAAAATGGTAAACCATTGCCTTGCTCTACACCATTAACCAAAAATCTATTCAAAAACGTAAACATTAAGTTCTTGAGAAAACGCAAAATTGCATACGTATTTTCGGGACTCATGATTTTAATAGGAGTTGTTTCCCTTCTTACTACTGGCCTTAACCAAGGTGTAGATTTTGTGGGAGGAAGAACATATACCGTTCGATTTGCGAAGGATGTAAATTCACAGGAAATTCAGGATAATCTCATAAAAACTTTTGGAAGTGCCGAAGCAAAAACTTATGGAGGCGACAACCAACTGAAGATTACTACCAAATATAAAGTAGAAGAAACCGGTACTGATGTAGATGAAGAAATAGAGCATATGCTTTTTGAAACCGTTAAAAAAGATATGCCTGCAAACATGACTTTTGATGAGTTTGTGGGAGACCAAACCGGTAAAACCATTGGTAGAATGGAGTACTACAAAGTGAGCCCAACAATAGCAGATGATATTAAGAAAGACTCTTTCTGGGCCGTATTTGGCTCGCTCGTAGTGGTTTTCCTATATATACTTTTGCGCTTTAGAAGATGGCAGTTCAGTTTGGGTGCTGTTTTAGCTGTATTCCACGATGTTTTGATTGTACTTGGGGTCTTCTCATTGACATATAAGTTTATGCCTTTCAATATGGAGATTGACCAAGCCTTTATCGCGGCGATTCTGACGGTAATTGGTTACTCACTGAACGATACTGTAATCGTGTTTGACCGTATCCGTGAATACTTCGGAGAACATCCAGGCTGGAAAATGGAGAGAATTGTTGATGTAGCATTGAACAGTACCTTGGGCAGAACTTTGAATACCTCCTTTACCACACTTATCGTGTTATTGTGTATGTTCTTCTTTGGTGCAGAATCCATCCGCGGATTGTTGTTCGCGATTATTGTTGGTATCGTTGTCGGTACCTATTCGTCATTGTTCATCGCAACGCCAATTATGTATGATACGGTAAAACATAAAAAAGTAGATGATTTAATCGATAAAAAAGAAGCGGAAGGCTCTCCAGCTTTGGAGGCATAATTGCTTTTTTCTTCGGGAAAATAAAGAAGGCCTTTCCGCATTGGAAAGGCCTTTTTGTTTGTAAAATAAAGGTCAACAAACTGTTTGGTGTACGATAAAAAGCGTTTACTTTTTATCAATTCAGTTTTTAGTGTACTGAATTTTATCTCCCTTTTCAAGCTTCCAAAGATCGGAAAGCCCGGCATTTATTTCCAAAACATATTCAGAAGCAGCATCCGATGGAAGTGAAGTTTCATCAAAAGGTTTTGCGTTTTTCTGGATGCTCACAATTTCTTTTTTACCATTCAAGAAAATTATATCCAGCGGAATTACAGTGTTCTTCATATAAAAAGAGCGTACTTGCGAATCGTTGAACACAAAAAGCATCCCTTGGTTCTGGGCCATGGAATGGCGGTACATCAGCCCGGTTTGGGTTTGGTATTCGTCATCCGCAATTTCAATATCGAGCTTTGCAATAATGGAATCGGTTTTAGCATTCATTAAGGTAAGTTGCCCTTCTTTGGTAAAAGTGATTTCTTTAGTGAGACTTTTCTTTTCTGAATTTGAGGAGTCTTTGCAGTTGTATAGAGAAAGAATTGAAAAGGCAAGTGCCCCAGAAATAAGTATTTTTCTCATTCTTAAAATTTTTTTTACCACGAATTCACGAATGTTTTTTAAAAAATATTCGTGAATTCGCAGCGAAGTTTATTCAGTAATTGGTTTTTGCGAAGCTTTCCACATAATATAAATCCCTGCAATTATGAAAGGAATACTAAGCCACTGCCCCGTGGAAAGCAAGCCGAGTGCAGATTCAAACCCACCTTGGCTTTCTTTTACAAATTCCACTAAGAAACGGACCATAAACAGCAAAATCAAAAACACTCCGAAAATATAACCGATCTGTTTTCTGCGTTCGGTTTTCC
>DAIMFZ010000237.1:0-3158 GCA_036724225.1 Aequorivita sp.
GTTTTGGGATTTGGCTTCCTTTCCGAAATCCAGATTTTCAAAAGGATTATAATGAAGTGAAAATGTTTCGTTTGGAACAGAATTACCGTTCCACAAAAAACATAGTGAATGCTGCAAATAATATCATCGAAAAAAATAAAACCCGACTCGAAAAAGTTGTTTGGACGGCTAATGACGAAGGCAATAAAATACTCGTAAACCGCACAATGACTGATGGTGACGAAGGTCGTTTTGTGGCAAGTTCTATTTTTGAAAACAAAATGAACCATCAATTGAAAGATGGCGATTTTGCAATTTTATATCGAACAAATGCCCAAAGCCGCGCAATGGAAGATGCCCTTCGGAAGAAAGATATTCCCTACAGAATTTACGGCGGATTAAGTTTTTATCAGCGAAAGGAAATAAAGGATGTTTTGTCCTATTTGCGATTGGTATTAAACCCTAAAGACGAGGAAGCGCTAAAACGCGTAATCAATTATCCCGCTCGGGGAATTGGGGAAACCACTATTGAAAGGTTGATCGTTGCTGGAAACCATTATGGACGCTCAATTTTTGAGGTGATGAAAAACATCGAAAAAATTGATTTGAAGATAAATTCCGGCACCAAAAACAAGTTACAGGATTTTGTAACGATGATTGAAAGTTTTCAGGTTTTGAATCAAAATTATGATGCTTTTACTATTACCGAACACGTTTCAAAAAAAACGGGTTTGCTCCAAGAATTAAAGAAAGACGGCACGCCTGAAGGAATAGCCCGAATAGAAAACATTGAGGAGTTGCTGAACGGAATGCGCGATTTTGTGGAAGTACAAAAGGAAATAGCCGATGCCAAAGGCTCCCTTTCTGAATTTATGGAAGACGTGGCCCTCGCCACAGATTTGGACAACGACAAAGGCGATAGCGACCGCGTGGCATTGATGACGGTGCATTTGGCAAAAGGTCTGGAATTTCCTTATGTTTATATTGTCGGGATGGAAGAAGACCTTTTTCCAAGTGGAATGAGCATGAACACTCGAAGTGAACTGGAAGAGGAGCGAAGACTTTTTTACGTTGCTTTGACCCGTGCCGAAAAGCAGGCATATCTAACCTATACCCAATCCCGTTATCGTTGGGGGAAATTGATAGACGCCGAACCCAGCCGATTTATTGGGGAAATTGACGAGAGTTTTTTGGAATATTTAACCCCAATCACCGAAAACCGCTACAAACCATTGCTCGATGCCGATATTTTCGACGAAGTGGACCACAGCAAACTCCGCCTTCGGAAGCCAGTTTCCAGCAAAGCACCAACGGGCCCTACAGAATCACAACTTCGGAAACTGCGCAGACTGAAACCTGTTACAAGCGATTCAGATAAAAATTTCAATGCAGAAGATGCCAACCTAAACGTTGGAACAATAGTGGAACACGTTCGTTTCGGAAAAGGGAAAATCCTTAAAATTGAGGGTGTGGGTGCTGATACAAAAGCTGAAATAGATTTTGAAAACGGAGGGCCTAAAAATTTGTTGCTCCGTTTTGCGAAGTTGAAGGTGGTGAATTAACGAATCGCTATTCCGAAACTTCCAAATAAGTATCGACATACATGCTTATCTGCGCCTTTAGATCTTCAATATCATTTGGAGCCCAATCGCCATGACCGCCGTCATAAACGGTGAAATTGTGATCTATTCCCGCATTGTTGAGCGCCGTATTTAAAGTGGTTGCATTGGAAAGCGGCACCAACGGATCTGTGTTTCCGTAGAAAAGCAGGGTAGGGCTGCTGGCATTGGAAACAAGTAGTGCGGGACTTAGAATCGCTGCATAATCTGTTCCTACTGGGTAAGCGCTTTCATCAACCAAAGCTTCCAAATAAGCTGAAAAATTGGGGTTTTCACTAAAAAATGGATCAGTAAAATCTGTAGGTCCCACAATGTCGCCAACCATTTTTACTTGGTCGTCTGGGTCATAAACATAATCGTACATTAACGAAATATGTGCACCCGCGCTAGCGCCAACAAGACCAAATTGTGGCAGGATGTGCAATACATCCTTTTCGGCTGTCAGTTTGTTGATGACTGCGTCTAAATCCAGAAATTGGTTGGGGAATGCGGGGGTATTTGCATCTGCTAAAACGTAATTAATATTGACTATTGCGTGGTTTGGGTGTCTCTGCTTTATATAGGGAATCAAAAAATCCATATCCGTTTTATCACCTTCAATCCAACCGCCGCCGTGAACCAACACAATAACTTTTGTTTTTTCGGAGGAACGGTTTGCGGGCAAGTATAGATCGTATTTTTCTTGTGCATTACTTCCGTAGGAAATATTAATAAATGTTTCGGCCACCAAAGGTTGCTCTGTATTATCATTGTCTTTGGAACAAGAAACAAAAGAAAAATGGATTCCGAAGAATAGTACGATTACGAGGATTTTTTTCATAAATAAGATTTGTTACTTGCAATAACGAAGAAATACTTTTTTTATGTTATGACAATATGTTTGAAGTTGTAAATTCCTATAAAATGGTTTATATTTAAAACAAAAAAATATCGCTATGGCTGAATTTATAAAGATTTACGAAGAAAATCCAAATCCGAAGGAAATAAAACGAGTGGTGAAAATCCTTCGGGATGGGGGGGTCATTATTTACCCGAGTGATACAGTTTATGCTTTGGGCTGCGACATTAAAAGCCATCGCGCGATGGAACGTGTGGCACAACTTCGGGGCGTAAAACTTGAAAAGGCTAATTTTTCTTTTGTTTGTGAAGATTTGAGCAATCTGAGCGATTATGTGAAACAAATTGACACACCTACATTTAAATTATTAAAACGAAATCTTCCCGGTCCCTATACATTTATCCTTCCCGGAAACAACAATCTACCCTCGGTTTTTAAAAAGAAAAAAGAAGTGGGTATCCGTGTTCCAGACAATTCCATAACGCACGCCATTGTTCAGGAATTGGGCAATCCCATCATTTCAACTTCCATAAAAGATGAAGACGAAGTGATTGAATATACCACTGATCCCGAACTTATTTTAGAGAAATGGAACAATTTGGTAGATCTTGTTATTGATGGAGGTTATGGGGGGAATATTCCTTCAACTGTAATTGACCTTACTGGTGATGAACCCATTGTTTTACGGGAAGGAAAAGGAAGTTTGGAGCTTTAATTTTTTA
>DAIMFZ010000238.1:0-3109 GCA_036724225.1 Aequorivita sp.
TTCTGAGGGAATGCTGTCTGTGGCCCGAAAAAAAGTTTTGGGGAAGAAGATTTCAGAAAAAATTGAATTCGTACAGGCAGATTCCGAAGCATTGCCTTTTGAGGATAATGCTTTTGATGCAATCACGGTTTCCTTCGGTATCCGCAATTTTGAAAATCTTGAGAAAGGGCTTTCCGAAATTCTTCGCGTGCTGAAAAATGGAGGTATTTTTGTAATTTTGGAAACTTCGGTGCCTGCGAAATTTCCTTTTAAACAAGGTTATCATTTGTATTCAAAAACCATTTTACCTCTCGTGGGAAGGATGTTTTCAAAAGACAAAGTGGCCTATAAATATTTAAGTGAAAGTGCCTCGGTATTTCCCCACGGCGAAAAACTCAACAATATTTTGCGCAAAATTGGGTTTAAAGAAGTGAAAAATAAACCGCAAACTTTCGGGGTGGCAACCATCTATAACGCTACAAAATAATTTATGAAGAAGCTATTTTTTGTACTTGCCGTTTTATGTATTGCAAACAGTGCCAACGCGCAGTGGTTTTTCAACAAAGAGCGACTTGCCAATTTGGAAAATTTTGATAAAAAACGGCTTTCTTGGGGTTATTTTTTGGGCTTCAACAATTACGATTTTAAATTTGATTACAAGCAAGATTTTGGTGATGATAAAACCGAGATCCAAGTGGAGCGCTCTTCGGGTTTCAATGTTGGGCTGGTGGGCGATGTGCGCATCAATGAATATCTAAACCTACGCTTGGAACCGGGCCTGTATTTTATGCAGCGCAATCTCACTTTTCCAGGTTTTGAAGAAAAACGGGATTACCTGCGCGAAGTAAAATCCACCTATATTCACGTGCCTTTATTGCTTAAAGTTTCAACCAAACGGCTGAACAACATTAAACCTTTTGTTGTGGGTGGGGTTTCTACGGCTCTTAACCTTTCCAGTGAAGAAAAAAACCCCGAAGACAATGAACAGGGTAAATTCCGAATGACCAAGGGAACCAATTTTTACGAACTCGGTTTTGGAATTGACTTTTATTTGTATTATTTCAAATTCACGCCTTCTATCCGCGGTGTTTTTTCGATGAACAATGAATTGGTCCCCGATGACGACCCCAACAGCCCATGGACCGGTAATATTGAAAAACTCTCCTCTCGCGGTTTTTTCGTGAACTTTACTTTTCAATAGACCTCCTAAATTCGCTTAGAAGAATTGCTGTTGCCGTTGCCACATTTAGGCTTTCCGTTTTTTGGATATTTCCGAAACGGGGAATGGCTACACGGTGGGTTATTTTCTGAATTATTTCGTTTGAAATGCCATTGGCTTCGTTGCCCATCACAATTATTCCATCTTTCGCAAGTTTTTCTGAATAAATACTTTTTCCATCCATAAAGCCGCCGTAAATAGGCAATTTTGTTTTTTTGAAATATTCCAAAAGCGAAACATAATGCACTTGCACCCGTGCCAAAGAACCCATGGTTGCCTGCACCACTTTTGGGTTGTAACAATCTGTAGTGTCTCCTGAACAAACCAATTGTTGCACTCCAAACCAATCGCAAAGCCTGATAATGGTACCCAGATTTCCCGGATCGCGCACAGCGTCCAAAGCAACTATCAGTCCTGAATCCTGCAATGGTTTGGGTTTTGGTATTTCAAAAACGGCCAATGAAGTATTTGCCGTTTTTTGGGAACTCATTTTTTTATGTTCGGATTCAGTGATGTGAAAATGATTTTCTGCAGAAATTTGTGAAGTATCTGTGGAAAAAAACCAGTGAAGTTTCAAGCCTTCGCGAAGAAATTCAGCAATTACTTTTGGCCCTTCGCCCACAAAAAGACCTGTTTGATCACGGTACTTTTTTTGTTGCAAGCTCGTTATTAATTTTGTTTGACTTTTGCTGACCAAAATATAGTATTTTTGAATTTGAATAAAATCGAACACTTGAAGCGCGACCTCACAAAAATATCACTATTTATAGTAATGATTGGCCTGTTTTTTTCCTGTAATGCAGTAAAGCGCGTTCCCGATGGAAAATTTTTGCTCACAAAAAACACCATACTCGTTGACAGTGTGAAAATTAAGGATGCTGGGGTTTACAGTCAGTTGGCCCAAAAACCAAACACCTCCATTCCGCTCATTGGGATTCCTTTTGGGCTTCATATATATAACCTTGCAGATCCGCAGCCAGATTCCACCTATTATAAATGGCTTCATAAAAACCCAAAGAGGGAGGAAAGACTCATTCGTTTTCTTTCAAAAAAACAGGTGGACCAAATAGATAGCAGCTATGTGGGTTTTAACAAATGGTTGCTAAAATCTGGTGATGCCCCAGTAATTATTACTGATAAAAAAATTGAAAAATCGATGGATAGGTTAAAACGTTGGTACGCCAGTTATGGCTACTTTAACGACGAAGTGGATTATAAATTAGAACCCAGCGAGAAGAAGAAAAAGAGAGCTGAAATAACCTATTCGGTTAAAAGACACCAACCCTATTTTGTAGGCGACTCCATCATTGAAAAAATAAGTTCGCCTGTGGTTGATTCACTTTTTCAACTTACAAAAAGCAGTTCGTTTATAGTTCCTGGGAAACAATATGCCGCTACTGATTTTGTAAATGAACGGGACCGACTCACCATTCAATTCAGGAATTCAGGGCTTTTTCATTTTGAGCAGGATTATGTGGGTTTTGAAGCAGACACAATAAATACGGAACACAAAGCGAATATTACCTATATCATCCCTGATAGAAAAATCACCAACGGAGACAGTACCTATACTGTTCCTTTTAAAGTCCACACAATTAACGAAGTTAGAATCGTGACCGATTTTACTTATGAAAACCGCAACAAAAGTTTTCAGGATTCTTTAAGTTATAATGGATACAAAATTTATAGTTATGGCAAAATGCGTTATCGACCCAAGGCCATTGCCGATGCCATTTCCATCACGCCCGGTAAAATTTATAAGGATATTGATCGCACCTTGACTTACAACCAAATTAGTGATTTGAAGATTTTTAAATATCCGAACATTAGCTATGCAGAAGTTGAGAAGGATTCCACAGAAAGTTTACTAAACTCCACGATTTTGCTCAGTCCGCAAGATCGTTTTACACT
>DAIMFZ010000239.1:0-3107 GCA_036724225.1 Aequorivita sp.
AATTATGGCCCATTATGTCTTTCTTCATTGTAATCACGTGTTTTAGGGTAAGCATTACTTTTTGACCAGCTTTTACACGAATCTCGCTTTTGTCGTACTTCATCTGGTTGTTACCCGTAATGTCTATTACAGCCACATTGTCATCCGTGGCTTGGGCTGGGGCAGCTTCTTCCAATTGGGTCCCAATTTTTAAATCAGAATTTTCATCCTTTTTATTGTTGCCACAACTGATTGCCAAAGCGGCTGCAAATACTAAAATTATTTTATTCATCTTGTCGTAATTTAGATTAATTATATTTAAGACAAAATTAATAGGTATTTTTTGCATGACAAAGCCTTATTCCAACCAATTTAAAAACATTAAGAAAACACTAACATTTTGGCAGTCTAAATGCAGAAGAAATTAATCTAAAAATATATAAGAATAAACTATCCCAGCTATATGAACAAAACTGCTTATGGGCAGGAACGATAGTTGTTGATTAGGGATTGAAAAAAAGGCAAGAAATTATTGAAGTAAATTTTTGGCTTCAATCCACTTGCCCAAATATTTGGTGCTTTGCAGGGTGTGGTGTTGCAATATTTGCCCAAGGAAATTCTGTTGGCGGTGTTTTTCAAGGTTCGTGGAAAGGTTGCGAACACGATTTTTAAAACCTTCAGAAAAGTGACTTTTTTGAAAACGTTTTTCAATGATGCTGAAACCGTTTCGCTGTGCTTTTCTCCAAAGTTTTTCTTCAGTATACAATTGGACTGAAGCGTCAATGTAATCCTCATTTGAAGTAGTGATATTTCCGCCAAAAGAAAGTGTTCCCATCATTCCTTCAGCTCCAATTTCTGTAGTTACCGAAGGCAATCCAAAGCGCA
The DNA here is from genome assembly GCA_036724225.1 of Aequorivita sp. Lineage (GTDB taxonomy): Bacteria > Bacteroidota > Bacteroidia > Flavobacteriales > Flavobacteriaceae > Aequorivita. The sequence goes on from DAIMFZ010000239.1 coordinate 865, forward strand.
TTGCATCCAAAAGTTTTCCTTTTAAACCCGCACCAAACCTAAGCGGAGCCAGTTGCACACGATATGTTTTCATCACTGTTTCCACATTCTCTGTCCAACCTTTTATAATAAAACCCTCTTTTTTATTATTTAGTTGAAGTATTTGTTGTGGTGCATAAGCTCCGTAAATATGAAGCTCTGCATTTGGGAGTTGTTTTTTTATTTCTGGCCAAAGATCTTTTAACTGCAATACCGAATCAACATTAGGTGCGTGCAACAAATCGCCAATTGCAAGAAAATGTTCGCGTTCATCAAAAGAAGGAATAGTTTCTTCTTTGGAAATAGTTTCGACCAAAAAGGGCAAATAATAAAGTAGTTCCAAAGAAATTTTAAAGGTGTTTTGAAGCAGTTCCATTTCAAATTCCGAAATAATAAGCGACAGATCGCATCGTAAAATGCTCGCCAGTTCACGTTTGGCGGTTTCTGAAAAGAGGTTTGCTTCAGAAATAGGTTTGCCATTTTTCACTGCTTCTTCCCTGGCCTTCCTCAGAAAATGAAGGTCTTGAGTATCGAGGATTTTTAAGGAATTTGGGCAATTTTCTGAAACGCGCCACCCGAATTGTTCTTCGGTAATAAAGCGGTCAAAAAGAACGATTTCAGGATATAATTCTTTTATGAACTCATCAAAAGAAGCATCATTCAACAGAATATTTTTTACTGAAATTTCCAGTGATTCAAGATTCGCATTTTTTTCAGAAATAGCAGCTGTACTGGCAAAAGTGATTTGGTAATTTTCTTCCTTAAACAATTCAACCAACTGCATCATCCTACTTCCCGCAGCAGTGGTACTGGGCTCGGGGAAGGTGTGGCCGATAATGATAACATTTTTCAATTATGCTTTTTTTAAAGATAAGGATTTGCCTGACGGGCAATAACCCATTATAAATTTGCAATAGAAATGGTCGCAGTTTTAATAGAGCTTTTCTTTCCGTCAACCATTGTCCAAGCGGCATAAAGTGTATTTCCGGAAATTTCCAACTGCGGAAAACCACTGGCACGCTCAAAACTAGTTTTTGAAATAGTAACAGGAAATCCTTTAGTGCCATCTGCGGAAATGCGCATTATCTGTATTAGGGTTTCTTCCCCCAGATTTTCCATCCAACTTACAATAGCAGAATTTTCAGAAGTCATTACAACATCAACCCTGCCCAAAGTTTCGTATGTATTTACTTGAATTGGAGCCGCAAAAGTTTTGCCTTTATCACTTGAAAAAGCCAGCTGAACTTTAGGGTTGTCGTTTACAGCGGTAAACCAAGCAACTACCGCATTATTTTTATAGGAAGCAATTGAAGGGCCATTAACTGGGCAGCCAGGAATTTCCCAGTTATCATTATAAATTGCTTGGGAAGCTGAAAATGAATCATCAAAAAGTCCAATGCGAGCTATGTCTCTCACTTCTGTATTTGTTCGGTCTCTATATACAAGTAATGGCGCATCCTCAATGGAAGTCATTGCCGTTTGGCAGCAATCACAAACACGGTTATCCAGTTCAACTTCAGGTTGCATCGTGCCATCTGCATGTACCAATCGGCCGCGAAGGGACATTGCTCCCGAACCGTGATTATCGTGACCGTCGGCTTCAGCTGTGGTATTTCTTCCATCTAACCAGACTACATAAAAAGACGATTTAGCCTGCGGAATTACTGAAACAAAACCGTGTTCACTGGCTGTTCCATCGTTGTGTATTAGAATATCCTTTTTCCAAGTCTGTGTTTCGGCCGAAAAAAGATTGATTTTCGCATCATAAGTATATTTACCGTTGGCAGATTTTTGTAGGTAGCTGATTAAAATATTCCCATTGTTTTCTGCGATGGCGGGAAAATCTGCCCAATTGATAAACCAATCACTTCCAGAATTTACTTCGAAAGGTTTTGTCCATTTTCCAACTTCAAGTGTGGAAAAATACAATACTGAAATTGAGTCATTCTTTTCAATCCAAGACATAAAAAGCTGATTCTCTGTTCCAAAAAGTCTCGGTAAGGCGCTATTGCCAGAAGTTGGATTTTCTAATAAAACGACGGTTTCTGCCGTTGTTTCAATTTCGAAAGGGGCTGTAGATTTCCTTTTTGTTTCAGTTTTACAGGAAACAAATATAGTTGCACCAAGAAAAAGTATTAAGATTTGTTTTAAAAAACTCATCGGTTAAATATTTCTTTTTTGCCAGTTTTTGGGGTCGCGACTCGTGTGAAACACAGCAATCACTT
>DAIMFZ010000240.1:0-3057 GCA_036724225.1 Aequorivita sp.
ATCGGTGATGAAAAGCTGCCCGAAATTTTCATTGTCCACCAAAGTAATCAAATGCTCAACGCGCGTTTCGTCCAATTTATCAAAAATATCATCCAATAGCAAAATCGGGTTTGTTTTTGAATGTTTTTTTATAAAGTCGAACTGCGCCAATTTCAACGCTATAAGGTACGACTTTTGTTGTCCCTGCGAACCAAATTTCTTGATGGGATGCCCGTCAATTTCAAAAACCAAATCGTCTTTGTGTATTCCGAAGTTGGTGTATTGCGTAATTTTATCTTTTGCAATGTTCTTCTGAAGCAGCGTTAACAGATCGTTTTCCTGCAATTGGCTTTCGTAAACCAGATTAATACTTTCCCCACCGCTGCTGATGGATTTGTATTTATTCAGAAAAATAGGCAGAAATTCTTCCAAAAAAGCAGCCCGTTTTCCAAAGATGGAAGTGCCGAAATTGTGAAGTTGCTCGTTGTAAATGTCAATAGTGTCTTGGCTAAAAGTATTGTTCGCCACAAAATATTTCAAAAGCGAATTGCGCTGCGCCAACACTTTGTTGTATTTTATGAGCGTTTGTAAATATTCCGAATCACGCTGTGAAATAACGCCATCAACAAACTTTCTGCGGGTTTCGCTTCCTTCAATGATCAAATCCCTATCAGCGGGCGAAATGATTACCAACGGCAAAAAACCAATGTGCTCGCTGAATTTTTCATAAACTTTCCCGTTTCGTCTTATAATTTTTTTCTGTCCTTTTTTGGCGCTGACTACAATTTTTTCGGGTGTGTCTTTTTTCTCATAAAAACCTTCCACCACAAAAAACTCTTCGCCGTGTTTAATGTTTTGAGTAGTGATTGGGTTAAAATAACTTTTTCCGAAGGAAAGATGGTAAATAGCATCCAGAACATTGGTCTTCCCAACACCGTTATTTCCCACAAAACAATTTATTTTTGGGTCAAAGTCGAAGGTTTCGGCTTCGAAGTTTTTATAGTTGAGTAAGGACAGTTTTTGTAAAATCATAAAAAATTGACTTAAAACTTTTAGACCTAGGACGTAAGACTAAAAACTTTGGAAATTAATTCAGAAAGCATTCTAAAAAGTTGTAAAAATAAGAGGTTTGGTATGATTTTGTCCTACGTCTTACGTCATATTGTTTTTTGTCCAATTTAAAAACGGATTTGATTTTTACCAACCTTCATATAATTAATGCTTTATAATAAAAAACAGCCGCTTTGCAAATTATTAAAAAATAAGAAATATTTATCCTTTCAAATTCCATTAAAAATTTTATTTTTGCGCCACAATAACCTAAAACTATGGCAACGTACAATAAACGCGGAGGCAAACCAAAAACAAAAGCTGACAAACAGGCGCAGATTGAAGATAACAGTACAACTGCAGAGATTTTCAAAAACCTGGATGAAGGTGCTTCGCGCACCGAAGCTTGGGTAGAAAAAAACCAGAAACCAATTCTGGGCTTTATACTTGTTGTGGCAGTTTGTGTTTTGGGATACTTTGCTTATGACCAATATATAAAAGGCCCAAAGGAAACTGAGGCGATGAACGAAATGTTCCAAGCGCAGAACTACTGGGAACAAGCTTTGACCTCACCAGCAAAGGATTCACTTTACAATCTTTCTTTGCAAGGTGGCGAAGGGAAATACGGTTTCATTGATATTATTGATAACTACGGTGGAACAAAAGCCGCTAATCTTGCACATTACTACGCGGGAATGGCTTACTTAAACACCAACAAATACCAGGATGCTATTGCGCAACTGGATAAATTTAGCAGTGATGACGAAATTTTGGCACCTCTGGCAAAAGGCGCAATAGGCGATGCTTTTGCACAATTGGGGCAAAACGAGGATGCGTTGAAATATTACGAAGAAGCTGCCACAATGCGCACCAACGATTTCACAAGCCCACGTTTTCTTTTGAAAGCTGGTATTGCTGCAATGTCTTTGAATCAAAATGACAAAGCGTTGGCACATTTTAAAAAAATAGCGGACGATTTTCCAAAATCTGCCGAAGCTGCAAAAGCCGAAATATATACCGGCCGCGCGGAAGCAATGAAAAAATAAATGGCCACAGCAAATACAAATTTATCGGCCTACGATAAAAACTCAATCCCAAACGCGAAGGACTTTCGGTTTGGGATTGTTGTTTCAGAATGGAACCACGCTATAACCGAAGGGATGTTCCAAGGCGCTTTTGATGCTTTGAAGGATTGTGGTGCCATCAATGAAAACATAGTTCGCTGGAATGTTCCCGGCAGTTTTGAACTTATTTACGGCTGCAAAAAAATGGCCGAAAGCTATGATATGCTGGATGCCATAATTGCCATTGGAAGCGTAATTCAAGGCGAAACAAAACACTTTGATTACGTTTGCGAAGCCGTTGCCCAGGGAATTAAGGACTTAAATGTGCAAGGCAATATTCCCGTGATTTTCTGCGTACTTACCGATAACACTATGCAACAAGCCATAGACCGAAGCGGCGGCAAACACGGCAACAAAGGCACCGAAGCTGCAATTGTAGCTATAAAAATGGCGCGGTTGCGGAAAGATGCTCGATTTTAGATTTCGGATTTGTCTTTGAGTCCGTTTTTGGAAAGATACTAAAAGTGAAAGATCGGTTTTCTATCTCCCGCTATCAGGCATTAAACGCCTTCTTAATCCTGCTGAGTTGCTTTTTGGAGTCGCGCTCTTTGATCACTTCGCGTTTGTCGTATTCTTTTTTACCTCGGCAGAGGGCGATGTCCAACTTCGCCAAACCCTTGTCGTTGGTGAAGAGCACCAAAGGGATAATGGTAAGCCCTGAGTTTTTTACTTCTTTTTCAAGTTTTTTTAGTTCGCTGCGGTTCAAGAGCAGTTTGCGCTCACTTTTTGGGGCGTGACTGAAATGGGTGGCGTGGCTGTATTCCTGTACGGTCATGTTAATAACGAACAATTCGCCGTTGCTGAACTCGCAAAAACTTTCGGCAATGGAAGCTTTGCCTTCGCGAATGGCTTTTATTTCGGTGCCGCGCAGCACAATGCCTGCCGTGAAAGTATCGAGGATTTC
>DAIMFZ010000241.1:0-3053 GCA_036724225.1 Aequorivita sp.
TAAAGCCGTATTCTATCTTGTTTTCTTTAAGGGAAAGATTTCCTTTGTGCTCTACATTCAGGATTAAAGCATCCAAATCATTACGAGCGTGGGTCAACTGGCCTCCAATGCCACGGGTGTATTCCACTGTTCCCAAATCTTCGCTGCCTATTTCAGTATTCACTTCGCCCAAACGGTATTCGGCAAGGATGTCAAAATATTCCTGCTCGGTGGTTTGGTAAAGGGAAGCGATAAATTTTGCGGTGTAATTTTCCGAAACCACCCAAGTAGATTTAAATGCGCCAAAGTAGGTGTTGTATTTGTCTTCCTCGCGACCTTCGTAAAACACGAGCAGTGCGATTGGTTCCGTTATGGTTCCGAAATTTGTTTGTCTTGTTAGCGGTCTGTAATTGTATTCGTTGAGCGAAACGTTCCCCAAAAAGCTAAGTTCAAAGTTGTTTGTAATTTTATAAGTCAAATAAGTCTGTGCATCCGCAAACTTAGGGTGGTAGTTGGTTTCGGTCTGTTTTGCCTCTACGAAAAGACTGTTGTCGCGGTAGCGGATTCCCATAATTCCGGAAAGTCTTCCGTTTTTTGAAATGCCTTCAACAGAGCCGCTCGCCCCTAAAAAGCTTGCATCAATTGAAGCTCCAAAATTAGCGGGTTTGCGGTAGGTAATGTCTAAAACGGATGAAAGTTTGTCGCCGTATTTCGCTTGAAAACCTCCGGCAGAAAATTCCACATTGCTCGTTAGGTCACTGTTTACGAAGCTTAAACCTTCCTGTTGCCCACTTCTGATAAGGAAAGGGCGATACACTTCAATTTCGTTTACATAAACCAGGTTTTCATCATAATTTCCACCGCGCACTGCATATTGGGTGCTCAATTCGTCATTGCCGTTCACGCCGGGGAGAGATTTCAAAAGGTTTTCAACACCTGCGTTGGCGCCCACCATTTTGCGGATCACTTCGGGCGAAATGGTTGTAACGCCTTCCACGCGCTTGTTTTCGCGACCCGAAATTACCACCTCGCTAATTTGCTCAATACTGGTGTTCATCACTGGGTTCAGTTCATAATCTTCATTGGGTGAAAGATTTACAGTGAGCTGGATTTTTTTGTGGCTAATGTGTGAAAACGAAATAATAACGTTTTCATTTGAAGGGATTTCCAAAAGATAAAAACCATTGAAATCTGAAATGGTTCCCGTGTCTTTATACGTTATGTTAGCACCAGAAACAGGTATGTTGTTTTCGTCAAGAATAATTCCTTTTATCACTGCTTTTTGAGCAAACACAACGGTTGCAAAGAAAAAGAAAAGGAGAGTGAGCGGTAGTTTGATTGTTTTCAAAAGCAAGTGTTAGGGTTGTTTTCTGAAAAATTTTGCTTCAAATGTAGCACTATTTCCCACATTATCTATTACTATAAGTTTGAAATTGTTTTCGGATTCCAAATTTACGTTATCATTGAAATTATATGTAAGAACGTTCTTTTTGTAATCATATTCCATCAAAATGAATTTTTCGTTGATGGTTCCCCTGTACGAGCTGATGCCGCTCAAATCGTCATTTATTTTAACTTGAAGGAAATTTTGATTGCTTATCCATTTCCCTTCTGCAAAATTTACGGGTTTTACGGTAGGCGCAGTATTGTCTGTGGCAACGGTATAGCTGCCAAAGGTTCTGATTTTCGCGGTTAATTTGTCGCCGTTTAGTGTGGTGGAATTGTAATAGGGCAGGCCTTTGTAGTTTAGTCTTCCTATATATAGCTTGGCTCGGTCCGCTTCATTGTAGTTGGAAACATCCACAGTGAGTGTTATATTGCTGTGTATGGGGATTACATCTTCGTGAAACTTCAAAATGTCGCCTTCGTCTTTAATATCCAAATAAGTGTCCTCGTATAAGCTATTTGCGGGAATGTAAATACTGAATTTGCCCTTGGTTATTGAGGTGGCGTGATCTGCATAGATATAATCGTCTGTTTTTTCCACTTTTACGGAATCCAAAATTTCCAACTTTTTGCCTTCAATCGGGATGGTAACCAACAGGCGGTTTCCGTTATAATCGTCAACTTCTATGGTGTATATTGAATTCAAGCTGTCTTGAACTGTTATATATCCATTGTCATCTTCTTTTGTAATAATACTCAACGGATTGTTTGATTCCCGAAAAAGTTTTTGGACCATACTTTTATTGGTTTCGTAGTAATTGTAGTCCGTGTAACGGTTAAGGTAGCGCGATTCCGAAAAAGAGAATTTATTGAACAGCACTTCAAATTTTTCAGTGCCGTTGAAGCGGGTTCCAATTTTATAGGTTCCGTTTTTATTTGAAGCCCCATCCTGCTGGTCATAAGTAGTTATTCCGAAGCCAATTTTACCAAAAGCGGTTATGTTTTCTGTTTTGTAATTGCCGTCCTTTTGTTTTATCAACCTCAGTTTTGTGCGGTTTTGGCTTTGGTTCACTTGGGCGCCCTCACCCGCTGGATAAGCAAAAACTGCACTGACAATGGGAGTTTTTGAATCTGGGATTTTAATTCCAAAAAGAAGCGGGTTCATGGGCCGTTGTGAAGAATCACGAAATTCAAAATGCAGGTGGGGGCCGCCACTGCCGCCCGTATTGCCGGTATAGGCTATTATATCACCTTTTTTTACGGGCAAAAGCGTATTGTCTGGAAAAAGCTCTACTTCAAAAGTCTCTTTTTTGTATTGTGTATCTTTTACATACTTTTCAATATTGCCGGCATAGCTTTTTAAATGCCCATAAACTGTGGTGTATCCATTTGGGTGAAGAATGTAAAGCGCCTTTCCGTAGCCATAATGCTGCACTTGAATTCGGCTTACATAACCATCAGCTGGGGCGTAAACTGGAAGGCCTTCCCGTTGGTCCGTTTTTAAGTCCAGACCACTGTGAAAATGGTTGGCGCGCATTTCGCCAAAATTGCCTGCAAGTACCATATTGATGTCCAGCGGATTGGAAAAATAATCTGTGGGAATGTCAGTTTGGCCGTATGCAAGCCCACCAAAAAGCAGGAGCATTGATAAAAAATTCTTCATAGTGTAAAAATAAGAATACGCTATA
>DAIMFZ010000242.1:0-1599 GCA_036724225.1 Aequorivita sp.
AAGGGCAAAGATAATATTCTATTGTTTATTGTTTATTGTTTATTGTTTATTGTTTTGATGGATGTTGGATGACGGAGGACAGGTGCAAGCTATTGATTGAAAAACGTTTCACTTTGTGGATTTGCGGCTTTGGGAGAAAATATTAAGTGAAGCAGAAAAACTTCCCAAGAAATAAATAATCACAAAAACCGTGGCAATTGCGGTAACGAAAAAAGTAACGCTCGCCCCGAAATAAAACCACAGCAGTCCCGCCATAATGCTTGCTACCATTGCAACAATACTTTGAAAAGCGGTGAAGGTGCCGATTGCAGTAGCAGTGTTTTCGTCTTTTGAAATGTTTGTGATCCACGCTTTGGAAATGCCTTCGGTTGCTGCGGCGAATATACCGTAACCAAAGAAAAGGGCTATTATTACATAAAGATTTGTTGTTAGACCCATTCCGAAGTAAACCACACTAAAGATGATTAATCCGAAGAGGAACATTTTCTTAAGCCCAATTTTATCTGCGAAACTTCCCAAGGGGAAAGCAGTGAGGGCATAAATTAAATTGTAGAAAATATAGATTCCGATTACCCAAGTATCATCCAGTCCGGCGTCTTTCGCTTTTAGTAGTAAAAAAACATCGCTGCTGTTGAAGAGGGCGAAAAGCAATAAACCAATCACAACTTTTCTGTATTCCGAAGTGCTTTGCTTCCAATAGTTTATAAAGGAGAAGAAACTAATCTTTTTCTTTTTAGAAATAGAATCAATTTTTTTGTCTTTTAAAAGGAAGGAAGCTATGACAGCGAGTACCCCCGGAATAAAGGCGATATAAAAAAGGTTGATATAATCTTTGGGATAAAAATATAAATAGAGAAGGGCGAGGGCCGGGCCGAGGACGGCGCCAAAGGTATCCATAGAGCGGTGAAAGCCAAAAACCTTTCCCTTGTTTTCCCTGTTGGTTTCTGCGGAAAGCATGGCGTCGCGGGCGCCGGTGCGTATTCCTTTTCCCAATCTATCTGTGGTTCTTACGAAGAAAATCCATAGCGGATATACGAAAAATGCCATCATCGGTTTTGAAATGGCACTGAGGGAATAACCTAGTTGGACGAAAGGGGCACGCTTTGCTTTGCTGTCACTTAGTTGACCGAAATACCCTTTGCTTAAACCCGCCACGGCCTCTACCAAACCTTCTAAAACACCAATCAAAAGGATGGAAAAGCCGATGGTTTTGAGGTAGATGGGCATTATGGGGTAGAGCATTTCGCTGGCCATGTCTGTAAACAGGCTGACGAGGGAAAGGATCCAGACGGTGCGGGTGATGGGTTTCAAGTTTATATGAAATTTACCTCGAAAGGTAACTTAATTTATTTTTTTAGGATCTTTTTTGTTTCGGACTTAACAAGGGTCGCTTAATTAGAAAATGTCATCAATTATTCATATATTGAATATATTATTTAATACGTCAATTTATGAAGTTGCGTGCAACACTTTTAATGATACTTTCACTTATGATGGCATCTGCTCAAAATTTCACGGAAAAAGCAAAATTGCTTGAGAACGCGTCCAGCTTGGACCCACTCATTGCCGTGGCAGGCAATAAAAAGTTGGTCTTGCTGG
>DAIMFZ010000242.1:1609-2980 GCA_036724225.1 Aequorivita sp.
GCGATATAATAAGCAGAAGACTTATTGAGGAACACAATTTTAATTTTATAGCTGTGGAGGGCGACTTCGCCAGCCTTTATAATCTAAACAAATATGTGAAGAATGCGGAAGGTGCCGGAAAGTCCGCAAGGGAAGTTTTGATGAAGCTCAACCGCTGGCCCACTTGGATGTGGGCAAACGAAGAAGTTGTCATTCTTGCCGAATGGCTTCGGAAACACAACGACGCTTTACCACAGGATAAGAAAGTAGGTTTTTATGGCATGGATGTTTACGATGAATGGCATTCCAAGGAGATGGTTTTGGATCTGCTTAAAAAAACTGATGAGACCAGTTTTAACTATGCCAAACAACAATACAATTGTTTTAATCCACACAAGGGAGACAGTTGGCAATACGCCCATGCCGTAAAAGGCGGAAAACCAGATTGTGCTGCGGCTACGGAAAGAGTTGTTGAATATATAAGAAGCAATCGGGAAGCTTTAAAAGAGCTTTCGGACGACACTTATTTTTATTTGCTCCAGAATGCGATAGTAGTCCATAATGCTGAGGAATTTTATCGTGAAAGTGTCTCATCTAAAGGTGTTGCTTCATGGAATTCCAGAGTTTTTCATATGCGGGAAACGGTGGGGGATTTGCTTGTGCTCTATGGTGAAAATGCCAAGGGAGTGGTTTGGGCCCACAACACTCATATTGGCGATGCATCGTTTACAGACATGCGAAATACGGGGGAAAAAAATATAGGACAGCTAAAACGGGAAAGCTTAGGTAAAGAGAAAGTTTTCCTAATAGGTTTTTCCAGTTATAAAGGAAAAGTCATCGCCGGTTCAAGTTGGGGCGCTAGAATGGAAGAAATGACCATTCCGAACGCTATAAAAAATAGCTTGGAGACTAAACTAAAAAAAACCGGGCTGGATGCCTTGTATCTTATTTTTGATGAAGAGGATCGGCAAGAGGAAAATTTAGAAGTAATGGGCCATAGAGCGATAGGAGTGGTTTACAATCCTCAATTTGACAGACGGCAGTTTGTGCCGACCATCGTGCCGATGCGGTATGACGCTCTGCTGTTTTTTAAGGAAACCACAGCTTTACAGCCTTTGCAAAAGTAGAAATTGGGACGATATAGATTACTTCTTCAAATTCCTAAACCGTTGCAAGAGCGTAGGATGTGAATAATGCGTAAACACATACAACGGATGCGGGGTGAGGTTACTGAGACTGTTTTTGGATAGTTTTTTTAAACCCGACGTTAATGGAGCGGCGGCGCGAGTGCTTTTTGCATAGTTGTGGTCTTGATATGCAGCTTTGCTACTTGAATAGTTCAGATAGTAATGCAGGTTCTGCAGGGCAGGGGGTGAGGTTTACAGATGTTTC
>DAIMFZ010000243.1:0-2972 GCA_036724225.1 Aequorivita sp.
AATTCTGTGTAACAATGGCCGCGTCTTCTTTCGCAGTGAAATAGAACACCTGTTTTTCCGTGACAAAAAAATTGGCCATAGTGTAATCTGCCATTTTCTTGGAAAGGTCGAGCCATTTATCATTCAACGTGGCTTGGTACAGGTTTATAAAAGCCTCTATGGTGAACGCATAATCTTCCAGAAAACCGTTGATATTGCTTTTGCCATTTTTATAATTGTGAAAAAGGGCGCCGTTTTTCTGAAGTTGTTTCTCGGCAATGAAAGCGGCATTTTTCAGGGCAGCGTCCAAGTATTTTTTTTCGCCGAAGGTTTTGTAAGCATCCACATAGCCTTTTAGCATCAAAGTATTCCAAGAGGTTAATGTTTTATCGTCCAATCGGGGTTTTGGTCTTTTGTTTCGATAATTGAGGAGCGTGCTTTTCCAGCTTTTCTTTTTCTGTTGAAATGTTTCGGAAGTAATCCCAAATTCTTTTTCAATTTCAGCATCGGTTTTCTTCCGAATGAGCACATAATTATTGTTTTCCCACTTTCCGTTACTGTTCACATTATAGTATTCCTTAAAAATTTCGAAATCATCCTTTAACAATTTCTGCAATTCTTCTGAAGTGAAAACATAGAAAGCGCCTTCTTCCAGCTTGCCCTTTTCATCCTTGCTGTCCGCATCTAAAGATGAATAAAATTCCCCTTCTTCATTGGTCAGTTCACGCGCTACAAATTCCAAGGTTTCTTCAACAATTTCTTTATAAAACGGTTTTTTTGTAACCAAATAAGCGTTGCTATATAGACTCACAAGTTGGGCGTTGTCATAAAGCATTTTTTCAAAGTGCGGAATGTGCCATTTTTCATCAGTACTGTAGCGTGCAAAACCACCGCTTATTTGGTCGTAAAGGCCACCGTACGCCATTTTATCTAAAGTGAGCGTCACATAATCAAGTAATTCGGTATCGTTTTTTTCCACAGCTTGCCGCAACAAAAATTCTAGGTTGTTGGGCATCATAAATTTTGGGGCACCTCTAAAACCGCCGTTTTTATTGTCGAAATTATCAGCCAACTTCTTTACTATTTCTGCAGTGGGATATTTTTTGAAATCAACATCCTCAGTATTCAAATGCACCAAATCCATGCTCTTGATTCCTTCTTCCAGTCTGTTGGCGTACGCGATCAACTTTTCCGGTTCTTTGTTGTAGGCTTCCTGAATTTGTTCCAGCGCATTTATCCAATCGTTTTTCCGAAAATAGGTTCCACCCCAAACTGGCCTGCCATCAGGGAGTGTAATTACATTCAATGGCCAGCCGGCACTTCCGGTCATTAGTTGCACGGCGTTTATATAGGTTTGGTCCACATCGGGCCGTTCCTCCCTATCCACTTTTATAGAAATAAAATTTTTGTTCATCACCGCTGCAACGGTACTATCCTCAAAACTTTCGTGCTCCATCACGTGGCACCAATGGCAAGCGGCATAGCCAATACTTATTATCATCAGTTTCTTCTCCTCTTTCGATTGTTGGAGAGCTGCATCGCCATAGGGTTTCCAGTTTACGGGATTGTGTGCGTGTTGTAGCAAATAAGGACTGGATTCGTGGATTAAATCGTTGGTAAAGGCATGTGTTTCCAAGAGTTGTTTTTTTGAGGGGTTGCAACCAAAAAAGAGGGTCGTTGCCAAAAAAGCAAATAGTAATCGCATATCGGTAATTTAGGAAAACAAAAATACGCTTTTGAAGGCTCAAAAGCGTATTTTCAAGAATCCAAAGGGAATTTAATTTACTTCGAAAGTTACTTTTACGTTAACACGGAAATGAGTGATATTAGCGCCATCTACAACGCAACTTTGTTCCTTTAAATAAACAGATCGAATATTTTTAACTGTTTTTGAAGCTTCTTTAACGGCGCTTCGGGTTGCGTCTTCCCAACTTTCTTTAGAGTTTGCAAGAATTTCGATTACTTTTAATACTGACATGATCTTTAGTTTTAATTTATAAAAATTAATGAAAGTTCAAGATACAATTATTAAAAAGCAATAATCTCAAATTTAAGTTAAAAGGACGGTAGTTGAAGGTTGACCATTCAGCCTGACATCTGTCATTGATCATCAAATACCCTTTATCTTAAAAATTTGTCAATAACATAAATTATCTGTAACAATGTGATGTAACTAACGCTAGCAAGCATAAGCTGTTTGGCGGCTTTTGCCGTTTTCTCTTTGTAAAGCCTAAAGGCATAGTAAATAAGGCCGATACCCAAGAGACCAATTAAAACCCCTGAAATAGGAGTTAGAAAAAGTTTTCCGGTTATTCCCAAGACTGGAATTAGAGAAGCCAGCACGGTCCAAATAGTATATAAAATAACTTGGATTGCTGTGCCTTTATCTCGCTTTCCGTTGGGAAGCATAAAGAAACCTCCCTTTTTATAATCTTCAAAAAGAAACCAACCAATAGCCCAAAAATGTGGAAATTGCCAAAAAAATTGGATCATAAATAATGTGCCCGGTTCAATACCGAATTTACCCGTGGCCGCCACCCAACCCAACATAAACGGAATGGCGCCCGGAAAGGCTCCAACAAAAACTGAAAGTGGGGTTTTTGTTTTTAAAGGCGTGTAAAGGCTTACGTACATAAAGATGGATATGGCTCCGAACATAGCCGTAATAGGGTTGATGGAATAAAGCACAATTATTCCGAGGACAGTCAAAATACTGGCGAGGATAAACGCCGATTGAACTGTTATTTGCCCCGCGGGAAGCGGCCTGTTTTTAGTGCGGTCCAACAAAGCATCTAGGTCGCGATCTATAATTTGGTTATAAACATTTGAAGCACCAACCATACAATAGCCCCCTACGCACAAAAGAAAAAGTATGTAAAAATCAACGGAATCCGCCCCCAACAAATAACCCGCAACCGAAGAGAACACCACGCTCACTGAAAGACGCATTTTGGTAATTTCAGTGAAATTTCTAATTACCGATTGAAAAGTTG
>DAIMFZ010000244.1:0-2971 GCA_036724225.1 Aequorivita sp.
TGTAATTACGCGAAATGAAAACTATAAAAAAGAAGGCGCGGTGGTGGTCCGCAGTTTGGAGGAAGCCCTGAAAATTGCTGAAAAAGATACCCAACCCTTTATTATTGGCGGCGGCGAAATTTTCAAAATGGGACTGCCCATTGCCGATAAAATTGAATTGACGAGTGTGCACGGAACTTTTGAAGATGCCGATACTTTTTTTCCAAATTTTTCAAAAGATGAATGGATACTGATTTCCGAAATTGAACACGGGAAAGATGAAAAACACAAGTATTCCTTTAATTATGAAACTTGGGTTCGTAAATAGATTTTACATTTAATTTTTCATATTCAAAAACGCACGCGATGAAAGCATATATTTTCCCCGGACAAGGCGCCCAATACACTGGAATGGGTAAAGATTTATACGATAACTCCTCAAAAGCGAAAGAGATGTTTCAGCAAGCCAATGAGGTTTTGGGTTTTGATATTACCAAAATAATGTTTGAAGGCACCGCCGACGAACTGAAACAAACGAAAGTTACCCAACCCGCAATATTCCTGCACTCAACAATTTTGGCCGAAGTGATGGGCAGCAGATTCCAACCCGATATGGTGGCGGGACATTCGCTGGGCGAAATTTCGGCTTTGGTGGCCAATAGTACACTTGCTTTTAGTGATGGTTTGCGATTGGTTTACAAACGTGCCTTGGCGATGCAGCACGCTTGCGAATTGACTCCCTCAACAATGGCAGCTGTTCTGGGGTTGGAAGACCATTTGGTTGAAGAAATATGTGCCAACACTCCTGGAATAGTAGTGGCAGCAAATTATAACTGTCCCGGACAGCTCGTAATTTCGGGCGATGTGGAGGCCGTTGGAAAAGCCTGCGAAAGTTTGAAGGAAGCTGGCGCACGAAGAGCTTTAATTCTTCCAGTTGGCGGCGCTTTCCACAGTCCGTTGATGGAACCTGCGCGTGAAGAACTTGCCGCTGCAATTGAAGCGACGCAATTCACCGCACCGGCTTGCCCAATCTATCAAAATGTTTCCACCTTTGCGGTTACAAAACCATCGGAAATAAAGGAAAACCTCATCTTCCAACTCACCGCTCCCGTTAAATGGACGCAGAGTATTCAAAATATGATAAAAGATGGCGCAACCAGATTTATTGAAGTAGGCCCTGGCAATGTTTTACAAGGATTGGTTAAAAAGATTGATGCTTCGGTGGAAACCGAAAAGGCAGAAATTTGATTTGATGATTTGATAATTGGTTGATTTGAAAATCGAAAAACTACGAAGATTATATATTCTTCGCGTTTTTTATTTACATAAAATCTGATACTAATTCAATCCGCAAATTCACTAATTCCTCTTTCATAAAACTCCTTTCGCTCTTCAATTGGAACTAAATCTCCTCCAGTAGCCCAGACAATATGGGTAGCGTTTTTCATTTTAAGATTGTTTTTTGTCGCGTAAACTGTTTTGGCAACCATCTGCGGGCCGATCAATCCTGCGGTGGCGGAAGGTTCCAGAAATATTTTTTCGGTGTCCATCAGTTGCGTCAAAAGCGTGAAAAGACGGTCATCTTCAATGGTATAAATACCGCTGATTATATGCCCACTCACCGTCGTTGCAAAATTGGAAGGACGGCCAACCGCCAAACCATCGGCCTCGGTTTTATTGTCTATTCCAATATCCTGCACACTTATATTACTCATTTCGCCAGTAATTAAGCCTGTTAAAACCGCAGGGGAATGGGTGGGCTCCACAAAGAAACAATGTACATTGTCGCCATAAATTTGTTTCAGTCCAAACGCCGTGCCGCCGGGAGAACCGCCAACGCCACAAGGGGAATACACAAACAACGGATGTTGGGCATCAACTGTTATATTTGCTTCTTTCAATTGCTTCGCCAACCGAAGCGCGCCCACGGTGTAACCCAAAAATAGTTCGTGTGAATTTTCATCATCCACAAAATAAGCCATGGGGTCGGCATTCGTTTTTTGTCTTCCCGCGAGAATTGCCTCACTGAAATCGCCAGCAAACTCAATTACTACCACTCCTTTGGAACGCAATAGATCCTTTTTCCATTTTTTGGCATCGGAAGAAACATATACACTTACTTTAAAACCTAGTTTTGCGCTAATAATGCCAATGCTCAACCCAAGGTTTCCCGTTGAACCAACCCCAATTTTGTATTTGCTGAAGAATTGTTTGAATTTTTCCGTCGTAAAAACGGCGTAATCATCCTCCTTATTTAAAATTCCTGCTTTAAATGCTAATTCTTCGGCATAGTGCAGCACTTCAAAAAACCCGCCGCGCGCTTTTATGGAACCCGCAATGGGAAGGGCGTTGTCGCATTTTAAAAAGAACCGCCCTTGTATTTGTGAACTTTCCTGATTTAAAAGCGCTTTCATATTTGGAATTTCTTTTAAAGGCGATTCAAGAATACCATTTGCCTCCGCAGTTTCAGGAAAGGCTTTTACAAAAAATGGCGCAAATCGTTCCCATAACTGGGCGGCAGCTTCCATATCTTCCTTTTTAATTGGAAAAGCAGGCATTTCTGTCTTTGATTTTTTGTTGGGATTAAGCCACACCACTGGTTTTAAATCCATAATTTCCTTTAAAACTGGAGCGTGTTTAATGAAAGAATCTATTCTATTTTTCGAATACATTTTATATAATTTAAAAATGTGAACAATACAAATCTGAAAGTTTTAAAAGCAAATTAAAATTACTATAACAATGTAGCGTCTAAAGTAATCTTAAAACTCAACGCTTTACTAACAGGACAGTTTTGCTTGGCGGCTTTGGCACATTCCATAAATTTGTCTTTACTGATGTTTGGAATACGAGCTTTTAGTGTTAAGTGCGAGCCTGTAAGTTCAAGCTTTTCTGCGTCCATTGTCACTTCGGAAGTGGCTTCCAAAGAATCGGGAGTGTATCCCTCCTTGACAAAAATAAGACTAAGTGCCATTACAAAACATCCGGCATG
>DAIMFZ010000245.1:0-2220 GCA_036724225.1 Aequorivita sp.
CTATCCTAATGTAAAAGTGCTTGCCCTTTCCATAGAAGAAGACGAATACACTATTCTGAAAATGCTTCGCGCAGGTGCCAGGGGTTATTTAATGAAAGACACAAAAAAGGATATATTGGAAGAAGCATTACTGCAAGTGATGGAGAATGGCCACTATTACACAAACACAGTATCACAAATACTGATGGAATCTTTGGAAAAGGATATAGTAACCGAATTAAAAGATAAGGAGCTGGAATTCATTAAATTGGCTTGTACAGATATGAACTATAAAGAAATTGCAGACGCAATGTTCTGCAGTTATAAAACAGTTGAAGGCTATCGAGATTCCCTTTATAAAAATTTAGGAATAAAAAACAGGATCGGGCTTGTGCTTTTTGCCATACATCACAATTTGTTTACACCTTAAAAAGCGACATTGTTAAAAACTTAGAAAAGTTCACTTACTTCTGTTTTCACATAGGACATTGCTTTCTGCGAAGGCGAAACTTCTTCCATAAAATGCTGTAACAACCATTCTCGCATCTTGTCAACATTTCCGTCTTTTTCGTGCATTGCCCCTTGGCGGATAACGTGGATCGTGGCATTCTTTGCGGCATTTACAAGATTCCAACATTCCGGAGAAACATAAATCTGTTGTGTGAGATTGTGCTCGTATTCCTGTTCAATGTTTTTAACCAACAAATTTTCATAATCCTCTTTTGAATCTGAAAAAGGTTTTACCCGAACCAGCAATTTGTTTGGGTCTATGCGCTCCAAAAACAGCGTGATACGTTCATAAGCCTGCAACCGCAGTGGCAAAACATGTTTCTGCGCTTCCTTCTCTACTAAATACCTTCGCCTGCCTTCTTCGTTGGCAGTATGGCCTTTGAAGAAAAAATAGGCAACAATTCCCACAACTATTGCTGGCAAAAGATAGGCTACATAACTGATAACTTGAGAAACTTCATCCATAGGATTTTTCGAAATTTTAATTGAATCCCAAAATTAGGTTGTTTTTTGCAGTTGCACAAATAAACAACAATCTACCAAATGAGTATTTCCTTGAATGAACTCCACAATTCCAAGAATGGGCACTTGTAGATTTAATATTGAGAAGTAAGTTTAATGAATAATCTTCATTTTAAATCTTTAAATTATGAAAACAAAATTACAAATACTTATAGTCTTTAGTTTAATGACATTAAACGCATTTTCACAGTTTCAATATAGCACTTCTGTGGCAAATGAACACTTTCACGACCTTAATATAGCACCACTTACGCAATCCACGGATTATATCGTATCCGGGAATTTTTTTGATGTAACCATGCAAACTGAGGAGCCTTTCTTAAAACGAGTGGACCAAAACGGAACCGTTATTTGGATAAGGAAATACAACAATCCGTCCTTTGTCCACGCGCGTGCTTTTGATATTATCACATTTGGAGATTTTATTGTAATGACGGGTTCCATTGATGTTGCTGGTACCAAACGGGTTTTTATTGCTAAGTTTTTGGCCGCGAATGGGGCTTTTTTCGGAGCTGAATTCTACACAATTGTTTCCCCCAACTTTAACTCGCGTGGGTTAAAAATAAAATTTACCGAAAGTGATGCCAATGGAGATGGAATCCCAGACTCGGGCTTTGTGGTTGCCGGGTTTTTCAGTGATTGTTATAGCGTGAACATCAATTGCCCTAATAATAATATTGGGTTCGTGTTACGTACCGATTTCAATTTAACCATGATGTGGAACACTGAAATTGATACTAATAATATATTCAATACTTTGGAAGTTGATTTTGCGAATGATGTTACCGAAACCAATGATGGCTTTTTCATCACCGGTAGTGTTACCGGCAATATACCGGGAACTACAATTCCCCAACAGGGAACGCTTGCACATAAATTGGATTTTATGGGAAATTTGGTGTGGGACAATAGCTATATTTTCAGCAATACGTTGGAGGTGAGTGTTGATGCATATTTTGACCAGCCCTCCAATGAAATTTTTATGCTAGCCAATTATTCAAATGTGCATTACTTCGGGGTTACTGTTTTGGATAACACCACTGGAACGATAAATTTTGCAAAATCTTGGTATGCTTCTGATACCAATCCTTCTGGAAACCTAGACAGGTATGGGTTTAGGATTATGGAGTCCTATGGAAACCCTGCTAACTTAATCATTACGGGCTATGATAGGGATGAAAATTATGTGGCCGCAGACGGTAGTTCGCA
>DAIMFZ010000245.1:2230-2953 GCA_036724225.1 Aequorivita sp.
AAATGTTTTTGTTTACGAATTTTTAAAGGCCACAGGGGCTCAAGTGGGGCTAAGTTATCAATATTTAACTCCTCATGTGGAGCCTACACCCGACGAATTCAACTTTTGGAACACCCAAATGCCGTTAGTTTATTATCCGGATATTAGTTTTGATTACCCGAATCCTGCTGGAACTTCCTATTACTACCATGTGGGGTATCGCACCGCGCTTTCTGCTACCTATACTGAGGCAGAACTTTACAAAACCACTACCGTTAACTTACGGAACCAATGCGAAAACCTAATTCTTCAATTGATGCCAAATCCATTGACAATTACACCTATCCCTGTCTTTTCTGGGCCCACGCCAACAATCCAAAACACTTTTCCGTTGAATCAGATAAATGTTCCCTTTACCGTAACTTCTTGTGATCCATTTTTGTCCAACGACGAGGAAATAGAAGGCAAAATGGGGATGTATCCAAATCCCGCGGACAATTTTGTTTATTTTACGGCCACGAACCTTAAAAATTATAAAGTAATTGATGCTTTGGGAAGAACGATCTCGCAAGGAGTATTTACAGATGATGCCTCTATAAATGTTAGTAGTTTGAACCAAGGACTCTATTTGGTAAATGTGTTTGATGGGTCAGGGAAAATACAAACTTTTAAACTCTTGAAAAAGTAAAGCTAGGTCTAACTGTTTTTTGATTAAATTTAAAGTCAGTCAGTTAGCTTTAATTA
>DAIMFZ010000246.1:0-2950 GCA_036724225.1 Aequorivita sp.
ATTCAAAAATAGTGGTAAAAACCACAAAGCCCAAAATCATAAAAACTGTGGCAGAAGCCAACATTAAGGCAAGCTTCTTAAATTTGTCCCTTTTTTTCGGTCGTATCTTTTGATAGGATAGTGTCTCTGAATCGTAATAATATTTTACCTTCGCCATTGTTTAAAAATATATTATTTTTGCATCATAAAACAACAAAATATTCAATTATATTTTGAAGCGTAAACGACAAATTTACAAAATGTTTTATATAATTGGATTGCCATCTTTTTTTTAGGATATAATTAACAGATGTTTTGTCCTTAAAAAAATTTGAAAACGTCAATAATAAGGTGGTATGCAACAATCAGGACTTCTTACAATAAGAATGTGCCCTTTATAAAAGAATATTAAAAAATATATGAAATCACAACTCGTACGTCAACAATTTTTAGATTTTTTTGCTTCAAAAAAACATGCTATCGTGCCGTCATCTCCAATGGTCTTGAAAAATGATCCTACGCTTATGTTTACCAATGCGGGTATGGTGCCTTTTAAAGAGTATTTTTTAGGACAAAAAACCATTGTTGAAAAACGTGTTGCCGATACGCAAAAATGTTTACGTGTTTCAGGAAAACACAACGATTTGGAAGAAGTGGGAAAAGATACTTACCACCACACCATGTTTGAAATGCTGGGAAACTGGAGTTTTGGAGACTATTTTAAAAAAGAAGCCATTGACTGGGCTTGGGAATTGCTGACTGAAGTTTATAAAATTGACAAAGATTGTTTGTATGTCTCCGTATTTGAGGGTGCGGAAGATGAAGGTTTGGAATATGACCAAGAAGCCTACAATTTATGGAAAAAACATGTTGATGAAGACCGAATCCTTAGCGGAAACAAAAAAGACAACTTCTGGGAAATGGGTGCACAAGGTCCCTGCGGACCCTGTTCCGAAATCCATGTGGATATACGGTCTGAGGAAGAAAAAGCAAAAGTTCCCGGCAGAAGTTTGGTGAACAATGACCATCCGCAAGTGGTGGAAATCTGGAATCTGGTTTTTATGGAATTCAACCGAAAAGCCGATGGTTCCCTGGAAAAATTGCCTGCAAAACATGTAGATACAGGAATGGGTTTTGAACGTTTGTGTATGGTGCTTCAAAATAAACAATCCAATTATGACACCGATGTTTTTACGCCTTTAATAAGGGAAATTGAAGCGATTACCAACAGTGAATATGGCAAAAATGAAGAAATAGACATCGCCATTCGTGTGATTGCCGATCATATTAGAGCAGTTGCTTTTGCAATTGCCGACGGACAATTGCCCTCAAATACTGGAGCAGGTTATGTAATTCGAAGAATTTTGCGACGGGCAATTCGTTATGGATTTACGTTTTTAAACACCAAAGAGCCTTTTATTTACAAACTGGCAACAACTTTAAGCCAACAAATGGGCGACTATTTTCCTGAGCTTAAAACACAAAAACAATTGGTGACCAATGTGATTAAAGAAGAAGAAAACTCCTTCTTGCGAACTTTAGATCAAGGTTTGGTTTTGTTGGACGGAATCATAAAAAACACCAAGGGCAAAGAAGTTTCAGGCAAAAAAGCTTTCGAATTATTTGACACTTTTGGATTTCCCATTGATTTAACAGCCTTAATTCTTTCTGAAAAAGGGATGACCTTAGACGAAGGTGAATTTAAGGCAGAATTGGAAAAACAAAAAACACGCTCAAGAGCAGCGGCCGTGGTGGAAACCGATGATTGGGTAGTTTTATATGATGATCCAGAAGAGGAATTTATTGGCTATGATACCTTGGAAGCAAACGTTAAAATAACCCGGTACCGAAAAATTTCGTCCAAAAAAGATGGGGAATTGTACCAATTGGTATTTAATATGACGCCTTTTTATCCGGAAGGTGGCGGACAAGTGGGCGATAAAGGGTATCTTAAAGAGCACGATGGAAATGTTATTTATATTGTTGATACCAAAAAAGAAAATAATTTAATTATTCATTTTGCCAAAAGCTTGCCCAAAGATCCATCTCAAATTTTTAAAGTGTTGGTCGATGAAAAACAACGGTTCAGAACAGCCTGTAACCATTCTGCCACACATTTGCTGCACCAGGCTTTACGCGAGATTTTAGGAACGCACGTAGAACAAAAAGGATCGGCGGTGCATTCAAAATATCTGCGTTTTGATTTTTCGCATTTTGCCAAATTAACTGTTGATGAATTGCGTGCCGTGGAAGATTTTGTAAATGCGCGTATTTCTTCAAAACTTCTGCTTGAAGAATATAGAAATATCCCCATTGAAACTGCCTTAAAGAAAGGGGCCATGGCCTTGTTTGGAGAAAAATACGGCGATACGGTACGGGCAATTAAATTTGGTAAATCCGTGGAACTTTGCGGGGGTACCCACATTCAAAATACGGGCGATATCTGGCATTTTAAAATTGTGTCGGAAGGTGCTATTGCCGCTGGAGTGCGACGTATTGAAGCCATTACGGGCGATGCTGCGAAAGATTTCTTTCTTGAAAATACCCATCGTTATTCTGAAGTGAAAGAAGTGCTGAAAAACACCAAAAATCCGGTGAAAGCCATTGTAGATTTACAGGAAGAAATCACCTTGTTAAAAAAGCAGGTTGAATCTTTGCAAAAAGATAAAGCCAAAAATTTAACAGGCGATTTAATAAATGGCGTTGAACCGATCAACGGCATTAACTATTTGGCCGCAAAACTGGATTTGGACCAAAACAGCATAAAAGATTTCGCCTTTGAGTTTGTAAATAAAATAGAAAAACTTTTTTTACTGGTGGGAACCGAAAATGATGGAAAAGCTTTTTTAACTTGTTATATCGCTAAAAATTTGGTAAAGGAAAAACAATTAGATGCCGGGAAAGTGGTGCGTGAATTGGGAAAATTAATTGAAGGCGGCGGCGGCGGACAAGCTTATTTTGCAACTGCCGG
>DAIMFZ010000247.1:0-2935 GCA_036724225.1 Aequorivita sp.
ACATTTTCATTTATGGATGTTGAAAGTGAAATTCCTTTAAAATCGGCTTTCACGGGATATTTTTTGTGGTTTCTATCCACGAGTACCGCGGTCTTGAATTGCTTCAATGGTACTTCCAAAAAATGTTTTACGCCATAAACCAAAGTGGTTCCAGAGTGCAGCACATCATCTACCAGCAAAAGTGATTTGTTTTTAAAATCTTCAGCTTTTAAAGAAGTTTTTATTTCATTGGTTGGATGCTTTTTATCAATAATCACTTCGCATAAAAGCACCTTTATGGGTGAAATTTTCTCTAATTCTATCTTAATTTTTTTTGCGAGCAGAAAACCGTTATTCATAATACCAGCAATCACCACTTCCTTTTCATCTACGTTGGTTTCATAGACTTGGTAGGCAATCCTTTTTATTTTGTGGGCTATCTGTTTCTTGTCGAGAATTACTGTGCTAATGTCCTGCATCTTCAAAAGTTTTTCCAAATATAGTTATTGCGCTTGGTTTTCGTCTTCGGGAGATTCCTTAAAATCGTCCAAATCCCTTCGGTCTTTTTTGGTGGGCCTTCCCACGCCTTTATTTCTGTAATAGGTTTTTGCGTATTGAAGCATTTCGTTGGTTTCAAAGGCTTCCTTTGGGGTGGTGTCTTTTCTGTAAATGTCCACTAGCTTTGCGCCAACGCGACTTGGGGGAAGGTCAAGCACTTCCAGTTGATAGTTTATTTGTTCCTTTCGAATAGTAATAACATCGCCCGGAAATACATTGCGCGACGGTTTCACTATGTCGCCATTTACGCGCACCGAACCTTTTTTACAAGTCTGGGTTGCGATATTTCGGGTTTTTAGATACCGAACGCTCCATAAATATTTATCGATCCTCATATAAATAATACCAAAAACAACGTTAACGAAGTGTACAAAAATAGCGGAAAATTGTATCTTGCGCCCACAAAAAATTGATGATGACAAAAATTAAATACGGAATTTCCTTGTTGGTTGTAATGCTTTGCATTACAGTTTCTTGCAAAAAAGACCAACCTGAGCCTTATATAGTTCCTCCAAGAGATCGCGGAGATGAAGCAGTACGTGCACAGGCAGAGATTGAAGCTTTTTTGGAAAATCACTTTTACAATTATGAGGAATTTCAGGCCGATCCAGAGAACTTTAAATTGAAGTTTGATACCATTCCTAAAGGTAATACTACCCTAATTCCATTGAAGGATCAGGTTACTTATAAAGAAGTAGTGGACCGTGTGGACAAGTCTGTTACTTATAAACTTTATTATTTGATAGTTAGAGAAGGCGGTGGCGATAAACCCCATTTTTCTGATTATACCACAAACACCTATGACGGAAGATTGATGAATCTTGACCTTTTTGATAGCTCCGTAATTCCTGTTAGGTTTGACCTAAACAGTATTGTTGCTGGCCTTCAAATGATAATACCGGAATTTAAAGGTGCGGGGAACGTAATATCAAATTCTGACGGAACCCTTACCTTTGAGGATTATGGAATTGGAGCAGTATTTATACCTTCTGGTTTGGGATATTTTCAATATCCTCCTGCTGGAGATCTTAATCCTTACGATCAACTTATATTTTCATTTGAACTGTTCGCTACTGAACTTGCAGATCACGATGGAGATGGAATACCTTCGTATATGGAAGATATAAATGGCAATCAATATGCAATAGACGACGATACAGATGGCGACGGTAAATCCAATTTTGAAGATCCCGACGACGATGGCGATGGCAGGCTTACAAAATTTGAGATCGAAATAATAAATGGGGTAATTACCTTTCCCGATAAAAACGGAAACGGTATTCCAGATTATTTGGACGCCACCATTTAACAAATATTCGCTTAAGAAGTTAAAAAAAGCCCCGCTCAGTGAAGAGCGGGGCTTTTTTTATATCTGTAAATTGATTTTACTTTCTGGCAATTACCTTTTTAACAGCATTTACAATGGCTGAAGCATTCAAACCGTATTTGTCCATCAACTGCTCGGGAGTTCCCGATTCCCCAAAAGTGTCTTGTGTGGCTATAAATTCTTGCGGAGCTGGATGTCGAGTAGATAATAAACGAGCCACACTTTCGCCCAAACCACCAAGGAAGTTATGTTCTTCAGCAGTTACCACGCGGCCTGTTTTTTTAACGCTTTTCAAAATTGTTTCGTCATCCAGTGGTTTAACGGTGTGAATGTTTATCACATCGGCAGTAATTCCATTTTCATTTAAAGTCTCCGCAGCCTGCAGTGCTTCCCAGACCAAATGTCCGGTAGCTATTATGGTAACATCTGTCCCTTCCTGCAATTGCACCGCTTTTCCTATTTGAAAATTTTGGTCCGTTGGAGTGAAATTAGCAACCTTTGGTCTTCCAAAACGAAGATAAACTGGGCCTTCGTAGTCTGCAATGGCAATCGTTGCGGCTTTGGTTTGGTTGTAATCACAAGTGTTGATAACGGTCATTCCCGGAAGCATTTTCATCAAGCCAATATCTTCCAAGATTTGATGAGTTGCACCGTCTTCACCTAAAGTTAAGCCGGCGTGTGAGGCACAAATTTTTACATTTTTTCCGCTATAAGCAACGCTTTGGCGAATTTGGTCATAAACCCTTCCTGTGGAAAAATTTGCAAAAGTTCCTGTAAAAGGAATCTTTCCGCCAATGGTCATTCCCGCTGCTATACCGATCATATTCGCTTCAGCAATCCCAATTTGAAAGAAACGTTCCGGATGGTTTTCCTTGAAATCGTCCATTTTTAAGGAACCAGTAAGATCTGCACAGAGTGCAACAACGTTTTTGTTTTTCTTTCCAAGATCCGTGAGTCCGTCCCCGAAACCTGAACGTGTGTCTTTTTTACCTGTATCTGTATATTTTTTCATAGTCCTCCCCAACCCCTCCAAAGGAGAGGCTTTCAGGGTTGTGTTTTTATTGTTCTTGT
>DAIMFZ010000248.1:0-2900 GCA_036724225.1 Aequorivita sp.
ATCGGAACTTGAAGATACGTTTAATGGTGTCAATTATTTCAACGTCGGCTTCGGGCTTCGCATCAATTTGGGCACTGGTTATAAATTTAAGTAATCTTACACGAAAATTTTGGCATTCGGAGATTTCACAAGTGACAAACTGCTCGTCCCAAAGCGATTGCCCTAACGGTGGTTCTTTTTTAAACGTAGTTAATTCTTGCACGGTTTTATGGCTATATTTGTTTTCAAAATTATTTTGAATGGAAAGTATCAGCGTTTTTGATATGTTGAAAATTGGGGTGGGACCTTCAAGTTCCCACACTTTGGGGCCGTGGCGCGCAGCCATGCGATGGATTGGTGAATTGAAAGAGAATAATCAATTTGAAGATGTAGCGGAAATTTCAGTGGACCTTTACGGTTCCCTCTCGCTCACGGGAAGAGGCCACGCTACTGATATTGCAGTAATGTTAGGTCTTTCGGGCTTTGACCCCGTAACTTTTCCTATTGAAAACATTGTAAAGGAAATAGATTCTATTACTTCCGAAAATAAATTAAAGCTCAACGGCGAATCGGATGTTCCCTTTTTTCCGAAGCAAAACATCATCTTCAACCGTAAGTTTTTGGAGTTTCATCCCAACGGAATGACTTTTAATGCAACTTTGAAAGACGGCTCTAAAAAATCTTCTACTTTTTACTCCATCGGCGGTGGATTTACAGTGAAAAAAGAACGGAAAACCAAAAAAATTAAACAGGCAAAATTTGAGCAATTCCCCTTCCCAATTGAAAAAGGAACTGAACTCTTGGCGTATTGCAAAGCCGAAGGAAAAAACATTTGGGAAATAGTGCTCGAAAATGAAAAATCTCTCAGAAGCGAAGCTGAAATAAACGATGGCCTAAAGAAAATTTGGGACGTGATGCTCGATTCTATGTACGTTGGCGCCCATACCGAAGGAATATTGCCCGGTGGGTTGAACGTTACCCGAAGAGCTTTTGAAATGAATAAAAACCTAATTACCGACCCAAAATATACCAATGCTGAAGAATGGATTGATGCCATTAGAAATACAGAAGTCAAATTTCGTCAAATTTTGAAATGGGTGTCGTGTTTCGCCTTGGCCGTAAATGAAGTGAATGCTTCGCTGGGCCGTGTAGTTACAGCACCTACCAACGGAAGTGCGGGCGTAATTCCTGCTGTGATGATGTATTATATGGTGATAGAAAACCACGATGCCAACTTTGAGGATGTGCGAAAATTTTTGCTCACTTCGGGCGAGATAGGGAGTATTTTCAAAAAAGGGGCTACCATTTCAGCGGCAATGGGCGGTTGCCAGGCAGAGATTGGCGTTTCCTCCTCAATGGCTGCGGGTGCACTTTGTGAATTGATGGGCGGAACCCCAGAACAATGCTTAATGGCTAGCGAAATAGCAATGGAACATCATTTGGGAATGACCTGCGACCCCATTGCTGGTTTGGTACAAATTCCGTGTATTGA
This sequence comes from Aequorivita sp., assembly GCA_036724225.1. GTDB lineage: Bacteria > Bacteroidota > Bacteroidia > Flavobacteriales > Flavobacteriaceae > Aequorivita. The sequence goes on from DAIMFZ010000248.1 coordinate 1,472, forward strand.
ACGCAATGCGATGGGTGCTATAAAAGCTATAAATGCTTGCGAAATGGCTTTGGACAGTGACCCTTCAAAAGCAAAAGTACCCTTGGACAAAGTGATTGCCACTATGTGGGAAACCGCAAAGGATATGACTTCAAAATACAAAGAAACCAGTGAGGGCGGTTTGGCGGTGCAGGTGAATATTAGCGATTGCTAAGCTCCCTGACCCAAAGGGGAAAATCAACAATCGTAAATCCGAAATCGTAAATCGCAAATCCTTACTTTTACCATTTAATTCAAATCCATTATGAGCACAGCAAAAAAAGAATACAAGCGTATAACCACTAAAACATTGGTGGATATGAAAAAGAAAGGCGAGAAAATCTCCATGCTCACGGCTTATGATTTCACGATGGCCAAGATTGTGGACAGTGCGGGGATAGATGTAATTTTGGTAGGCGATTCGGCCAGTAATGTAATGGCGGGGCATGAAACAACTTTGCCAATCACCCTTGACCAAATGATCTATCATGCAGCCTCGGTGGTCCGTGGCATTGAACGTAGTTTGGTGGTAGTGGATTTACCTTTCGGAAGCTACCAAAGCGACCCAAAAGAAGCACTTCGTTCAGCAATACGGATTATGAAAGAAAGCGGTGGGCACGCTGTAAAAATGGAAGGCGGTGCCGAGATTAAAGAATCCATAAAAAGAATTTTGAACGCAGGGATTCCTGTCATGGGTCATTTGGGGCTTACGCCGCAATCCATTTATAAATTTGGAACTTACACCGTACGCGCCAAAGAGGAAGAAGAAGCCGAAAAACTGATTGAAGATGCCATTTTGCTCGAGAAAGCAGGATGCTTCGCGGTTGTTTTGGAAAAAGTTCCCGCAAAACTCGCCAAGGAAGTTGCTGAAAAAATAAGCATTCCCGTAATAGGCATCGGTGCCGGAAATGGCGTGGACGGTCAAGTTTTGGTAACGCATGATATGGTTGGAATGACGCACGAATTCAATCCGCGTTTTCTTAGAAGGTATCTGGATTTATATACCGAAATGAAAAACGCTTTCACTCAATACAGTGCAGATGTGAAAAGTGGCGATTTTCCAAATGATAGCGAGCAATATTAAAGAGGAAATTCCAAATTTCAAGTAACAAATTCCAAATAAATAATCAAAAATCAAATTTCAAAAAAACTCATCAATCCAAAAACACACAGCACCAAGGACAATCTTCAGGTTTTGTTTGAAGACAATCATCTGATTGCAGTAAACAAACGCTCTGGAGATATTGTGCAGGGCGACAAAACGGGTGATGCGCCACTTTCTGATGTTGTTAAGGAATATATTGCCGAAAAATACAACAAACCAGGCGCAGTCTATTTGGGTGTTGTGCACCGTTTGGACCGCCCTACCAGCGGGATTGTGGTTTTTGCGAGAACCTCAAAAGCTTTGGCG
>DAIMFZ010000249.1:0-2853 GCA_036724225.1 Aequorivita sp.
ATGTCCATCCGGTTTTTCATAACCTGTTTGGTATCGGTATTTCCGAAGGTTACAATTCCTTGTAGAATTTTCTGTTCCTCGAAAGTAGTGTCTTGATTGGAAAGCTCAAGTGCCTGCGAAAGATGGTCCACGCTGATGTTGGATTTCTGTTTTCCGTAGCGTTCGTGAAGGTAAATGGTGGCAGAACGCATAGGTGAACTGATGGGCGAAAGCAAGGTGTCCAATACATTTATTGGTTGTGCCATAAAAACCGCGAACGAAATACGGTTGCGGTTTGCATATATTTTAGGAAGGATTTCGCCAAACAGCAAAATTAAAAAGGTCACAACTCCAACTTCTATAATAAAGCGAATATCAATACCAAAAAAGTTGGATTGAATCCCCGAAAAAAATACTTCGCTCATTGAGTCGAAAATCAGTACTATAGCAATATTTATAAAATTGTTTGAAACCAAAATCGTGGCCAACAGTTTCTTGGGTTTTTCCAATAATCGCTTAACAATACCAAGCTTTTTCGCAATAGATTTTTCCCCATTCGTCTCAAAATCTGATGGAGTCAAAGAAAAGAAAGCCACTTCGGCGCCCGAAATGAGGGCAGAACAGGCTAAAAGAACAACCAGCAGTATGCAACTTGTTATTTGGGTAAAATCCAAAACGGTAAAAAAGAATAATAAACCAGGGGGCTCTGTGTCCAAGTTGTTGGGTTTAGTTAAACGTTAAGAATGAAGTTCATCCTCTTCTTCAGAAACTGAATTGTTATTTTGCTGGACCGATAAAGGCTGAGGTTTCTGAGTATTTTGCCCAGCACTGTTATTTGTGGCACCATCGCTTTCGCTCTTTGAATTCAAAAATGTGAAATCTGTACAGTGAATCTCGGTGCTATATCTGTCCAGCCCTTTGTCATCCTGCCATTTGCGCGTTTTTAGGCGGCCTTCAATATAAACCATGTCGCCTTTTTTTAAATATTTTTCGCAGATTTCTGCGGCTTTGTTGCGAACCACAATATTGTGCCATTCGGTATTGGTAACCCGCTCGTTCGTGGTTTTGTTTGTATAGGTTTCATTTGTGGCAAGTGGGAAACGGCCTAAACTGTTTCCGCCTTCAAAATAATGCATTTTCACATCATCGCCAGTATGCCCAATCAACATTACTTTGTTCAGTGTTCCACTCATAATTGTATCATTTTCAATTTGTGCAAAGGTAGATTTTGCGATTTAAATATAATCAATTTTTAAATTTTTATATAAATTCATTTCTTTCCTAATATAATATGAGCGTCAAAGTCAGTAGTTTTCAAAAAATTCAGCGACAAAATTTTCTATTAAAACCGGAACAGCGTATTTTTTTACTTCTGAAATTGGAATAGTGCTATCAATTTCTTCGGAAACTTCAACTATCCAAAAACGTGTGTATAAATGTTGATGCGATAATTTGTGGACCACTGCTTTTTCATTGAAAAGTGAAATGGTATCAATATTTAATTCTTCAGAAAACCCTTGAAATTGTGGTTGTTCTTTAAGCAATGAAAGGTCAACATCTTCCATAGTTTCAATAAGCGGAAATTGATAAAGTTTTTGCCAAATTCCTTTACCCGTTCGTTGTTGTAGGATTGTTCTCTCGTTTTCTGAAAGTACTACCATATAATTAAAGAACCTTTTTTTTATGGGTTTCGCCTTTATTTTTACAGGAAGATCTGCTACTTTTTTTTGCTGAAAAGCTATACAGCTATCATTAAAAATGCAATTTCCGCAATCAGGATTTTGCGGAACGCAATAGCGAGCGCCAAATTCCATAATGGCTTGGTTGAACGTGCCGGGTTGTTTTTTGTCTATTAATTGTTGCGCGAGTTGTTTAAATTTTTTTTGACCAGCGGTTGTATTAATAGGAGTGGAAATTCCAAAAACACGTGAAAGCACACGATACACATTTCCATCCACAACGGCTTCGGGCTGGTTGAAGGAAATGCTGGCAATGGCGCTGGCTGTATAATCGCCAATGCCTTTCAATTTCAATAAATCTTTATAGTTGTTTGGGAATATGCCGTCCATTTTTTCGGAAACGATTTTTGCAGTAGCATGCAGGTTTCGTGCGCGGGAATAATAACCCAAACCTTGCCAAAGTTTTAAAACATCTTCCTCGCGGGCATTTGCCAAATCTGCAACTTTTGGGTACTTTTCAACAAATTTTAAATAGTAAGGCAATCCTTGCAAAACCCTGGTTTGTTGCAATATGATTTCTGAAAGCCAAATTTGGTATGGATTCATTGTGTTTCGCCAAGGTAATTCACGTTTGTTTTGTAAATACCAAGGAATGAGAATATTGGAGAAATATGGGGCTATTTTGGGCATTGGGTAAATTTAATCTATATCCCTTTAAATTTTAAAGGATTAAGGTTTGAATTATTGATATTAAAATATGTATATTTGCGGTCTCTAAAAAAAATCTAGTAAAAGAATATTAATTAAAATTTAAAAGTAATGACGAAAGCAGATATCGTAGCAAAGATTTCAGAAAAATTAGGAATGGAAAAGAATGAAGTTCAGGCTACAGTTGAAACCTTTATGGAAGAAGTGAAGAATTCCTTGGAAGGTGGAGACAATGTATACTTGAGAGGTTTTGGAAGTTTTATTATCAAAACAAGAGCTGAAAAAACAGGAAGAAACATTTCCAAAAACACAACCATTAAAATACCAGCCCACAATATTCCGGCTTTTAAACCTGCAAAAGTTTTTGTAGAAGGTGTAAAAACCAACGTGGACGTAAAATAATAATAACCCGCCCCGAATTGAATCCGGGACATTAAAAAAAACTTTAGTATGCCAAGCGGTAAAAAAAGAAAAAGACATAAGGTAG
>DAIMFZ010000250.1:0-1314 GCA_036724225.1 Aequorivita sp.
CCTTTGTAATCTGATTGCCCAAAGCGGCAGGAATACAGATGTCGCAATCCAAGCCAAAGAATTCATTGCCTTCCATAGCGGAAGCTTCTGGGAAACCTACAATGCTACCTTTGTTAGCTTTGCCGTAGTTGAAAAGGTTTTCAACGTTTATTCCTTTTTTGTTTTGAATACTTCCGAAGGCATCTTGCACTCCAACAAGTTTTGCGCCTTCTTTTTCAAGGAAATATGCGGCCCAATAGCCCACATTGCCAAAACCTTGAACGATAAAAGTTTTTCCTTTAAGGATTTCGTTATTTTTTTCAGCCCAAAATTTAATGGTCAAATACACACCGTAGCCAGTGGCACGATCACGACCTTCCAAACCACCGCTGCCTACAGGTTTTCCTGTAACTACGTGTTGGTTTTTGGAACGTTCGCTGGTACTTTTAGTACTCATATAGGTATCCGCAATCCAAGCCATTGTTTGGTCGTTGGTATTCACGTCTGGAGCAGGAATGTCATGCTCTGGGCCTATGTTTTCACCTAAAGCATAAGTAAATCTACGCGTAATGCGCTCCAATTCACCTTTTGAATATTTTGAAGGGTCAATCTGGATTCCTCCTTTTGCACCTCCGTAAGGCAAACCTGCCAAAGATGTTTTCCATGTCATCCACATTGCCAAAGCACGGGCGGCGTCAATATCTACTGTTGGGTGGTAGCGAAGACCACCTTTGTATGGCCCAAGGGCGTTGTTGTGTTGCACACGGTATCCGGTGAATATTTCCACCTCACCACTGTCCATTCGAACAGGGAAGTGAATAATAATTTCGGTATTAGTGATGCTAAGAATTTTACGAACGTTTGGGTTCAGATTTATTTTGTCTGCCGCGGTGTTGAATTGTTCCAACACGTTGTCCAACATTCCTCTTTTTACGGGTTTTGGTTTTTCCAAAGTTTGAGTGTTTGTCATTTTAATACTTGTTTTTAAATAGTAGCCATTTCAGGCTTTCTTTTGGTTATTTTCAGTAAAGGTTCGGGGTGGCGGTGCTGCAGTTCTTCATACTCACTACAGGAAAACACCGCTGAATGATCGTGCGTTAGCACGCAATAAGCAGCATGTGCACAACCAATGCAAATATTTATATTGTTTCTATTCATAATTCCTTATTGTTTGCAATTCGTATAGGCAAGGGCTGTGCCAACAAACGAAATTATTTTGAAACAAATAACTAAGCTACTGATAAACAACGATTTATTAATTTTTTGAAGAAATATTCTAAATGAGGGGATTGGGGAATAATTTCTTAATTGGGGAGAAAATACCCAGTTTGAAAT
>DAIMFZ010000250.1:1414-2851 GCA_036724225.1 Aequorivita sp.
GAAATCGAAATTGAAATCGAAGATGAAGATGAAGATGAAGATGGAGATGAAGATGAAGTTGGAGGCTGGAAGTTGGAAGTTGGAGGCTTCCAATAACTATTCTTTCGTTTTTCCGCGAAGTGTTTTGCGATCAATTTTAAGGATTTCGGCAGCTTTGGTTTGATTGTTATCAGTTGCGGCAAGTACTTTTTCTATGTATTTTTTCTCCATTTCCTTTAAGGAGAGTAAACCGTCTTCGGGGAAGTCTATTTGGTATTTTAGGGTTTCCGGCAAGTCATTTACGCCTATGGTTCGGTCGCACATAATAACCGCTCGCTGTATCACATTTTCAAGCTCGCGAATATTCCCGGGCCAATCGTAGCGCTGTAAAAGAGCTTGGGCATCGGGGTCTAAAGTAATGTAGCGGCCCTTGTATTCATTGCCGTATTTGAAGAGGAATTTGTCTGCCAGCAAGGGGATGTCTTCCTTTCGCTCTCTAAGTGGGGGCACGTATATTTCAACAACCGTTAGACGATAAAAAAGGTCTTCGCGGAACGTTTCCTTTGCAATCATTTCGCGAAGATTGCTATTGGTGGCCGCGATTACACGAACGTCTATTTTTTCGGTTTTCCGTTCGCCCACTTTCATTACCTCCTTTTCTTGAAGTACACGCAACAGCCGTGATTGCACAGACAATGGGGCGTTGCCTATTTCATCAAGAAAAATGGTGCCGCCCTCCGCGGCTTGAAAAAAGCCTTCCCGATTTTCATTGGCTCCCGTGAAGGCGCCTTTCACATAACCAAAAAGTTCTGATTCCAAGAGGTTTTCGGGAATTCCACCGCAGTTTACGGCAATAAAAGGCGCTCGCGAAAACTTGCCGTTGTAATGAATGGACCGCGCCACAAGTTCTTTCCCCGTGCCGCTTTCGCCACTGATGAAAATAGTGGCTTTGTTGTCCTTAACGCGATCTATTATTTGGGTCACGCTTTTGATGGCTTCGCTCTCGCCAATTATTTCGTTGTATTTTTTGGTTTCGGAAGTTTCGGCCGATATTTTTTTCTTCGTTCTTGATTTACCGATAGCTGAGGGGAGCGATTTCAAAACGCTTTGTCTTAATTCTTCCTTAGTAAATGGTTTTACCAAATAATCTACTGCGCCAGATTTTATGGCAGAAAGGGCATCCTGCACCGAAGGGTAGCCCGTAACCACCAACTTTGGCATATTTGGGTAATGTTCCGCCGCAAATTGTATTAATTGAAAACCGTCCACCTCGGGCATTTTTAAGTCGGTAATCAGCAAATCTATTTCGGTATCGCGCAAAATGGCGACGGCCTCCTTTACTGAAACTGCCTTATAAGTATGATAATCCAGCGAATGCAAATGCCGTTGGAGCAGTTCCAGTATGTTGATGTCATCATCTACTATCAGTATGTTTTATTTTTGAAGTATCTGTTTTAT
>DAIMFZ010000251.1:0-2830 GCA_036724225.1 Aequorivita sp.
ATACCAAGATGCACTTCGGAAAGCTTTCAACGGAATCGATGGAATGCAAGTGAAACAAAAAGATGTGGTTCTTTTAACCAAAAACACCAACAGTACAATAGTTTCCCAAGAAACGATGCCAAATATAGATGCAGCTGAACTTGCAAAACCAAAAACTTCAAAAGTTTCGGGTATTTTACTTCCCGATGCAAAATTTTCAAACTATTCATATTCAGGGAAAACTTTTCTGTTGCGTAAAACTATTGAAGGTTATTCATTATATGAAGAATCCTCAACCGCTTCAGACGGACTTCTTTTAAAGGGAAAAATAATCTTGATGGACAACCTAATAAAATATATGGATACGTCAGGAAAAGTTGCAGATGCTGCTTTTGATGCTTCTGGGAATCTGATCATCAAAGAAGATGGCGCTTCAAAAGTTTACAAATCTGAAAATTAGAAATCGTATTTATCCTTCCAAAGCTGCTTTAAATAACTTTTTAGGGAATTTTCCTTTGCGTTGTTTCCGGGCCTGTAAAATGTAGTTCCTTTTATTTCTTCTGGTAAAAATTCGTGCGGTACAAAATTGCCTTCATAATTGTGTGCATATTCATATTCCTTTCCGTAGCCCAACTGTTTCATAAGTTTAGTTGGTGCATTTCTGATTGATAACGGAACTGACAGATCGCCTGTTTGCCGAACCAATTGTTGCGCTTCACCAATGGCCTTATAGGAAGCATTGCTTTTAGGTGAAGTTGCCAAATAAATGGCGCACTGACTCAAAATAATCCGAGCTTCGGGGTAACCAATGGTGTTTACGGCTTGAAAAGTACTGTTGGCAAGCAACAGCGCATTTGGGTTTGCCATTCCAATATCTTCAGAAGCGAGGATTACCATTCTCCGTGCAATGAATTTTATATCTTCACCGCCTTCTATCATTCGCGCCAGCCAATAAACTGCTGCATTCGGGTCGCTTCCGCGCATTGATTTTATAAATGCCGAAATGATGTCGTAGTGTTGTTCCCCAGTTTTGTCATAAAGCACCGTGTTTTTCTGTGCTTTTTGCATAACCAGTTCGTTGTTAATTGTAACTTTTTCTGTTTTTTCGGAAAGAACAACCAATTCCAAAATATTGAGAAGTTTACGTGCATCTCCGCCTGAAAGCCTTATAAGTGCTTCGGTTTCTTTTAAGGTAACTTTCTTTTTGGAAAGGATTTCGTCTTCTTTCAAAGCTCTTTTTAGCAATGCTTCCAAGTCTTCACGGCTGAAAGGTTCCAAAACATAAACCTGACAGCGGGACAGAAGTGCGGGAATTACTTCAAAACTTGGGTTTTCGGTGGTAGCGCCAATTAATGTGATCCACCCTTTTTCAACAGCCCCCAAAAGTGAATCCTGCTGCGACTTGCTGAAACGGTGAATTTCGTCAATAAAAAGAATTGGATTTTTGGTTGAAAATAGATTATCGCTTTTTTTTGCTTTTTCTATCACTTCCCGAACAGCAGCAACACCACTGTCCACGGCGCTCAACGTGTAAAATGGTCTTCCGCTTTCATTGGCAATAATATTTGCGAGGGTGGTTTTCCCTGTTCCAGGCGGTCCCCAAAAAATCATCGAGGGAATCATTCCAGTACTTAATTGCGAAGTAAGCGAACCTTTGGGCCCCACTAAGTGTTGCTGGCTTAAATATCCTTCAAGTGTGGAGGGGCGGATCCGTTCCGCGAGGGGTGCGTTCATAGTTTTTCAAAATTACAATTTTAATAAATCGGTTTCACTGACAATTTATCATAAATTTGATTTTGGGATTGTTTTTTGTAATTAATCAAATATGTCGAATTCAAACCAATTAAAATTTTCTCCCGAAGTGTTTGGCTATCCGTTGCTTTTCGTGATGGTGCTTTGGATCGTGTTTTGGGTTGAATCGCGATTTGGTTTTAATTTCAATTCGTATGGAGTTTACCCCAGAGAATTGAAAGGCTTGCGCGGTATTCTTTTTAGCCCTTTTATTCACGGGAGCCTGAAACATCTCTTTAATAATTCTATTCCGTTATTTGTGCTTTCTTCGGCTCTCTTCTATTTTTATCGAAATATTCGTTGGAAAGTATTGATTTATGGAATGTTATTGACAGGCGTGGCCACTTGGTTAATTGGTAGATCTTCTCTCCATATCGGGGCGAGCGGAGTGGTTTATATGTTGGCGGCCTTTTTGTTTTTTAAGGGAATTTTCTCAAAACAGTTTCAGCTAACCGCTTTAGCTCTGGTTGTGGTTTTTCTTTACGGCGGAATGCTTTGGTATGTTTTTCCCGTAAATCCTGAAATTTCTTGGGAGGGACATCTTTCCGGATTTTTCGTAGGTTTGCTATTCGCTTTTTTCTTTAAAGGGAATCCTGTACAAAACAAAAAATATGATTGGGAGCGGGAGGATTACAATCCTGAAAATGATCCGTTTTTAAAACAATTTGACGAAAACGGAAATTTTATAGAACTTTCCAAAGAACCACTTGAGCCAATGGAAGAGAAACCCACGGAACAAAAGCCACGCCGTATAAAAATTGTGTACAGTTTTAAAAAAAATCCTGAAAAGGAAACGGAATAATTATTGCCGCCGCTGACGTATAACTTCATAAAGAAACGCTCCACAGGCTACGGAAACGTTCAATGAATTGATTTCTCCAAGAAGGGGCAAAGAAGCTTTTTGGTCCACCAAAGTAAGTACCGATTTTGAAACACCTTTTCCTTCGGAGCCCATAATAATGGCCAATGGCATTTTTAAATCCACTGAATAAATTTCGGTATGTGTTTTTTGGGTTTTTTCAAGATTGGTAATTCTTGAGCCCTGTAAATAGAAAATAGT
>DAIMFZ010000252.1:0-2823 GCA_036724225.1 Aequorivita sp.
ATGTTAAAAGAAAAACTAAAAAATCACAACATCATCCTCGCTTCCGGTTCGCCGAGAAGGCAGGCTTTCTTTAAGGAACTGGATTTGGATTTTACAATTCAAGTTAAAGAAGTCAATGAAGTTTATCCTTCAAATTTAAAGCACTCAGAAATAACGGACTATCTATCGAGACTGAAAGCATCAGTTTTTGTGGATCTAAAACAAAATGATATCCTTATTACGAGTGACACAATTGTATGGAAAGATGAAAAAGCAATCGGAAAACCAAAAGATTTTGAAGAAGCCAAACAAATGTTGCGCGATTTGAGCGGAAAAATGCACGAAGTGATCACTTCGGTCTGTTTTACTTCAAAGGAATTTCAAAAAACTGTAAGTGACGTTACAAAAGTTTGGTTCAAAACCCTTTCCGAAGAGGAAATAGATTATTATTTAAAAACCTACAAACCCTTTGACAAAGCGGGAAGCTACGGTATTCAGGAATGGATAGGCTACATTGGCATCGAGAAAATTGAAGGTTGCTATTTTAATGTAATGGGGCTACCCACGCGGCTTGTTTATAAAATGTTAACCGAGATTGCCGAGCGTTGAATTTTTGGTAAGTTTGCACCAAATCCTTCAATAAGATGAACCTTTTCAAACTCCTTTCTTTTCTCTCTTTTTTGATAGTTTTCAACAGTTGCAATTCTTCCGAAGAAAAAAATGGCACGCCAACCCTTCCGAAGAAAAAAGTAACAGAAAAAACTGCGGAACCGCGAAATCTTTCAGAGGAATTTAAAGACTATTGGTATTCAGGAAAAGCTGAAATTACCTCCTATCAGCTTATACAGGAACGCTACGGCGAACTCCGCGAAGGCACGACAGTAAACATTTTCGTCTCCGAGGATTTCCTACCGGATGCGCAAGTTAAGGCGAATAATTCTTCAGAAAATAATCTTTCAGTTTTGAAATTGAACCAAATGAAGAATTTCAATACTGGTATTTATCCGTATTCCATAATGACAAGTACTTTTAGCCCAATTTCCAACACTGGCCATGCGCTGAAAGTGAGCAACAGTGTGCAGGAATGGTGCGGACAGGTTTATATGCAGCTCAACAACCGCTCTGATTTTGAAATAGAGAGCCACTCCTATTTTGAGGGCGAAGCGGACCAAAACCTCACTTTGCCAAAAACATGGCTGGAAAACGAACTTTGGAACCTAATCCGCATCAACCCCGAAGAACTGCCCACAGGCGACGTAATGGTTATCCCTTCATTTGAGTATTTGCGGCTTCGCCACAAAGAAATTAAGCAGCACAACGCTTTTGCGAGTTTAAAACAGGGCGATTCCATTACCATTTACACTTTAAATTATCCAGATTTGCAGCGGCAGTTGATGCTTTTTTTCCACAGCTCTTTTCCCTATGAAATTGAGAAATGGGAAGAAGTGAACGCCGCCGACCAAAATGATACCATAAGACTAAAAACCACCGCCTTAAAACTCAAAAGAATGCGGACAGATTACTGGAACAAAAACCGAAATGAGTTTGCCTACCTTCGGGATTCATTGGGCCTGAAATGAAATTGCTATGATAAATCTAAAAGAATATTACCCCGAACTAATTGAATCCGGAATCCTACTCTTGGTTGTGCTACTGTTGCGGTTCATCCTAAAAAGAACCGTTCGCAACTTCGCAAAAAAAATTGAACGGCTGGAGCACCGTACCGGCTTGATTATGAAACACGTAGATTTTGCGATCTTCTTTATACTAGTCTTGGGCTTTATATTGATTTGGGGTGTTGACTTTAGGAATGTGGGTGTTGTAATGTCGTCAGTTTTTGCGGTTATCGGGATTGCCTTTTTTGCGCAATGGTCCATTCTCAGCAACGTTACCAGCGGCGTGATTATGTTTTTCACCTTTCCCTATAAAATTGGCGATTATATAAAAATCCACGATAAAGAAATGCCCTGCGAAGGTATTATTGAAGACATCAAAACGTTTCACATCATCCTTCACACCAACACCAATGAAATCATAACCTATCCCAATAGTATGATGCTCCAGAAAGGTGTGAGCATCATTAAGCCTGAGGAGTTTTATGAACACCAAAACGGACTCGATAAAAATAAGGAAGAACTGCCCCACGATTAATTTTCACAAATTGGTATCTTTGATGGGTTTCGTACAATCCAGAAATATATTTTATGCAAAAAACATCTTTTTTACGACTTCTATTCTTATTTTTCGCGATAACAGCTACCGCTCAAACCCCCAAAAAACCTACCACTTCCGAAATTTATCACGATCTCCAAAAACTTAATTTTGTGGGTTCTGCGCTTTACATTGCTGCGCATCCCGATGATGAAAATACACGCCTCATTTCCTATTTGGTAAATGACGTGCACGCAAATACCGCCTACCTTTCCATCACCCGCGGCGATGGCGGACAAAATTTGGTTGGCCCCGAATTGCGTGAACTACTCGGAGTTATCCGTACGCAGGAGCTTTTGGCAGCGCGAAGAACCGATGGCGCACAGCAATTTTTTACTCGTGCCAATGATTTCGGCTACAGCAAAAACCCCGATGAAACCTTTGAGTTTTGGAACCGAAACGATGTTTTGAGTGATGTTGTACAGACCATCCGAAAATTTAAACCGGATATTGTAATAAACCGTTTTGACCATCGCAGTCCTGGCAGCACTCACGGCCATCACACGGCTTCTGCTATGTTGAGCGTAGAAGCTTTTGATTTGGTTGATGATGCTTCAAAATTTCCTAGATCTGCCGAAGCTTATGGCGTTTGGAAACCACAGCGGCTGTTTTTCAATACTTCGTGGTGGTTCT
>DAIMFZ010000253.1:0-2817 GCA_036724225.1 Aequorivita sp.
AGTTCATTAAGGCCGTTCTCTGCGTCCAAAAGCGTAAAATGATAGGTAGTTGTTAAGCTTGGATCGCCAAGTGTAATATCGGCATCGGCATTGTGCAAAGTAAATTGGGCAAAGCCATCGTTATCGGTATCGCACACTTGCAATGCTTCAGGGGTTTCGTTTACGGTTATAGGCGAAATTGTAAGTTGAAGTTCATAATCATTGTTTGTTCCGTCGGTTTCAGGAATAGTTCCATCGGCATTAATTGTAGCTTTCAAAGTAAAATTTGAAGGTGTACCAGTAGGCAACGCTATGGTTGCGACTTCAGTGAGCGTTCCTCCAATAGGCACAATTTGATTGGTTTGTGTTTCTCCAAACTCAATACCATTCGCATAAAAAGTAATGGGTGTGTTTGCTGGCAACTCAGCTGTACTATTTGTATTACTAACTGTATAGGTTATTTGTATTTGGTCTTGTTGCGGAAAAGCTACGGCACCATCAATAACAATTGTAGGATCAGGCAATTCTGAATTTACAGCAACAATTATATTATTGACTATAATAAAATCCTGTTGAGAGGTAAGTTGGATAGCAATATTGGTATCGCCGGGTTGTATGAGGCCCATTAAATCATAAAAATCCAAATCCATATTATAAAGACTGCTTGAATTTGTATAACTATTTGTACTATTAAAGGCGTTATTAGGCGGATTTAATGGGAGATTACCAACTATGTTATTATTAATCTTTAAACTTTCGCCGTTGGCTATTGCAGCATCTCCTTCCCAAGCCAAAAAGCCAATTTTTGATAATACATCACTAACTACATCAATATTTGTAAGGATAATATCAAGTGAATTTTGCGTTGACGAAACAGCTTCCAAACCATCAAACAAAGAAACTTGGGTCCATAAAAGAGCCGGATCTTCATAAATAATAATAATGGACCAACCACCATAATTGGTACCACCCGTACAATAATTTTGTAGTGTTGCTGTAATATCCATATCAGAAAAAGTGTAAGTGCCATTGCCATTCGCTTCAACAATGGAGGTAACATCTGCATAGGCAGCAAAATATGGTAATCCGCTGTACACAAGCGAAAATGTTCTTTGGGCAGTTATATCATTTCCGTTCAATTTCACATCAAAATCGCCCAAGGCAGAACCAGACCAATATAATTTTGCCGAAACCAAGGTTTGGCCTGATCCTAAAGTTAGGGTCGCACTGTTTTCGGTAAGTATGGTACAAGAAGGGTTTTGGTTTTCAGATTGATTGAGTGTATTACCAATAGCGGTATAATTATAACGACCATTAAACTGCTGGTATATTTGAATCTGTTGGCCAAAAATTGAAAAGGAACTTATGCTTAAAACTAAGAAGAGTAATATTTTTTTCATCCGTAAATTATTTTTTGCAATATAAAGAATACTTTCAAATCGGAAAATAAAACTTTAGCATTTTCCACGAGGTAGATTTTGCTATTTTATGTATTCTTGTTTCGTTAAAAGCTATAAAAAATGAAAAGTTATTTCTATAAAATACTGATTTTTTCAGTAGTACTGTCTGCCACAAGCTGTGTTGAAAGATTGGATATTTCCAGCAATGAGCGCCTTTTAGTAAAGGGCAAAATAGTGGACCAAAATGGCAATCCACTTCAAAACATTTCTATACATACCAATGCTGTTTACAAAACTTTGGCCAGCGCAACTTCTGATGCTGTGGGGGATTTTCAGTTTACATCGTTAAACGCCAACGACAAGCCTCTAATGGTGCTCATTAATATAGCTGATCCCTTCAGTCTTGAGAACGAAAATTCCGATTATTCCAGCAAAATCTACTCTTCCGGAGTGGCCAATCGCGATTTATTAATCGATTTGGGAACAGTAACCCTTAATGGAGTAGGAACGTTTTCACTTTTTCTGAAAAACCTATCGGGAGATGACAATTATTTGAAATATACACTTTCATATACATCAAATATCTGCAACCTTCCCTTTAATGCCAATGGAAATGATTTTTGTGAACTGGACCAATCCGAAAATGGCAATTTCAATCCAACTTCCGAAAACCGTACAATAAACCGCGAAAGTATTTTGGGCACCATTGCATTTTTTGAATACGAACTCAATAATGGCCCTGCACAAACCATTGAAATTCCTGTAACAAATCCCCCAACTACCTATGTTTTTGAATATTAAAACGCTTAGTATCGCCCTGCTTTTTGCCGCAGTTTCCTTCGCACAGCAAACAAAAAACGAAAAAAATATAAACCAAGAACAACAAAATTCCGGCAGCAAAGTAGGGAGCATTACCGTGGGCGCATATGTGCCTATTTCCTTTGGCCACAATTTTGTAAATGATGGAATGGACCTAAAAACAGGTGCACAGGCACAACTGAAGCTTAACATTTTGGGGCACTTTTACATAGGTCCGGCAATGAGTTTCTTTTTTGGAAAAGTAACTGACCCCGAGCTTGTGGGCAACTATGATAGAATGAACAATTTAGTACTTGGAGGCGTGGTTGGATATGAAAAGCAAGTCCAAAAATTTGATCTTTCCATCGGTTTGGGTGTAGGCTATTCCGGCTATTTTAATAGAGGCTTGGGCGATTCTTTTGAAGATAACGGCACCGCGCTTTGGCTAAGACCCGAAGTGAGTTACAAGTTGGCAAACTACATTTCGGTATATGTTGCCCCAGAACTTCGCCACGATTTTATGAACATTGACGTGCCATCGGAACTTGAAGATACGTTTAATGGTGTCAATTATTTCAACGTCGGCTTCGGACTTCGCATCAATTTGGGCACGGGTTATAAATTTCAGTAGCCTACTACG
>DAIMFZ010000254.1:0-2764 GCA_036724225.1 Aequorivita sp.
GCTTGCGTTCCCATTACCGGTAATGGCCATTTTTATCTTTTTTGGGGAGTATTCGGTAATGGGGATTTGCCGCGAAAGTCCCGCCGCCATTGCCACGCCCTGGGCTCGGCCAAGCTTTAGCATAGACTGCACGTTTTTTCCGAAAAAGGGTGCTTCAATAGCAATTTCGTCTGGGTGGTGTGTGTCTATGAGTTCAATGGTGCGTTCAAAAATCAGCTTGAGTTTTAAGTAGTGGTCGTCATATTTTTTCAGTTGCAGTTCGTTCAGTTGCATAAACTGCATCTGTTTGCCCACAACTTTAATAAGGCCAAAACCCATGATTGTGGTTCCGGGGTCAATTCCTAAAATTATTTTTTCTGTTTTGGTTTCCATTTCAATTGGGATTCCCGCTGAAGTTTATCCTGAGCATTTCGACTTTGCGCAATATGAACTTGGCCGAAGGACAGGAATTAGTATTTTAGCAAAATGATTGCTGCGCCATACAAAACTAAACAATATCTGCTTGCCGTTGCGAAAGTTTTGGTACTCGCTATAACTTTTGGGTATATTTTTTATAAACTGAAAAACAATTCTTCGTTGGATTTTGGAGAATTTATGGAGGCTATTTCTTCAAAAGGAATTGTTTCCCTTTATATTTTTCTACTGTTTTTTATTTTCGCCGCGGCCAATTGGTTTTTTGAAATTTTGAAATGGCAAACCTTGGTTTCCGTTTTTAAGAAAATAGATTTCAAAACTTCCTTAAAACAATGTTTGGCATCATTGACTGTTTCATTGGCAACACCCAACCGCATTGGCGAATACGGTGCGAAAGCACTCTTTTTTGAACCCAAAAACCGAAAGAAAGTTTTATTGCTGAATTTCTATTCCAGCGGTATCCAAATGTTTGTTACTACTGTTTTTGGGCTTCTCGGTTTGCTTTATTTGCTGCAAAATTTCAATATAAAATATTCAGTAGTGACTTTGAGTTATTTCGGAATTGGAATTATTTTGCTGTTCGCTATAGGTTATTATTTCAGGGGAAAAGAACTATTATTGAAAGGTTTTTCGATAGCAAAGACAATTCGTTTTTTTAAAGATATCTCACTTTCCATAAAGCTTAAAACGGTTCTTTTTTCCATAGTCCGTTATGTGATTTTTAGTTCGCTTTTTTATGGAATGTTGCTTTTTTTTGGGGCGAATATTGATGTTGCCGTAGCCTTCCCATTGATTTTTGCAATGTATTTATTGGTTTCTATTCTACCCACCTTATTTATTTTTGATGTTGTAATCCGCGGCGGTGTTGCAGTTTGGCTGTTTTCTTTTGCGGAAACTCCCGAGCTAACAGTTTTGAGCACGGTGCTCGCTATGTGGCTTTTTAATTTTGTGTTGCCCGCGTTTTTAGGTAGTTTCTTCGTGCTAACCTATCAATCCACCACCCGATGATTTGGGCGTTTTTAATACTTTTTGTCACCTACTTTTTTTGTATGATGGCCGTGGTTTATGGTTTTAGTAAAGTTAGTTTTTTTTCTTCTGAAGAAATCCCCCCCTCAACACGTTTCAGCGTAGTAATTTCTTTCAGAAATGAAGCTGAAAACCTTCCAAATATGCTGGGAACTATTGAAACATTAAAATATCCTTCAGAACTTTTCGAGATTATTTTTGTGAACGACGCTTCCGAAGATACTTCCGAAGCAATCGTTTTTGCTGCAATTCAAAAAAGTAAATTTTCAATAAAACTCATTCAAAACAAACGCATTTCCCATGCTCCAAAAAAAGATGCTATTTCCGAAGCTATCAAAACCTCAAATTTTGAATGGATTGTAACTACTGATGCTGATTGTGAACTTCCGCAACTTTGGTTAAAAACTCTCGATTTGTTTATTCAAAACAAAAATTCCGTGATGGTTTGCGGGCCTGTTATTTATGAATCCTATGGCGGTTTTATTGAAAATTTCCAGCAGTTGGACGGTCTCAGTTTGCAAGCGGTGACCGTTGGAAGCTTTGGTTTTGGAAATCCGAATTTGTGCAATGGGGCAAATTTGGCTTATAGCAAGGAGGCTTTTTTGAAAGTAAAGGGCTTTTCGGGAAATAATCATATTGCAAGCGGCGACGACATTTTTTTAATGGAAAAGATGAAGGAAGTCTTTCCAAAACAAGTTCGGTTTCTAAAATCGAAAGAAGCCATCGTTTCCACAAAACCACAATTTACATGGAAAAAAATTATAAGCCAGCGAATCCGTTGGGCTTCAAAAACTTCAAAACAAAAAAATGTTGTTTCTATAATGTTAGGAATACTTGTTTTTTTGATGAGCATTTCAATTTTGGCACTTCCGTTTTTTATGGTTTTCGATTCTGAAAATCTTGGCTTTTATATGCTACTAGCAGCTTTTAAAATAATCATAGATTATAATGTTGTGTATCGAACTGCTTTATTTTTTAATAAAAAAATCTCGTTTTGGAAATTTCTGTGGCAACCGTTTGTGTATGCCGCAATAATTTTAGTTGTAGTTTTTGGAAGTTTGCGCGGAAACTATTTGTGGAAAGGCCGCAGCTATAAAAACTAGAGATGAATTGATTTAATTTTTTACCTTAGCCATACTTTAAAACACGCCCTTATGAAATCGCTCCTTTCAATTTTCGTTTTGTTTTTTTTACTTTTCGCAGGAACGCTGCAAGCGCAACAACAATACACTGTTAACGGCCAAACATACACTTTGATTACTGAGGTTGATGGGGCCTTGACGTTGCTTTGGAACACCGTTGACGGAGAGTACCGTTATTTTTC
>DAIMFZ010000255.1:0-2757 GCA_036724225.1 Aequorivita sp.
CAATGGAGCTTGGTGGCTGCTTCCGCCCTCGGAAGTTTTTTGGTGCTACTGGCGGTGTTAGCGGTAACTTTCCGAATAAAAGATACCATGGCTATTTTAATAATCGGATTGATGTTTGGCAGTGTAACCACCGCCGTGGTCTCAGTCTTGTCTTATTTCAGCAATGCGGAACAACTGCAACAATACATTTTTTGGTCCTTCGGAAGCTTGGGAAACCAGTCTTGGCAAGGTGTTTTTATTTTAAGTCTTTGTTTTTTGGCGGGTTTGGCTTTGAGCGTTTTCAGCAGTAAATCCTTGAACGCATTACTTTTGGGAGAAAATTATGCGAAGAGTATGGGCCTTCATATTAAAAGAACCACTTTTATTATAATCTTAGCGACGAGTATTTTAGCGGGAAGCATCACCGCATTTGTAGGGCCGATTGCTTTTGTGGGATTGGCGGTGCCACATTTGGTGCGACAATTTTTTAAAACCTCAAATCATTTGGTTTTGTTGCCTGCGGTTTTGCTCTGCGGGAGTTTGCTGTTGCTGGTTTGCGATACGGTGGCGCAATTGCCCTTCAGTGAATTTACGTTGCCAATCAATGCAATCACGTCATTGATCGGAGCGCCCGTTGTAATTTGGTTATTGGTCCGGAAACGAAAATTGTTCTTTTAATGACATCGGAAGAAAAACATATCATTTTGGAAGCACGGAACCTCTCCGTTGGTTATTCGCTTAAAAAAGACAATTCAATAATTGCCAAAGAAATCAATTTTTCAATTTCAAAAGGCGAATTGGTAGGACTTGTGGGCGCAAATGGGATAGGTAAATCTACACTTTTGAGGTCGCTGGCAGGAATGCAAAATGCTTTAAAAGGGAACGTTTTCGTGAACAAAAAAAACTTAAAGGAGTATTCGTCTTTTCAACTTGCAACGCAGTTGAGCGTGGTTTTGACCGAAGCTCCCGCCTCTAAAAATCTTTCGGTTTTGGAAATGATTTCTTTGGGAAGGCAGCCCTACACCAATTGGATCGGTTCGCTTTCAGAAAAAGATAACAACGCTGTAAAAGCTGCTTTGGAAGCCACTGAAACCACTGCCCTCGCCCACAGAAAATGCTTTGAACTGAGCGATGGTCAAATGCAACGTGTTGCCATTGCACGGGCTTTGGCGCAGGATACTCCAATAATTATTTTGGATGAGCCCACAACCCATTTAGATATTTACCACAGAGCTTACGTTCTGAAATTGCTCAAAAAACTGGCTTCTGAAACCCAAAAAACCATTCTTTTTTCAACTCACGAAATAGATCTGGCTATTCAGCTTACGGACAAAATGTTGGTTATGGCAAAGAACGAAACCTATTTTGATGACCCCTGCAAACTGATTGAAGCAGGTAGATTTGATACACTTTTTCCCAAGGAAACCATTAATTTTGATGGAGAAACCGGACGATTTATGATACGTTAATTGTTAATGGATAATTGTGGAAAAGGAAAAACTTAAATTTTCTCGTCTATTTGAATACCATTCTGATAATAGTATCTTTACTTTGAGAATTAAATTAAAATGGCATTGGAAACTCCGATTAACTCTTAACAAATAACTATTAACATTTTCACTGTGAACGAAACCCTTCTATTTCTTTTATTAGCCGCAATCTGTTTATTGATAGGTGCATTTATCGGTAATCTCTTAGCGCGGTTGAAGTATAAAACCGAAACCAGTAAACTGGAGGAGCGGCTTGAAAATACGCAACTTCAACTTGAAAAACTGGATGCGCGTTTAGAACTATCTACTTCGGAGAAGGAAGCTTTACAAAGAGAAAAAGAACAGGCAAACATGCAACTTTCCCGACAGAGTGCGGAATACGAAGCCCTCTTTTCTGAACTTGAAAAAGAGAAAGAACGTTTTAAAAATTTTGAGAAGGATTTTGAAGATAAATTTTCAGTTTTGGCCGATAAAATTTTAGTTGATAAAACTGCAAAGTTTACAGAATCAAACAAAGAAAATATTGAAGGAATCCTAAAACCTTTAAACCTTAAAATCAAGGAATTTGAAGAAAAGGTGGGAAAAAACAATATAGATTTTGTGAGGACCCACGCCGAATTGGGCAAACAACTTCAGTTTTTAAACGAGCAGAACATTAAAATAAGCCAAGAGGCGGATAATCTTACCAAGGCTTTAAAAGGCGATTCCAAGATTCAAGGAAATTGGGGCGAAATGATTTTATCACGGGTTTTGGAAGAATCTGGATTGGAAAAAGGTCGCGAATATACAATTCAAGATAGCCACGACAATCCTGACGGCGGCCGTTTGCAAACAGACGTAATCATTCATTTGCCCGACGGAAAGAAGATGATAATAGACAGCAAAGTTTCGCTGACCGATTTTGAACGTTACGTTTCCGAAGATGATGAAAATCTGAAGAGTCTTTATTTAAAAAAACACATCGACTCCATCAAAAAGCATATTATTACGCTGAGTGATAAAAAATATTATCACGCCGTAAACGAGAGTCCCGATACTATTTTTATGTTCGTGCCCATTGAACCTGCTTTTGCAATAGCCGTTGCCAACCAGAAAAATCTGTATCAGGAAGCCTTCAAAAGAAAAGTGATGATTGTAACGCCTTCCACACTTTTGGCTGCTTTGCGGTTGGTTGAAAATCTTTGGGAAAACGACAATCAAAAGAAAAACACGCTAGAAATAGCATTAGAAGCTTGTAGATTGTACGATTCGTTCGTGGGGCTTTTGGAGGAATTGAACAAAATAAAAA
>DAIMFZ010000256.1:0-2750 GCA_036724225.1 Aequorivita sp.
TACACACATATAGACCGAAGACATTTAACGGAGGTTATTAATAAGTATCATCCAAGAAAGGAAGCTCCCTAGCCCCCGAAGGGGAAATTCTACTATTGCAAAAAAACAAAAAGCTCCAAAAGGAACTTTTTTATTGGGTTTGAGTAAGAGTTCCCCCTTCGGGGGCCAGGGGGGACTTTACTTCGCTATGTTGACAGCGCGGGTTTCACGTATTACAGTAACCTTCACTTGTCCCGGATAGGTCATATCAGTTTGTATTTTTTGTGAAATTTCAAACGAAAGTTGCGCTGCTTTTTCATCGCTCACTTTATCGCTTTCCACCATCACCCGAAGCTCTCGCCCCGCCTGAATTGCGTATGCTTTGTTCACACCGCCAAAACCGAAGGCAATATCTTCCAAATCCTTCAAACGCTGGATGTATGAATCCAACACTTGACGTCTTGCTCCAGGTCTTGCGCCGCTGATGGCATCACAAACCTGTACGATTGGAGACAATAATCCGGTCATTTCAATTTCGTCGTGGTGGGCACCAATAGCGTTGCAGACCTCTGGTTTTTCACCGTATTTCTCGGCCCATTGCATTCCTAAAAGTGCGTGTGGTAGCTCGGTTTCCATTTCTGGGACCTTTCCAATATCGTGAAGCAAACCAGCGCGTTTTGCGAGTTTGGCGTTCAAACCAAGTTCGGCTGCCATTACGCCACATAGTCTTGCAACTTCGCGGGAGTGATGTAACAGGTTTTGACCGTAAGAGGATCGGTATTTCATCCGCCCCACTGCTTTTATCAATTCAGGGTGCAGGCCGTGGATTCCCAATTCGATGATGGTTCTTTTACCTACTTCAATGATTTCTTCCTCTATCTGTTTGGTGGTTTTTTGAACCACTTCTTCAATTCGTGCTGGGTGTATTCGTCCGTCGGTTACCAATTTGTGCAATGACAAACGTGCAATTTCCCTTCTAACGGAATCAAAACAGGAAAGGATGATAGCTTCAGGCGTGTCATCAACAATAATCTCAACGCCGGTTGCGGCTTCAATAGCGCGGATGTTTCGCCCTTCACGGCCAATGATTCGCCCCTTTACATCGTCACTTTCAAGGTTGAAAACGGAAACGCAGTTTTCCACAGCTTCCTCTGTCCCTATGCGCTGAATGGTATTGATAATTATCTTTTTGGCTTCCTGTTGGGCAGTCATTTTTGCTTCTTCCATAGAAGTCTGCACAAAGGCCATTGCTTGGGTTTTTGCTTCGTCTTTAAGGCTTTCCATCAACTGGTTCTTAGCATCTTCCGCAGAGAGACTGCTTATAACCTCTAATTGTTCCACCTGGTTGCGGTGCATCTTTTCTACTTCGTTTTGCTTTTTTTCCAGAATCAAAATCCGTTCGTCATAATCCGTTTGCTTGGACTCAAGTTCAAAATTCAATTTTTTCGATTTTGCCAGTTCACTGGACACTTGTGATTCTTTGTCGCGGGTTCTTTTTTCAGTTTCAGAAATCTTTCTGTCGCGGCTCAATATTACTTTTTCGTGCTCTGTTTTCAATTCCAAAAACTTCTCTTTGGCTTGCAGTATTTTATCTTTTTTTATCGTTTCTGCCTCCGATTTTGCTTCTTTCAGTAAAGCCGATGCGCTCTTTTTTGCTCTTAATATAAGCTGGGAGGCGTTGTTACGCTCCAAGATTTTTGCAATAAAAAACCCAATCGCTACACCAACAATGGCACAAATTACTATAGTTATAATATCCATTTTTAGTTGAGTTATATGTATAAAAAAAGCCTACATCAATATATTTATTTTGAATAAACTCCTTAAAATGAATGTTTAGGGCTAACAAGCTGGTCAAGTATCCGCTCAAAGACGGCGCGCTTTTACAACTTCAACTCACCCTTTTTAAAGAATTCGTGTTGAGTTTACCAAAAATGAATATTAATGTAGGCAGTAACCTTATTTAATTTAAAGAACGTTATGATAGCTGCTCCTGCAACAAACGGTCCAAAGCTTTTAACTTTGTTTCTGTTTCCTGCGTATCGCTGGAGTTATCAATTTGTTTTTGCTCTACCTGGGCGGCAAACTGGAGGGCACACATGGCCAAAACATCCTGTTTGTCGCGGACGGCATAACTTTGCTCGAACTTTTTAATCATTTCTTCTATCTTTTTGCTCGCCAACCGCAATCCTTCTTCCTGCGAAGGATTGATGGTCAAGGGATAAACCCTGTCTGCAATTGATATTTTTATTTTTAATGGTTCGGCCATTGTTATATTTTTATTCGGAAAGCTGCGAAATACAATGATCAATTTCCCGAACTAGAGCGTTTATCTTGAGTTTAGTTTCTCGTTTATGCTGGTCGCTGCCGAGCATTGAATTTGCCAGTTTTAATGAGTTGCATTTTTCGGTCCAAACTTCAATTTCTTTTTCAAATTGTTGCTGTTTCGACTTTATAAATGTGAGTTCTTCCTCCAATTCCGCATTGGCTTTTTTTAATTTTTCGTGCTTGTTAAGCAGTTTGCCAATTCTATTTTCAAGAGAATCAACTATTTCAGTAAGATTACTCATTAAAATCTGTGTTCAATACTTCTTTCACAAAGTTAGCATACCATCCCTAATAAGCAAGAGGTTTTCTATTATTTTTTGTATTATTGGAGAATAGTTACAATAAATCCTTTCCCCACCCCTTTTAATTATAGCGTATTCTTATTTTTACACTATGAAGAATTTTTTATCAATGCTGCTGCTTTTCGGTGGGCTTGCATTTGG
>DAIMFZ010000257.1:0-2715 GCA_036724225.1 Aequorivita sp.
AGAATGAAGTGCTCCAGGGCATTGATCTCTCCATAAAAGAAGGTGGAATCTTTTCTATTCTCGGTCCTAACGGTTCGGGAAAGACCACGCTTATAAAAGCTATTCTGGGAATGGTATTGCCCGATTCAGGTGAAATTTCTATTTATGGGAAATCCCTAAAGAACAATTTTAAATATCGGGAAAATATCGATTACCTCCCACAAATAGCTAACTTTCCTGGAAACCTGAAAGTGAATGAGCTCATAGATATGATCAAAGATCTAAGGGCTTCAAAAGCAACAAAGGACGAAGAGCTAATTGAGCTTTTTAAACTGCAACCATATCTGAATAAAAAATTGGCAAACCTTTCCGGCGGAACCAAACAAAAGGTGAACTTGGTACTCACGTTTATGTTTGACAGTCCGTTGGTAATTTTGGACGAACCTACAAATGGCTTGGACCCAATTTCCCATTTACGGTTGAAAAACCTTATCAATTCTGAAAAAGAAAAAGGAAAAACTATTTTGATCACTTCACACATTCTGAGTTTTGTGGAAGAGGTTTCTGATGAAATTGTGTTTCTTTTGGAAGGAAAAATTTACTTCAAAGGAACTATTTCAGAACTGAAAACCAAAACCGGACAACCCGATTTTGAACACGCAATAGCCTCCATTTTATCTGCTAGTTATGCTTAAAATATTAAAATACAGTTTTTACGATTTAATGCGCAGCCGCTGGAGCTACGTGTATTTCCTGTTCTATTTGCTGCTGGGCGTCGTGCTTTTATTTTTGAATAACGATCTTTCCAAAGCAGTAATAACCTTGATGAACGTTATAATTATTTTGGTGCCGCTCATCGGGACCATTTTTGGGGTGATGTATTATTACAACTCCCGCGAATTCACCGAGCTGCTCTTGGCGCAACCCGTTAAACGGAGCTCCATCTTTTTGGGACAGTATTTTGGTGTAGCCACCTCATTGGCAATGAGTTTGATTATTGGTTTGGGTTTGCCCTTTGTTTTCTACGGAATTTTCAACAGCAGCGCTATTTGGGATTTTTCATTATTGCTTATAACAGGTGGATTTCTCACCTTCATTTTTACGGCCTTGGCTTTTGTAATTGCTCTTTCCAACGAAAATAGAATCAAAGGTTTTGGATACGCTATCTTGCTTTGGTTGTTTATGGCGGTAATCTATGATGGCTTATTTTTAATGTCGCTTCTTTATTTTGAAGATTATCCATTAGATAAGTTATCACTCGTTGCTACAATGTTAAATCCTGTAGATCTATCTCGGGTATTAATACTTCTAAAACTTGATATTTCGGCTTTATTGGGCTATACCGGCGCAGTTTTCCAAAAATTCTTCGGGACCAATTTTGGCTTGATTCTATCTTTTGTAATGTTAGTTTTTTGGGTTGTAATCCCAACTTTCTTTATTTGGCGAATTGCGAAGAGGAAGGATTTTTAAAAACTATTTCCTGGATTAAACACTACTTTGACAAAGTTTTAATTTTTGTCAAAGTTATCTATTGTGTTTAAGACTTTTATGACCTAAATCATATTTCGGAAAAAAGAGATTTCCCACCTTTGTAGATTTAGAACTTTAATCCACTTTTAAATGCAAAGTAACAGTCCTCACAGTTTCCATATTCCCGTGATGGGAATTGCCTACACCATTGACACTCCCATTAAAGTTGCATGTTTCGGCATCAATTCAGCAATTTCAGTTATTGAGGACAATATTTTGGAAGTAATGCGGAAATATTACTACCAACAGAACAACGAAACCTACACTCCTATAACTGTAAAAGAGGAAGATTATAGGTCGCGCCGAATTACCGATTATCTTAACTTGATGCAGCGCATTGTACATTCAAAAATGGAGAAGCTAAAAGCTTCTGCTTTTGAAACTGGGTCTGATCTTGTTAAGTATTTTGAAATGCTTCCAGATACCAGTGATCTGAAAGCAAAATATCACGAAATGCTTTTTACATCGAATCCCGAAAAAAGAGGGTTATTGGAAAAGTTTTTGCATAAACTCGTGATGCCCGGAGCCATTGAGGTAAACATAATGACCAAGGTGGACAAGGAAAATCTGGATAAAAATAAAGATGTCATAGAAAATGGTTCCGATGCTTTGACAGCCTTAAAAGGATATGCCAATAGCGAGCTGACTAACTCTTCCCTTATTTTTTCTGCTGGAATGAACCCCCGCCTGTACAACTATATGGAAAGCTTTTCAGACTTTGACGCTTATCAATGGGGCTGTTTTCACAAAAAGGTGGTTATCAAAGTGAGCGATTACCGTTCGGCATTGATACAGGGGAAATATTTGGCGAAAAAAGGAATTTGGGTCAGTGAGTTTCGCATAGAGTCTGGACTTAATTGCGGCGGTCACGTTTTTGCCACCCAAGGATTGCTAATGGGTCCCATTCTTCAGGAATTTAAAGAGAAAAAACAGGAATTGCAGGACAGCCTTTTTGAATTGTACAATCCCGCCGTTATTGCGAAAGGGAAGCTCAGTTTTTCAAAACCCCATCCCATAAAAATTACCGTCCAGGGTGGAATTGGCACTTATGAGGAAGATAGTTTGCTACGCGAATTTTACCAAGTGGACAGCACCGGCTGGGGCACCCCATTTTTGCTATGCCCAGAAGCTACAACCGTTGATGAAAATACACTGGAGCTACTTCGCCAATCCAAAGAAAATGATGTAGTTCGCAGCAAAGCATCG
>DAIMFZ010000258.1:0-2666 GCA_036724225.1 Aequorivita sp.
ATCATCATTTTCCGCATTTCCTTTTTTTTCCTGTGCATTGCAGCTTGTTAAACTTAAGGCAACTGCAATTGCGAATGCTATTTTTTTCATTTTCAAATGTTTTTATGTTAAAGCATTATTTTAAAAGAATGCGTTCAGTTTGCAACAAGATAAGTACCAAAACAGATTTTTTAACACAAAATGAACGTGCCCAGAGTATTTATATGAAACTTTTAACAAAGTGTTTTAAAGAAATTCAAATATTTTGGACAGAATGGCAGAACTCAATTCAATACAATAACAAGTTCGTCCACGCCACGGCGAACTTTTTTGAGGTTTATAAAGAAATCTGATTCGTCTCTATAGCCTACGGGCAGTACAATTACAGATTCTAATTCCATATCATCCAAGCCGAGCAGTGTATCGTATTTTTTCGATTCAAAACCTTCAATGGGGCAGGCATCAATGTTTTCCAAGGCACAAACGGTCAGTAGTGCTCCGAGTGTTAAATAGAGCTGATTTTCCATCCATTGGCGGATTTCTGGCGGTTGCTTTTTTGAAAAGTTGTCTAACAAAGCCTTTTCAAATGGTTCCAAAATTGTACGTGGCGTATTTCGGTAACCTTCCACCCTTTTGAAATGGTCAGTGATAAAATCTTTATTAATATTTTTCTCAACACACAAAATCAAAACGTGGGAAGCATCTCGTACTTGGGATTGGTAATAGGTAAACGGCATTAATTTGGATTTCATTTCGGCATTACTAACAATTACCAATTTCAATGGTTGTAAACCATAGGAAGTAGCAGTTAGATTAAATGTTTCCTTTAAAATATGCAGTTTTTCTTCTGAAAGGATTTTTGAAGGATTGAATCGTTTTGTGGCGTAGCGCCATTGCAGTTTTTCAATTGTTATTGAGGACATTAAAATGTGATTTTACGTTTCCAACAAAAATAGTAATAAAAGCCTTAGTCCCTAATTTTATAAAGCACTCCGTTCACATTAATAAATGCTGCCTGTGAAAAAATTTAAAGCAAAAAACAGTTAGCATATTTGAAAAAGCTTTTTATATTTGCACCCGCCTACGCAAATTAAGATTTGCTTCGGCGGGCGAAGACCCGCTAAGATTTTAAGAAAATTTAGGCGCGTATACCACTGGAGAAATGGCAGAGTGGTCGATTGCGGCAGTCTTGAAAACTGTTGAGGGTTACACCTCCGGGGGTTCGAATCCCTCTTTCTCCGCAAAAACCTGTAAACAGTACGTTTACAGGTTTTTTGTTTTTGCACAAAGCTTTAACTTACTTAAGCATTTCTTCCTAACTTTTTTCCAAAGGTAATTTCAGGATAATTTTTTTTCACAAAATTTATCCTCTTTCGTTTTAAGTGTCGTCATATTTAAATATATTACTGAATCAAATAGAATATTTCAGAATTACTTCCAAAATCGTTTAAGAAATGAGCAATTACCACATTAAAAATTTAGAAGAATATTTTCAAGTTTACCGAAAATCTATCCGCGACCCCGAAAGTTTTTGGGAAGAAATTGCGGAAGAAAATTTTATGTGGCGCAAACGCTGGGACAAAGTGCTGGAATTTGACCTTTCAAAACCCGAATTTTCCTGGTACAAAGGTGCAAAACTGAACATCACCGAAAACTGCATTGACAGACATATTTATGGGCGTGGTGATAAAACGGCCATCATTTTTGAACCTAATGACCCTTCCGAGAAAGCGGAACATATAAGCTATAACCAGCTTCACGATCGCGTTTGTAGGTTTGCCAACGTATTACTGGATCACGGTGTGAAAAAAGGCGACCGGGTTTGTATCTATCTTCCCATGATTCCCGAACTGCCAGTTTCACTGTTGGCCTGTGCGCGAATTGGCGCCATACATTCCGTAGTTTTTGCAGGTTTTTCTTCCACAGCACTACACACACGGATTAATGATTCCGATTGCAAAATGGTAATCACCAGCGACGGCTCGTACCGTGGTGGAAAAACAATAGATTTAAAAGGAATTGTTGACGAAGCCTTGGAATCCTGCCCAGGTGTTAAAACCGTTTTGGTGGTAAAACGCATCAACAGCGAAATACCGATGAAACCAAACCGCGATAAATGGCTTCAACCCTTGCTTGATGAAGCAAACAATACTTGTGTTCCTGAAATTATGGATGCCGAAGACCCGTTATTTATTCTGTACACTTCCGGTTCCACTGGGAAACCGAAAGGGATTGTCCACACCACTGCCGGCTATATGGTCTACACAGCCTATACTTTTAAAAATGTGTTCCAGTACCGCGAAAACGATGTGTTTTGGTGCACGGCAGATATTGGCTGGATTACCGGCCACAGCTATATTGTTTACGGGGCACTGGCCAACGGCGCCACCACCGTACTGTTTGAAGGTATTCCCTCCTACCCAGATTTTGGACGGTTTTGGGATGTGATCCAAAAACACAAAGTAAACCAGTTTTACACCGCGCCCACCGCCATTCGTGCCTTGGCAAAAGAGCGTTTGGATTTCTCAGGAAACTATGACCTTTCCTCGCTCAAAATTTTGGGCAGTGTGGGCGAACCTATTAACGAAGAAGCCTGGCACTGGTACAACGACAATATCGGAAAGAAAAACTGTCCCATTGTAGACACTTGGTGGCAGACCGAAACGGCTGGTATTATGATTTCGCCC
>DAIMFZ010000259.1:0-2659 GCA_036724225.1 Aequorivita sp.
GACAATTCCCCAAACTGTGAATTCTTCTTCAGAAAAACCAAAAGGGATGTGCCGTATTCTAAATTCGCCGTCCTGAATTACTAATGCCAGTGCATTAAAATTTCGGGATAGCGAACGGTCAATAATCAATACATCTTTATGGAGAATGTTGTGCTCCTTAAAATCGTTTCCATCAACCCGCACAAAGAAAGTAGCGTCGCGATTGACCACTAATTCTTGGTTCAAATCAATGGTCGGTTCCAAATAATGCGTGGCGGGGCTTGTAAAACCAGTCTGTTTTGAAACGCCTGGTTTGTGCCTGCTTTTTACTTTTGTGAGTTTCCCCGAAGTGAAAATTTCCATACTTCAAAAATAGGAATATTTCCTATTTTATGGAATATTTCCTATTAAAATACTGCCGGTAATTTGAAAACTTATAAACATTCCGATATATACGGCCTATTGCAGGTTTCGATCTTCTCTTCTTCATTCAGATTCTGAAAATAAAACGATATCTTTTCTTTATCCATTATCTTTGCGCCTCTGCGCCTCTGCGAGAAATTTTACGCACAATATGCACAAAACCATCACAAGTTTTCAAAATCCGCTGCTAAAACAGCTTGTCCTGCTTCAGGAGAAATCGCGCGAACGCCGAAAAACAGGCCTATTCGTAATTGAAGGGCAACGCGAAATTTCACTTGCAATAAAGGGTGACTATCTGCTAAAAACCCTGCTTTTCTGTTCCGAAATCATTTCCGAAGAAGAAGTTTTTACGCTGAAAGAATCCGCCAATAGCAAAACCGAATTCATTGAAATCCCTTCAGAAATCTACCAAAAACTCGCCTACCGAAGCTCCACCGAAGGAATAATTGCAGTCGCCTATTCCAAACCGTTGTCCTTGGAAAACCTACTACACACTACCAATCCCTTACTACCCTCTCTCCACTACCCACTGATTCTCATAGCTGAAGCCCCCGAAAAACCCGGAAACATCGGTGCCATACTCCGCACCGCCGATGCCGCAAACGTAGATGCCGTGATCATTGCCAACCCAAAGACAGATATGTACAACCCAAACATAATACGCAGCAGTGTGGGGGGATTGTTCACAAACACCGTCGCCACGGGAAGCACTTCGGAAATCATTTCGTTTTTAAAGAAAAACAAAATCAATATTTATTGCGCTGCCTTGCAAGCCTCTGTGCCCTATTATAGCTGCGATTTTACAAAAAGTACCGCAATAGTTGTGGGCACCGAAGCCACGGGACTCTCCGAAGAATGGCTAAAAAACAGCACCCAAAATATCATCATCCCTATGCAGGGCGAAATAGACAGCATGAACGTTTCCGTAGCCGCAGGAATACTTATATTTGAAGCCAAACGACAACGCGGATTTTAGTATTCAGTTGGCAGTAGAAGTTCGCAGTTAAGAACCATAAATACGAAACAACCCCAGCCCTAAAGGGTGCCAACTATATAGCTCCCCTTTAGGGGCTGGGGGTAATACCAAGAAACTTGAAACCAGAAATCCTTTTCCTCATAATAATAGCAATTTTGATTGTCAGTTTTACAATTGATCAATTGCTTGATTATTTAAATGCAAAACATTTCAACGACCCACTTCCCGCGGAATTACAGGATGTTTTTGATGACGAAGCCGAATACAAAAAATCGCAACGCTACAAAAAGGAACGCTACAAATTCGGCATACTCACTTCGGCAATTTCACTTATCGCCACCCTCCTATTTTTCTTTTTAGATGGCTTTGCTTATGTTGATAGTCTGGCACGTTCCATTTCAACCAATGAAATAATCATAGCATTGGTTTTCTTTGGAATAATAATGATAGCCAGCGATATTTTAAGCATCCCTTTCAGTTACTACAGCACCTTCGTGATCGAGGAAAAATACGGCTTCAACAAAACCACCCGAAAAACTTTTTTCATTGACAAACTTAAAGGTTGGTTGATGGGTGCCATCATCGGCGGCATTCTTTTGGGCGCCATAATATGGTTTTACCAAAGCACGGGCAAAAACTTCTGGCTGTATGCCTGGGGAATAATTACAGTATTCACAGTATTGATGAATCTTTTTTACGCACGTTTCATCGTGCCGCTGTTCAACAAACAAACCCCGCTGCAAGAAGGCACACTGCGTTCCCAAATAGAAACCTACGCTTCAAAAGTAGGTTTCACCCTCGATAAAATTTTCGTAATAGACGGCAGCAAACGTAGTAAAAAAGCAAACGCATATTTCTCGGGCTTTGGAAGTGAAAAGCGTGTAACTCTTTACGACACCTTGATAAAAGATTTAAACGAAGAAGAAATAGTGGCCGTTCTCGCCCACGAAGTTGGTCATTACAAACGAAACCACATTGTCATCAACCTTTTCGCCGCCATCGTTACCACAGGATTTACACTTTGGTTGCTATCCCTTTTTATAGGAAATCCACTTTTATCGGAAGCGCTGCACGTTTCGCAACCGTCCTTTCATATTGGTTTGGTGGCTTTCGGCGTGCTTTATAGTCCAATATCTGGAATAACAAGTTTACTGATGAATTATTTAAGTAGAAAATTTGAATATCAAGCAGACAATTACGCAAAAACCACCTTCGCCGCCGCTCCATTAATTTCGGGTTTAAAAAAACTATCCAAAAACAGTCTCAGTAACCTCACCCCGC
>DAIMFZ010000260.1:0-2652 GCA_036724225.1 Aequorivita sp.
GGCGCCATTGTCCTGAAGATCGCGCCCGGACGTTCTGAAATTTTTCTGAAATTTTCAATCTGCCCAAGTGTGAAATCCTTTAACTTTAAATCCTCGCTCGCTGCAAGATGCGAAAAAGCTGATTTTACCTTTACACTTTTGGTTCTTGAGAGTGTTGCGGCAATAAATGGAATATCGTTTTCATCAAATCCCAAACGGTTCAAGCCCGTGTTGAATTTTAAATGAATTGGGTAATCTGTTTGCTTGTTTGCTTCCGCGAAAGCGATAAATTCCAACAACATTTTCCGTGAATAGATGCTCGGTTCCAAACATCGTTTTAAAATCATATCAAAATTAACGGGAAGTGGATGCAGCACCAAAATTGGGGTTTCAATGGAAGCATTTCTAAGTGTTTCACCCTCGCCGGTATAAGCAACGGCGAAGTAAGCAACACCCAACTCCACAAGTTCATTTGCGACAACCACTGAATCACTTCCGTAGCCAAAAGCTTTTACAACGGCCAAAACTTTGGTTTCGGGTTTTAGTTTTGAGGTAAGATATTTGTAGTTATTGTCGAGTGCGTTCAGGTCTATCTCCAATAGGG
This sequence comes from Aequorivita sp., assembly GCA_036724225.1. Taxonomy (GTDB): domain Bacteria; phylum Bacteroidota; class Bacteroidia; order Flavobacteriales; family Flavobacteriaceae; genus Aequorivita. The sequence continues at coordinate 584 of DAIMFZ010000260.1, forward strand.
TTTCAGTGGCTTTGGGCATATTACGCTTGTTTTCCGGTTTTTTCGGAAGCTTTATTTTCACTAATGGTTTCGGCGTCTTTCACTTCCAGTTTTACCACTTTATCGCGAAGTTGTGCCTTAAAAAACGCAGCTCGGCTCAGGGGTTCGTACTCTTCGGTTTCGCCTAACAAAACCAAAGCTTCACTTTTCGTCTTTCGGTAGCTGTAATTGGCAAGATTCCCAGTACGGGTGCAGATGGCATGTACTTTGGTAACGTATTCTGCAGTTGCCATTAAAGCGGGCATTGGACCAAATGGGTTTCCTTTATAATCCATGTCGAGCCCCGCAACAATAACCCGAACACCCCGATTGGCGAGGTCGTTGCACACTTTTACTATTTCGTCATCAAAAAACTGGGCTTCATCAATGCCAACCACATCACAGTTATCTGCCAAGATTGGAATGTTTGCAGCAGCTGGAACGGACGTTGAACGAATTTTATTACTGTCGTGGCTCGTCACGGAATCTTCGCTGTAACGTGTATCTATTGACGGAGTAAAAATCTCTACTTTTTGACGGGCAAATTGGGCGCGTTTCAGCCTTCGGATGAGTTCTTCGGTCTTTCCTGAAAACATAGAACCACAGATAACTTCTATCCAGCCAAATTGTTCTTTCTGATTTACCGTATTTTCAAGAAACATAGTTTAATTTTACGCGAAACATTAGGCATTAATTCACTTTCCTAACGAATTTCCAACTTGAAGATTGCTTGAAACCATCATATTCTGATGGATTTAAACAAGAAAACAAAAATAGTTGACGTTTACATAAAGGATGCGTAAATTTATAAAAACAAAATAGAAATCCAGTTTAATTTAAAAAGATATGAAGAAGAAACTCCGCGCGCAGCTAACAGCGCTCGCAAAGCAATTGATTGAAGAAGAAAATACTTTTAAAACAGCTTCCATAAAGGAATTGGTGGGGGAAATTTATGAAAAATTGGCCGTGCTTGAATTTCTTGAAAATCAACTGGATGATACTTCCGAAGAACCCATTGCTGCGTCTTTGGATTCCAAAAGTTTTAGGGAGGAAAATTGGTTTACCGAGCCCGTACCCGTGCCACAGCCAGATCACAAAGAAGATCTCATTGAGCCTTTGATGGAAAAAATAAAGGACATAGTAGCACAAATGCCAGTAGAAAGTGAACGCATTGATGAATTACTCGATGAAATGGTTCCGAAAAACCACGAGACTGTAACTGCAGAAATTCAAGATAAGTTAACAGTAAAATACACAAAAAACGATTTGGAGGAATTCGCAACAAACTATCAACGAATGCCCGAATTTGAAAGAAAACAAACGGAATTGTTTCCAAAATCAACTGAAGGGAAAGAAGCCAGCAAAACAATGACTGAATCGCGCGCAAAATCTTTGAACGACACTGTAAACAAAGGGTTGAACATTGGGCTGAACGATAGATTGGCCTTTATAAAACATCTTTTTGAGGGGCAGGTTGAAGATTATACCCGCGTGCTTTCGCAAATAAACACCATGGAAAATTATGATGAAGCCCAAAGTTTTATAAAAGGAAAGGTGAAACCAGACTACAATTATTGGCTCGACAAAGACGAATATTCTGAACGGTTTATGAATATTATTGAAAAGAGTTTTAACTAAATTCCCCACTTAGTTATGGCGAAACTCTATTTAGTGCCTACGCCAATCGGCAATTTAAAGGACATGACCTTCCGCGCTGTGGAAGTGCTGAAAGAAGTAGATTTAATACTCGCCGAAGACACCCGAAACAGCGGAAAACTGCTGAAACATTTTGAAATCGGTACCCAAATGCACTCCCACCATATGCACAACGAGCACAAAACGGTGGAAGGCATTGTAAAACGCATCCAAAACGGCGAAAACATTGCATTGATAAGCGATGCCGGAACGCCCGCCATCAGCGACCCTGGATTTTTATTGACTCGAGCCTGTGTAGAAGCAGGAATTGAAGTGGATTGTCTTCCCGGCGCTACAGCTTTCGTTCCCGCATTGGTAAATAGTGGTTTTCCGAATGATAAATTTGTTTTTGAAGG
>DAIMFZ010000261.1:0-2646 GCA_036724225.1 Aequorivita sp.
AACGATTAATGCTTCGTCGCTCATTATGGGAAGATGTGCGCCCCCGGCCACGCAACTGCCCATTACGGCTGCAATTTGCGTAATGCCCATACTGCTCATAACTGCGTTATTTCTAAAAATTCTTCCAAAGTGTTCCTTGTCAGGAAAAATTTCGTCCTGCATAGGAAGGTAAACCCCCGCACTGTCCACCAAATAAATAATGGGCAAACGGTTTTCAATAGAAATTTCCTGTGCGCGAAGGTTCTTTTTTGCGGTAATGGGAAACCAAGCGCCTGCTTTTACAGTTGCATCATTTGCAACCACGATGCACTGCTTCCCTTTCACATAACCAATTTTCACAACCACGCCACCTCCAGGTGCACCGCCGTGTTCTTCATACATGCCATCGCCAGCAAAAGCACCGATTTCAATACTCGGCATTTTTGGATCCATTAGATATGCAATTCGTTCCCGGGCAGTGAGTTTGCCTTGCGCATGCTGTTTGTCAATTCTTTTCTGGCCGCCGCCGAGTTTAATTTTTGCCAATTTGTGCTTTAATTCTGAAACCAGTAGTTTATTGTGGTCTTCGTTTATGTTGAAGTTTAAATCCATTTAAAAAGTATGTTTGCGCTAAAATACGAAATGCAGTGAACCCACTTCCATAACTAAAGTAAAATCTGTCTTTGGTCTATATTCTTTTATCACTACTCGTCCAGCAAACGGGTATATTCTTTTTTCTAACTATGACATTTTGTTAACGAAAATCCATTATATATTGCCGATATTTGCCTTTCCGCGTAAATTTGCAATTTAAAATCAACCAAAGAAAATGGATTATGGGAATGAACAAAAATACCGTATTGGCCTGGGCTACATTTATAATGATTGTTGTGGGCTGTGCATTGATTGCCCTGGGCGCTTTTAGATATGACGATGTGGCTGGCTGGGGGTTTGCCTCGGTGGGCATTGGCTTCTTTGCCATTGCTTGGGTTTTTAATGCTTTGAAGGGGAGAGTTTGATTTAGTTTGGTAGCATCAAGCACTGGTAAGTTGCAGTCTAAAAACCCCAAATACTTTATAAACCAAAAACTTTTCAAAATAATGTCCGAAGAAAAACAAATACGTGAAAGGTTGGCAAATCACCTCGAAAGTGGCGAGGCTTTTATGCCTGTGACTGAAATGTTGAAGAAAATTTCTTTTGAAGACATAAACATCCGGCCAGGAAACCTACCATATTCACTTTATGAATTGTTTTATCATATTGTCTTCACCCAAAAAGACATAGTCAAATTCACTTGCTCCGATGATTATACCGAACCCAAATGGCCAGATTATTACTGGCCGAAAGAAAAAATATGTAAAAATAAAGAGGAGTGGGAAACCCTAAAAGCTGAATATACTACTGACCGTGAACGATTGAAAAATTTTCTTTTAAATGAGGAAAACAAACTGATGCAGCCCGTAAAAAATGGAAAAGGCGACCAAACCCTACTTCGTGAATTTATGCTTGTCATTGAGCATACTGCTTATCACACGGGACAGATGCTGATAATTATGAGGTTATTGAATCTTCATTAAAAGACACGAATTCCCGATTAACCATTCAACAAATAACTTTTAACGATTAACCAAAATGAGCGACGATAAAAAAGTAATTTTCTCAATGTCTGGGTTGACCAAAACCTACCAAAGTGCCCAAACTCCTGTGCTTAAAAACATATATTTAAGTTTTTTCTACGGTGCCAAAATTGGCATCCTCGGTCTTAACGGAAGCGGTAAATCCACCTTATTGCGAATCATTGCAGGCGAAGAAAAAAACTATCAGGGCGATGTGGTTTTCGCACCAGGTTATACGGTAGGTTACCTTGAACAGGAACCGAAATTGGATGAGACCAAAACAGTGCTTGAAGTTGTGAAAGAAGGCGTACAGGAAGTGGTTGATATACTTGATGAATACAACAAAATAAATGATATGTTCGGCTTGCCGGAAGTTTATGAAAATCCAGCAAAGATGGATGAATTGATGGACAAGCAAGCAAAACTCCAAGATAAAATTGACGCCACAAACGCTTGGGAGCTGGACACAAAACTTGAAATAGCGATGGACGCCCTGCGCACGCCCGAGCCCGATAAATTGATCAGCGTTCTTTCCGGCGGTGAAAAAAGAAGAGTAGCACTTTGCCGACTTCTTCTAAAAGAACCCGACGTTTTGCTGCTCGATGAACCAACCAACCACTTGGATGCCGAAAGCGTCCACTGGTTGGAGCATCACCTTTCAGAATACAAAGGAACCGTAATTGCCGTAACCCACGATAGATATTTTCTGGACAACGTTGCCGGCTGGATTTTGGAATTGGACCGTGGCGAAGGCATTCCGTGGAAAGGAAACTATTCCTCTTGGCTCGATCAAAAATCGAAGCGATTGGCGCAGGAATCAAAACAGGCAGGCAAACGACAAAAAACCTTGGAACGCGAGTTGGAATGGGTCCGTCAAGGTGCCAAAGGCCGACAAACCAAACAAAAGGCACGTTTGCAGAATTACGATAAATTGTTGAGCCAAGACCAAAAACAACTGGACGAAAAATTGGAAATATACATGCCGAACGGTCCGCGCTTGGGAACCAATGTTATTGAAGCCAAAGGCGTTTCAAAAGCGTTTGGGGATAAA
>DAIMFZ010000262.1:0-2624 GCA_036724225.1 Aequorivita sp.
AGGGCTACAATGTACTCCTATGATGGCACAAACTGGGTGCAACTGGGAAGCTCCGTAAATGGGGAATCACTTCAGGACAATTGTGGTTATGCACTAAGTTTTAGTGCCAGTGGGGGCACTATTGTTATTGGCTCGCCCTATGCCGGAAATTATACGGGGCAAGCCCGAGTATTCCGGTACGATGCCCCTTTAAATATATCCGAAAATAATTTGGCATTCAGTAAGATTTACCCTAATCCTACAAATGGCAATTTCACTATTGATTTGGGCAAAGAATATACTGATGTAAGCGTACAGATTTACAATATTCTGGGCCAAGTTATTTCTACGGAAAAATACGCTTCGGCAAGAACTATAGAAAAAGAAATCACAGGCGTAGCGGGAATTTATTTTGTGAGGATAAGCACTGCGAGAGAAGGATCAAACACTTTAAGGATTATAAAACAATGAACCTTCAATAGCTTGTGAGGTTGTACAACAACCAGAATGCCCCTGAAATATGGGGCATTTTTTATACACGACCACCTGCCTTTTTTCTTTATTCTCTATTCTTTTTCTAAACAAATGATGACCTTTTCCCAATTCCCCGTTATTCAAATGAATAGGTATAGGTTGAGGTTGAATTTTGAAATTTTTCAGGAACTGTAATTAATTGAATCGCGATTTTAACTGAAAAATTGTATATTTCCATATATATTTTATGGAAGATACGCTAACTCAAGGTCAATTTGCACTGTTGGACGCTTTTTTAAGCAATAAAGAAGTACCGATAAAAGAATTTTATATTGACGAATATCCAAAAACCAAATATTACGTCCTTAAAAATGGGGGTACTTTAGACAATGCCAACGATGTTTTTCAGGAAGCTTATTTTGCTTGTTGGAAAAAATTGAGCACTGGAAAATTCAGACCAAAAAATAAAGCTGAAATTGAGGCGTATCTCTTTACAATCGCTAAAAATAAATGGATAGACTTTACTAGAACTGCTGCAAAAAAGAAAACAATTTCCATAGATGAAAAAATATATGAACTCACCGATGATGAAACCTCAAAATCTAGCGATCGTATTGAAAAGGAACATCAACTGAACATAACATTGACTGCTTTTGAAAACCTGGGCCAAGCGTGCAAAGACTTACTTACGCAGTTTTATTTCCAAAAATTGTCTTTAAGGGACATAGCCAAAAATCTAGATATGGAAGAAGCCTCGGCAAAGAACAAAAAATACAGGTGCATTCAAAAATTAAAGGAATTGGCACTTGAAAGAAGTATGCAGTAGTCAGTTAAAAGGAAACTTAAAATGAAATCCCAAATAGAAATAAACCCATTGGAATGGGATACAATTGAAACCTATCTAGACCAAAAATTGGCCAAGGATAAAGAAACCTTGTGGCAAGAAATGCTTGCCCAGATACCAAATATTGAAGAAAAGATAGCACACGTAAAAGTAGTAAGGGAAGAAATTGAGGATAGTATTCGGCAATCTAAAATTAAGAAATTTCACGAAAATATAACAGTTGACGAGAACGATTCAAAAGTAAAAAATCTGTCTACCAACAAATCGAACCCAAAGATTATTTGGTATTCTATAGCTGCTACAATGGCAGCATTATTGGGAATTTTTTGGATGATGCAGCGCAATCCAACTCCCGAAAAAATATTTGCAGAAAACTTTAAACCGGACATCGGACTTCCACTAAAAATGGGCTCCACAAATAATTATGGTTTCTATGAGGGAATGCTGGATTACAAACAAGGAAATTACAAAAATGCAATTGACCAATGGCAAGTTTTGCTAAAGGAAAACCCTAATAATGATACCTTGAATTACTTTTTGGGGGTCGCGAACTTAGCGCAAGGAAATGCAGAAAAATCATTGGAATACCTTCAAAACCAAGAACGCTTTCAGCACAGCATTTTTAAGGAAGATGCCTTATATTATGGTGCATTGGCAAAAATAAAGGAAGGGAAATTTGAAGATGCCAAAACATTATTGAAAAAAATTCCTTCGGAACGCAATACCAACTTACTGAAAGAGCTTGAGAAGGAATGAAATCATTTGCCAAAATAATCAGTACATTATGTATCTTTTGCTCCGTTGGCATTTCCGCAATTCATTCCCAAGAAAAAATACTTTCTACTAGTGACATAAAAATACTTGTAAGTCAAGATTCACTGACCAAAGCAAATACAATAGTTGCCAAAAACATAGCTTTCTATAAAAACCAAAAGCAGTACGATAGCTTGGCGGAATACATACAATTTTTTGGCAATTTTAAGCTCAACAACGGAAATGTCCAAACGGCAATAAGCAAGGCTAAGAGTCTTACCGAATATATAACTGCAACAAAAGACCCGCGCTTAATAAAAACAGCCCTTACCAAAATGGGCTATATCTATGATGCTGCCGGACAAACCAATAGGGCTTATAATTTATTGTTGCAAGCCGTTGAACCCACCTCCCACATTACCGAGCCTAAAAATACCGATGCAGCCTCAGTGCAGTACAGCCTGGGATATTATAAGAGCAAAATTGGCGAGTATCCGATATCAAAGAAACATTATATGAAATCTTTAGCACTCTTAAAAAAGAGTAAGGACGAAGATTATGTGTTCTATAACAA
>DAIMFZ010000263.1:0-2613 GCA_036724225.1 Aequorivita sp.
AAACCTTGTTTTTTAATTACCGAAAGGAAGAAGTTGACCCGCAGTATTTTGTTATCAATGAACTATCGGAAATTAGAAATCACTTATAGTAATAATTCCGCATCCCAGAGCGTTAACAACTTACAAAAGCCTACTTATGAACAAAAGCGTAACCCTGTCCATTTTTGCGGTATTGGCCTGTCTATTTTTTACGGCTTGCATACAGGATACCAATTTTGACCAAACTGAGGATATTGCCTTAACTCCAGTAATTGAGCTGGATTTGATATATTTCAATATGAATGCGGACCGTTTTTTTGACACCATAAATTCAGTTCCAATCCTTACTGTTCGCGATACTACTGAAATCAAGTTTTTGGACGATAGTACCCTACAGGAAAGCCTGAAACGGGCCGAGTTCTATTTCAAGTTTACCAACAGCATCCCCAAAAGTTTTCAAGTGGATTTTCAATTTTTAAGTGAATTGAATGATACAACTTATGTAGCCGGAACTTCCGTGGCACCCGGTTTTATTGCCACGCCGGTAATTACGGAATTTACTGAGAATGTGGAAGGCGAAAACATTTTAAGGCTCACACAAGCGCATAAAGTTGTGGTTTCGGTAACCATTCCTTCTTCCGATGAAAATCTGGAAGGCACGTTGAACCTAAAATCCAAAACCACCTACTTTTTGGAATACTAATACAATGCGAAATTTCTTAACTTTCATACTATCCCTTGTGGGCGTATTTGCTATATCTCAAAACAAGCAGATACTATACGGTTTTGATGATATTCCCCAATCATTGATGCTCAATCCGGGGAGCAAAGTGCTCCAGAAGAAACATTACGGTATTCCTTTTTTATCACAAATCCATTTTAATGGTGGTTCTTCGGGGGTTTCGGTTTACGATATTTTTAAGGATGGAAGTGATAATATCAATGACCGAATCACCCATAAAATATTCGAAATGAAGAATACCGATTTCTTCACGGCCACGCAGCAACTGGAGCTAATTAGCTACGGATGGCGCGCTAAAAACGAAATTTATTATTCTGCGGGAATTTATCAGGAATTTGATTTTATAACCTATTTCCCCCGCGATTTGGCTATACTCGCTTGGGAAGGAAACCGCGACTATCTGGGTTATGAGTTCAATTTGGGCGAAATAAGTACTACCGGCGATTTTATGACGGTCTATCACATTGGGCTGAACAAAAAAATAAGTAAAAAATTGACTGTTGGCGCACGTCTGAAACTCTATTCCAGCATGTTCAGCTTTAGAAGTGTGAACAACACGGGAACTTTCGTTACCAATTTAGGAGATGATAATTCTGAAAATATTTATGAACACACCGTTCAAAATGCCGATATTTTGGTGCAAACTTCAGGATATGCCTCCTTGCGGGATTTGGATGGAGCAGGACAAGTTACCAGCGAAATTTTGGGTCGCGCCTTTTTTGGTGGTAACATTGGGGTGGGAATGGATTTAGGCTTTACTTATGATATTAATGAAGCATGGAATCTTTCGGCAAGCGCCTTGGATGTTGGTGCCATTTTTCATTCAAAGGATGTGGAAAGTTATCACGCCCACGGAACCTATACACTTAATGGGATAAATTTAATTTTTCCACCATTGAACCAAGGAGAGTCCACCTTTCCCTACTATAACGACCTTGAAGATGAAGTGGAACGCGAAATTCCGATAGACACCCTACACAATGGGTATACCCAGTTTCGTCCCGTAAAAATAAACGCAGGCCTCAGTTTTGGTTTTGGCAGGTTTAATGCGTCCGGTGCCTGTGATTGTTTGAATACAGGTGGGGAAAAACTTCACAAACAATACGTAGGTTTGCAGTTCTATTCCATTTTTAGGCCAAAGGGACCGCAAATGGCCGGAACGCTTTTTTACCACAGAAGGTTTACCGAATATCTTTCCGCAAAAGCAACTTACACTGTAGATTCCTATTCGTATTCCAACATAGGTCTGGGTATTTCAGCAGATATTGGGAAGGTCAATTTTTACCTCGCTGCAGACAACCTCATAAAATATAGCAATTTAGCAAAGGCAAAAAGTGTATCTTTACAGTTAGGGTTTAACATAATTATTGACGAATAATGACACGATTTTTACTGCTTTCCATTTCCTTAATGCTGGCCACTAATGCCATTTCACAGAAAACAAGTTTGAACGATTACAGTTATATTGTGATCCCAGATCAGTTTGATTTCTTAAAAGGAAAAGATCAATATCAGATGAATTCAATGACGAAATTCTATTTTGAAAAAAATGGTTTCAACGCCTATATGGCAGATTCAGCACCCAACGCCAACCGTTGCGATGGGCTTTATGCAAATGTTGAAGAACTAAAAGCTCTTTTTGGAACAAAACTTCAAATTGTTATAAAGGACTGCAATGATAAGGAAATTTTTCGCGGACAAGAGGGGAAAAGCAAGTATAAGGAATATGATAAATCATACCAAGATGCACTTCGGAAAGCTTTCAACGGAATAGATGGAATGCAAGTGAAACAAAAAGATGTGGTTCTTTTAAACAAAAACAGCAACAGTACAATAGTTTCCCAAGAAACGATGCCAAATATAGAAACGGCTGAACTTGCAAAACCAAAAAC
>DAIMFZ010000264.1:0-2517 GCA_036724225.1 Aequorivita sp.
AAGCGGTTAATTTATTGCATTTCGCCCCGCAATGAGGTTTCAAATATGGTTTTGAAGCTGTTAACTGAAATTTTTTGTCCTAACAAATACATCAATTTTGCTAACGCAGCTTCTGTAGTGCAGTCTTTCCCACTAATAATGCCTATTTTTTTGAGTTCCGTACTTGTTTCATAAAGCCCCATATTCACACTTCCACCTGAACATTGAGTAACATTGATAACGGGAATTCCTTTTTTTACTACTTTTTTAAGTGAATTTATAAACCATTCAGCATTGGTAACGTTGCCACTACCATAGGTTTCAAGGACCAATCCTTTTATGTCGGGATATTCAAAAAGATATTTTACGGTAGCTTCATCAATGCCCGGAAACATTTTCACCAAAAGAATATTGCTTTCCAATGTCTTGTGGACTTTCAATTTTTTTCGCCTGTTTGGCCTATAAAGCGCTTCGTTGTTTACCACCAAATTCACACCACTTTGTACCAATTCGGGATAATTTAGCGAGGCGAAGGCTTCAAAATGCTCTGCATTGATCTTGGTTGTTCGGTTGGCTCGGTATAATTTGTATTCAAAATAAAGTCCGACCTCAGCTATTTTTGAAACCCCTTTTTCCTGAAGTGCTGCAATCTGTATGGAAGTAATTAAGTTTTCCTTTGCGTCAGTCCGCAAATCGCCTATGGGAAGTTGGGAGCCCGTAAATATTACAGGTTTGCCTAAATTTTCCAACATAAAACTCAAGGCCGAAGCGGTGTAACTCATTGTATCGCTGCCGTGAAGCACGACAAAGCCATCCATCTTTTCATAGTTCTCTTCAATGATGTCTGCAATTTCTATCCAATGCTTTGGATTCATATTGGAGCTATCAATTGGTTTTGGGAAAGAAGTTGTTGTAATGTTACAATCCAAGAGTTTTAGCTCGGGAATGTGGTTTAGCAACTCATTAAAGTTGAAATTGCGCAGCGCGCCGGTTTCAAAATCCTTAATCATCCCGATAGTTCCACCGGTGTATATAAGGAGTATGTTTGGTTTTTTTGTCATATTATTTTTATCTATTTATATTCCAAAAACCGCTTTAGAATTTTCAGTAGTAATTTGCGCTATTTCTTCTTCCGAAACCCCATAAATTTCTGAAAGTTTTTTGCATACCAAAGCTAAATAACTACTTTCATTCCGTTTTCCACGAAAAGGTACGGGAGCAAGATAGGGCGAATCGGTTTCCAAAACGATGTATTTCAACGGAATTTGATTTAAAAATGTATCAATCTTTCCATTTTTGAAAGTAACTACGCCCCCGATGCCGAGTTTCATATTAAATGAAATTGCTTTTTCAGCCTGTTCAAAAGTGCCCGTGAAACAGTGAAAAATTCCGAAGAGATCATCGCTCTTTTCGGTTTCGAGCACTTCAAAAATTTCATCAAACGCATCGCGGCAATGGATAACGATGGGAAGTTTGAATTTCTTCGCCAATTGAATTTGTCTTTTGAAAGCTATTTTCTGGATTTCCAAAGTAGATTTGTCCCAATAGAGGTCAATACCAATTTCGCCCATGGCGTAAAAATTTCGCTTTTTGAACTGCGCTTCAATGTGTGCCAATTCCGCTTCAAAATTTTCTTTGACGGAAGTTGGATGAAGTCCCATCATTAAAAAAATGTTTGACGGATATTGTTTTTCCAAAGCGTACATCGCCTCGGTATATCCAGAATCTATGGCTGGAATAAAAAAGCGTTTTATGCCAGCATCAAAGGCCCGCTGCATCATCTGGGATCGGTCTTCGGCAAAGGCCTCACTGTATAAATGGGTATGGGTGTCTGTAAGCATCATTGCAAAGCTACTTATTTTGTTTGCTATCTTTACACAAAAAAATTGATGCAATTACGCAAATTTCTTGAAGAGCAGGGCTTTTATCGGATTCCCCTTAAAAAACTCGCAACGGGCCATTATCTTTTTTCGGCAAAAATAAATGGTGTATCCGGAGATTTTATATTGGACACGGGAGCTTCCACAAGTTGTGTGGGTTTTGTGGACTCTTCACATTTCATGTTGATAAGCGAAGAAAGCATCATTAAAGCTGCTGGAGCCGGAGCTATAAATATGGAAACCATGCTTTCGCGTAAAAATAAATTCAAAATAAAAAACTGGGAAATAAAAGATATGGACTTTGTGCTTTTTAACCTTTCGCATGTAAACGAAGCACTTTCGCAAGCGAATGAAGGCTCCGTGCACGGCATTATTGGCGCAGATTTTCTGAAATTGCACAGAGCGGTAATAGATTATGGCAGAAATTGCTTCTATGTGAAATAGATAAATTTGCGGGTATGGTTTGTTTCCATTAATTTAAGTACTTTTATACCACTTCATTAACTGTTTTATTTGTGTTGAAAAAAATTTTTTCTTTACTTTTTATTATCGCACTTTATCCTATTTCGGGCTATTGTCAAGATATTCCTCATTATAAGAAGATTTTAGCTGTGTCCAAAAACAAAGCTGAAAAGCTGAGCGCTCTGGACAGTCTGTT
>DAIMFZ010000265.1:0-2429 GCA_036724225.1 Aequorivita sp.
TAGATTTTGGGGAAGAAATCCAGTCGCGCAAGCGTATTGGGTTTGGACGAAAATGGTCGGTAACGATAGAATATATTTTCCAAGCGAAGAATTTCTCGTTTTCGGGGGTGCTTTTATAAATAATACGAACAGCAAATTTGTCGTAAACCTCATCAAAGCTCACGTTTTGAGCAAGCATTTTTCTTCTAATGGAAAAGATGGATTTTGGGCGACCTTTTATTTCGTATTGCAATTCTTCGGCATCCAAGGAATCTTTTATCACTTTTGTAAAAGCGTCTATATAGGCGTCCTGCTCTTCTTTACTTTCCTTTATTCGCCCCAAAATATCTGCATAAATTTCAGGTTCGGTGAATTTTAAGCCTAAATCCTCTAATTCTGATTTTATGTTGTAAAGTCCAATACGGTGGGCGAGGGGGGCATATATGTAAAGAGTTTCCGAAGCTATTTTCCGCTGTTTGTCTGGCGGCATGCTGTCCATGGTTTGCATATTGTGCAGCCTGTCCGCAATTTTTATTATGATTACGCGAATGTCCTCATTAAGGGTAAGCAACATTTTTCGGAAGTTTTCCGCTTGCATGGAAACGTCTTCAGACATGGAGATGTGGGCAATTTTTGTAAGTCCGTCCACAATGCGCGCCACGGCGGTGCCGAACAGACGTTCAATATCATCTAAAGAATAGGTTGTGTCTTCAACCACATCGTGCAAAAGTGCGGCAGCAATGGAAGTGGCGTCCAAACCAATTTCTGCGGCAACAATTTTTGCAACGGCTATTGGGTGAAAAATATAGGCTTCGCCACTTTTGCGGCGTTGCTCTTTATGGGCGTCCACGGCAATATCGAACGCACTGCGAATCAGTTTTTTATCTTCCTTACTGAGCGTGCGATAACTGATTTTCAGCAGTTGCTTATACTGCTTCGTGATTTCCTTGTTTTCTTTTTCTAGGGCAGCTTCTGTCATAACCTAAAAGTACTGATAAGTATTGAAATGGACAACAAAATTAATGTTCCACACGATTTAAAATAAATCTTTAGTCGCTTATTTATTCCTTTTTAATTCTTTTAAAACGTATTATTTTGTAACAATTTAAATAACTTCATGTCTATTATGATATGCAATTTATATTTTTAACAAAAAACCACGATTTATGAAAAACAAACTGCTGCTGCTTTTGTTTTTGGCGACCGGAATTATAGGTTTTGCCCAAAATGACAATGTGCAAAAAAAGAAATCGTCCGGATTTAATGTTCCGGTGGAGTACTACAAATTGAACAATGGGCTGAAGGTCGTTTTATCTCAGGATAAATCGTCGCCAACTGTTGTTATTGCTGCTTATTACAACATCGGCTTTCGGATTGAACCGAAAGACCGTACAGGTTTTGCACATCTTTTTGAACATATGATGTTTCAGGGTTCAAAAAATTTGGGCAAGATGGAATTCATAAAATTGGTACAGGAAAATGGAGGGATTTTGAACGGTTCCACCCGTTTTGATTTTACCAATTATTTTGAAATCGTGCCGTCAAATAAACTGGAAACCATGCTATGGGCGGAAGCGGACAGAATGAAAGGTTTGGATATAACGCAAGAAAACCTCACCAATCAACAAGGAGTTGTTAAAAATGAAGTGAGAGTAAACGTGCTAAACCAGCCGTATGGAGGTTTCCCGTGGTTAGATATGCCGCAATACGCAAACACAAACTGGTATAATGCCCACAACTTTTACGGCGATTTAAAGGATTTGGATGCCGCGAACCTTGAAGATGTTGAAAGTTTCTTTAAAACCTATTATGCGCCAAATAATGCTGCGATTTCCGTTGTTGGCGATTTTGAAATTGCCGATGCAAAAGCTTGGATTGAAAAATATTTTGGCGGGATTCCTTCCGTGAAAATTCCTGCAAAGCCAGATGTTTCTGAGCCAAGACAGGAGAAAGAAAAAGAATTCACCAAAAATGATTCTTTGGCAAACAAACCAGCGCTTGCGGTTGCTTACCATATGCCAACCAGAAATACTCCGGAATATTACGCAATGGGCCTTTTGGATCAAATTTTAATTCAAGGCGACAATGCATTGCTTCAAAAGAAATTGGTTGATGAAACCGGGTACACTTCCTACGTTAGCGGTGGCATTAATTATTTGGGAAATATGTTCAATTACAACGGCCCAATGCAGTTGATGTTTGACTTAACTTATGACAATGAAACTTCAAAAAAGCAAGTGATGGACGCGGTTGATGAAGTGATTGATGGACTTTCAACCAAAGTAAACCAAGAAATGATTGGCAATGCCATTGTGAAAATGCGATCAAAATTATACGATGATTTGGGTGGAACTTTTGGTTTCGGTCGCGCCGATTTGCTTTGAAGTTTTGCGCTTTTTGACGATGATACATCCCGAATAAATACTTTGGAAGAAGAATTCAAAAAAGTT
>DAIMFZ010000266.1:0-2429 GCA_036724225.1 Aequorivita sp.
ATCTTCCAATTTAACATATATTATATACAGATGAAACTAACTTCCCTCCTACTAATTTCATTTTTGTTTTTTGCATGCAAAGAAAAACCCAAAGCTCAAACCATAATTCAACAGCCCAAAATTGAGAAAATAGCAATTACCTCCGACAGCGCTATGGTTGTTTCGGCACGTTCAGAAGCTTCAAAAATTGGCACAGAAATCCTTAAAAACGGCGGCAACGCTTTTGATGCGATGATTGCTACCGAAATGGCTTTGGCGGTTTGTTATCCCTACGCCGGAAATCTTGGCGGTGGCGGATTTATGGTTTATCGCAGCCAATACGGCGAAATTGGTTCTTTGGACTATCGTGAAAAGGCGCCATTGGCCGCCACAAAAAATATGTATCTTGACAAAGATGGAAACGTTATCCCCAATAAAAGTTCTGTTGGCGCAATGGCAGTAGGTATTCCGGGAACAATTGCAGGAATATTTGCGGTGTACGAAAAATTCGGCAGCCTGCCAATGGAAGTTATCTTAAAACCCGTAATCGAACTCGCAAAGAAAGGATACATAATCACTGAACAGCAGGCTGAAAGGCTTGAAAAATTCAAAACTCAGTTTGAAGAAGTCAATGGTGGAAGTATTCTTTATTCCGAAAATTATAAAGTTGGAGATACACTGAAAAATTCCGCATTGGCAAACACTTTGGAACGAATAGCTAAAAATGGTCGTTCCGAATTTTATGGAGGTGAAACGGGTAAAAAAATGGTGGCATATTTAAAAGAAAAAGGCGGCATTATTATCCTAAAAGATTTGGAAGCCTACGAAGCCCAATGGCGCGAACCCATTGTTTTTAAGTATAAAGATTTAAAAATTATTTCAATGGCGCCACCTTCAAGCGGTGGAATCTGTTTGGCTCAGATTTTAAAAATGATTGAACCTTTTCCTGTTTCGGAGTACGGTCATAATTCTAAAAAATACATCCAACTTTTAGCTGAAGCGGAACGCCGAGCTTACGCAGATAGAAGTTTTTATTTGGGCGACCCAGATTTTGTGGACATTCCAATGGATTCTTTATTGTCTGAAAAGTATCTTTCCCAACGCATGCAAAACTTTTCCTTTGATGCTGCAACTCCTTCTTCAGAAATAAAACCGGGCGTTATCGTAGGCTATGAAAGTCCGCAGACCACGCATTATTCTATTGTGGATTCCTTCGGAAATGCTGTTTCGGTATCTACAACGCTCAATTCGGAATACGGTTCAAAACTTTTCGTAAACGACCTCGGTTTCTTTTTAAACAATGAAATGGACGATTTCAGTGCGAAACCTGGCGAACCCAATGTTTATGGTTTAGTTGGCGGAAAGGCCAACGCCATTGGGCCTCAAAAACGAATGCTCAGTTCCATGACACCAACCATTGTTGAAAGAGACGGAAAGCTTTGGATGGTTGTAGGTACGCCGGGAGGATCAACTATTATAACTTCTGTAGCGCAGACCATTTTGAACGTGTATGAATTCAATATGAATATGCAACAAGCTGTGGACGCACCACGCTTTCTCCATCAATGGCTGCCCGATGCTATTCGGTATGAATTTGAACGGTTTCCAAAAGATTTAATTGAAGAACTCAAACAAAAAGGCTACTCCGAAAATACAGATACTGACCCCACAATCGGTAGAGTGGACGCTATTTTAAAACTTCCCAATGGCAAACTTGAAGGAGGTGCTGATAGCCGAGGTGACGATACGGCAATTGGTTATTAAATTGCCTGCTAGCAATATCAGCTTGTTTCATCAATCATAAACCCTAAAAGACAAATACTGTAATAGTGCATACATTTTCACAAAAAACAGGATATTTCTCTATTATTTTGTCCTATATCCTCGGTCTAACCGTATTAAGTGGTTTATAGGTTTTTAAACGGATAAGTAAATTCAATTATATACCCTTTGCTCTTTTAAACGAAATCTTCTGCATTATGTCGAAAGGTCAAACTTGGCCTAATAAAAAAGATTAGATTTGAGCGAGTTAACCAAGAATTTTTAGAAATCACAGATAGTGACTTTTTCAAAAGACTATTCATTTTCCTAATTTCGGGAATTTACAGAAATAGTTTAAAAACATATACTTTCGAAAAAAGCATTTCTGTAAAATTTCTTTCCCCAAAAATCCTTGTCCCTAAAATTATTGCATCGTTGTTTTGCCTATGAGAAATAAATCTTGGTCTAAGGATTTATATGCCATTATCGCTTATGTGATAAGCGGCGCGCTCTGTGCTGTATTGATATTTGTTTTTTGGAAGAAAAATGAAAGTAGTATGGAATTTGGGGATGTACTGAAAACCCATGCCATAATCTTCATTGGCTTGAGCGGAATTTTATCAGCTATACTAATGGTTTTTTTGGCAAATTCGGCACTTAGTCTTAATGTAATAAAAGCGAAAATAATA
>DAIMFZ010000267.1:0-2416 GCA_036724225.1 Aequorivita sp.
TAGACCATTTTGAAACATAAAAAAATGGTCGGAATTTCTTCCGACCATGACTACCAATAGAGGCGTTTTTTTTCACTTATATTAACCTCACTTTAATTGTCAACTTCGCTTTTCACAACTAATCGGAACCCTTCGCCGTGAATGTTCACTATTTCCACGCCATCATCTAAACTCAAGTATTTACGGAGCTTAGCAATGTAAACGTCCATACTTCTTGACGTAAAGTAATTATCGTCACGCCATATTTTGGTAAGCGCGAGTTCACGGGGCATCAAGTCGTTTTTATGGAGCGCCAAAAGACGTAACAATTCGTTTTCTTTTGGTGAAAGTTTAATTGGTGTTTCTTTATTATATGATAAAAAACGAAGTTTGGAATTCAGATAGAAATTGCCCATTTGAAATTCAAATTGTTTACTGTCCGCTATAGAATCTGTAGCTTTTCTTTGAATGATGGCTTTTATTTTCATCAAAAGCACTTCACTGTCAAAAGGTTTGTTTAAGTAATCATCAGCACCCACTTTGTAACCTTTCAGCACGTCTTCTTTCATTGCTTTCGCTGTTAGAAAAATGATTGGTACGTCCTCATTTTTTTCGCGGATTTCCTTCGCCAAGGTAAACCCATCTTTGTAGGGCATCATTACATCGAGTATGCAGAGATCATAATCGTCTTTTTTGAATTTTTCAAAACCTTCCATTCCATTTTTTGCGTGGGTAACGTTATAATCGTTCATGGCAAGGTAATCTTTCAATACTGTCCCAAAGTTCGGGTCATCTTCAACAAGAAGGATTTTTTTGTTTTCTGTTTCCATAATTTTAAGATATTAGGTGTAGTTTAATAATAAATGTGCTGCCTTTTCCTTTTTCACTTTCCACGTAAATTTCGGCATCGTGATCATCCAAAATACGCTTTACGTAAGCAAGACCAAGGCCGTGGCCTTTTACGTTGTGTATGTCGCCGGTATGTTCCCGGTAAAATTTTTCGAATATTCTTTTTTGAACTGGTTTGGTCATCCCTATTCCTTGATCCCGTATTTTCAGGACAACGAAATTTTTAATATTTTCTGAATATATGTCTATTTTTGGTTCGCCTTCGGAATATTTTATGGCGTTGTCCAGCAAGTTAACAATCACACCGCTAAGGTGCGATTCATTGGCTAAAACCATAGATTTTAGGGCTCCATAGTGTGTTTTGATATATCCACCCCTATCTTCAACAATCAAACTTACGTGTGAAATGGCATCTTCAACAACTTCTTGCAAACTGATGCGATCTTTATGAATATCCAATTCGTTTTTTTCGAGTTTTGAAATTCGCAGTACATTTTCTACTTGAACGTGCATTCGCTTGTTCTCTTCACGGATCATTCCCAGATAGCGTTCCAAAAATTCCTTATCATCTTTAACCTTTGGGTTTTTTAGAGAGTCCAAAGCAAGATTAATGGTAGCAATCGGGGTTTTGAACTCGTGGGTCATATTGTTTATAAAATCACTTTTTATTTGAGAAATTTGGCGTTGTCTGTATATCTGTGAAATAGCGCTTGCATAAGCTAATATTATAACAGCGGTAAAAACCAAAGACAGGATGGCCATCCCCAAAATACTGTTGAGTACTAGTCTTTCTCTTTCTGAAAAATTTACATACAATTCATAATTTGCTTTATTTTCACTCTCAAAAAGTGGTACCACATATGTGTTTGCTTCATCGTACTTAAATCTCTTTGACCGTACTTTTGTTTCCAAATTATTACTGTAAACCGCAAATTCAAATTTTGAATTTAGTCCTCTACCCTTTATTTCCTTATCTATCAATTCAGTAATCTCATTCGCATTAACCCTTTTATTTATTGGCATAAGGGCAGTTATGTCGCTAACAAAACTTTCAAATTGCTTTTGTTCGTAATCTTTCATCCTCGTAAAAGATTCAACTCTCGTCTCGGGTGTTGCAAAGCCATCAATGCCTGCAGAAATCTTGGTTTTGGTCTTTCGGTTTGTCAGTTTCTTGAATTGGATACTATCCGTTACGGTATCTATAAGCCCTGAAGAAAGTTTATAATCCTGTTCCAAAAGACCATCAGTAAAAATATAGGTTTCATTTGTGGCCTTATTTTGAAATTTATAGGCAAATTCCGTAAAACTTGCATTATCAGGGACTTTAATACTATCCACATATGGAATATAAAGCTGATAATAAGCTTCGGTTTCCTTCAACTTGATCTCTTTGGCAACAGACAAAAGCGCTTGTTTTGCGTTTATGGTAAACTGATCTGCTTTGGTCCGGTACGCATTTGAAATCCAATACCCCTGAACAAATACTATTCCCAACAATGAGAGACTCATGAGTGCAATGAGCAATACGAATAGTTTTTTATTCATATATCAAAAGTAAGATTTTAACATTTAGAAGTTTGTTCCTTTA
>DAIMFZ010000268.1:0-2377 GCA_036724225.1 Aequorivita sp.
ATGACGATGGGCAGAAACGTAAACGAATTCCTTAGATTAATTGATGCTTACACGCACGTACAGGAAAAAGGCGAGGTTTGCCCAGCAAACTGGGAAGAAGGAAAAGAAGCCATGCTGGCCACACGCGATGCAGTTGCAACCTATTTAAGAAACTAATTATGGTACTGGAATTACAAGACGATAGCTTGCAACAGCTAATAATGGAAGATAAAGACGTTATCGTTCAATTTTCGGCAAGTTGGTGCGGCAATTGCAGATTGATGAAACCGAAATTTAAAAAACTTGCTTCGGAAACCGAAGGGTATAAGTTTGTTTTGGTTGATGCCGAAAAATTTCCGGAGAGCCGGAAAATGGCTAATGTTGATAATTTGCCAACCTTCGCAACTTTTAAAAATGGCGAATTGGTAAATCAACTTCAGACAAATAAATTTGAACTTTTAAAAGAACTTGTAGATGAAGTTGCCAGTAATTAGACATATTCAACGGAACAATTCTCCGCAACAGATTGAAAATTGCATTGAAGTTTTGGAATCGTACACCGAATACAACCGCATCACTGAAGAAGAGATGGACATTATTGGCGAACTTATCACCAACCTTTGCGGGGCGATGGAAGTACACAAAATGATTGAAGACGGTATGCCTGAGCGCGACGCCGCAAATACTTTTGCACAAAAAGTGTTGAGCTCTATAGACCGTTAAAAAATTTATAATTTCCTTTTAAAAGTCCCTTTACATGTTTTTGTGAAGGGATTTTTATTTGAAAGCGTATTTTCTTTTTGAAGTTATAACCACAGTAAGAACGAATTTCTATCTTTAGGCTTCATTTAACAAACCGAAAATTATGGCAACAATAAAGCTGGGAGACAAAAGTATTGAAACAGTGGGAACACTTCCCAAAGTTGGTGACACTGCACCCGATTTCGAATTAACAGCTCAGGATCTAAGCTCAAAAAAGCTTTCAAATTACAAAGGTTCAAGGGTAATAATGAATATTTTCCCGAGTATAGACACCAACGTCTGCGCCACTTCTACAAGGAAATTTAATGAAGAGGCTTCAAAATTGGAAAATACCATAATCCTTTGCATTTCAAAAGACCTGCCTTTTGCACTAAAACGTTTCTGTGCTGTGGAAGGGGTTAAAAATCTGGAAATGCTGTCTGATTTTCGCGATGGCAATTTCGGAAAAAACTATGGCGTGGAAATGATCAATGGTGCGTTACAAGGCCTTCTTTCCAGAGCAATTGTGGTTTTGGACGGAAAGGGAAAAGTAATTTATAATCAACAAGTGCCTTCAATTGGCGAAGAACCAGATTATCTGTCCGCCTTAAAAACACTTTTATAATGTGGAATTCTTTTTTAGCAAAGCGTCTAAAAGGATGTGGTTATGCATTCAAGGGAGCTTTGCTTTTGCTTCGTCACGAAGCGAGCATTCAAGTGCAAGCTACTATTGCAGTAATTTTGACTTTTGCTGGATTTTATTTCGAAATTACCGTAACGGAATGGATGATGCAAATCTTCGCCATCGGTTTAGTGTTAAGCATTGAAGGGTTAAATACCGCAGCAGAAGAGATTGCCGATTTCGTTCACCCTGATTTCCACAATAAAATAGGTTTTATAAAGGATGTTGCAGCTGGTGCAGTTTTCTTTGCGGCAATAACAGCATTAATTATAGGTTGTATTATTTACATTCCGAAGTTCTAATCTTGACTATTGAATTTTGAATTTTTCATTTTAAATATTTATTTGAAACATGCATCTTAAGAGGCAGTTTTGTTTTTTATGTTAATTTGAAATTTTCCTCATTGATATTTGTATTTTTGCTGAAAAGACAACCGTTCCGTTAATGGCCAAAAAGAATAAAACAACCACAAATACCCCGAGCAAAAAAATAAGCTTTTCGCTATCCAAACAACAGAAGATACTTTTGGGTAGCTTTTTGTTTTTGTTGGGCTTGGCATTATTATTTTCCTTTATTTCCTACTTTTTTACGTGGCAAGCGGACCAAAGTGAAATTGGTATCCTAGCTGAACGTGAACTACAAACAAAAAACTGGCTCAATAAATTTGGCGCCAACGTGGCACATTTCTTTATATACGACGGTTTTGGGATTTCCGCTTTTATTTTCGCATTTCTTATAACTTTGACCGGCGTTTATTATTTCTTCGATTACGCCAAAAAACAACTCGCAAAATTTTGGTTCTGGGGATTATTGTTGATGCTTTGGATATCCGTGTTTTTTGGATTTTTTGGAGAGAGTACAACCCAATTCAGTGGAATTTTAGGTTATGAAACCAATGACTTAATGCAGGATTACCTGGGATTGATTGGCGCCTTGCTTATAATGGTTTTTATTTTGATTATTTATTTGGTAGTC
>DAIMFZ010000269.1:0-2325 GCA_036724225.1 Aequorivita sp.
TGTTCCCGCGTTTGCCATTGTTGTTTTAAAAGTTCCAGTTCATCCATAGTGGGTTACGGATTTAAATTAGTTCGTAATTTTTCCTTTATCCTGTTCATTTTCACACGTGCATTAACTTCGGTAATACCAAGTGTTTCCGAAATTTCTTTATAGTTTTTGTCTTCCAAATAGAGAAAAATCAAGGCTTTGTCAATATCGTTCAAATCCTTCACGGCGCTGTACATCAGTTTCAATTGCTGTTCGGTGGAATCGTCATAAGGTTCCGAAGAAATCTTAAAACTTACTCCTTCAAAATCTTGGGTCTTTATGCTTCGTTTTGATTTTCTATAAAGCGTAATGGCCGTATTTAATGCCACCCGATACATCCATGTACTGAACTTGGAATCGCCCCGAAATTTTGGGTACGCACGCCAAAGCTGAATGGTTATTTCCTGAAACAGGTCGTTGTGGGCGTCGCTGTCGTTGGTGTATAACCTACAGATTTTATGTACAATGTTCTGGTTTTCCTGTAATAGGGCCACAAAACTATGTTCCAGTTCTTTGTTCAATGGTTTGTTGTTGGCTATTTGTTAGTGTTCAACTAAATTGCTTTGTTACAAAAATCCTAAAAATTAAGAGAACTGCCCAACAAAGACTAATTTTGTGGTATAAAATAAAGCGATGAATATACCCAAAACCGGTATGCCCCGAATTGTTGTGATTGGTGGCGGATTTGCCGGTATTTCCTTCATAAAAAAACTTCGGAATGAAAAAGTGCAGATTGTGCTCTTTGACCGTCATAACTACCACACCTTCCAACCTTTGTTATATCAAGTTTCCACCGCAGGGTTGGAGCCAGATTCCATAGCGTATCCGCTTCGGAAGGTATTCAGAAGGAGTAAAGATTTTCATTTTAGGTTGGCTGAGGTTGAAAATATTGACACTGAAAATAATACAATTGCTACTTCCATAGGAAGCTTGAAATATGATTATTTGGTCATTGCAACGGGCACACGTACCAATTACTTTGGAAACAAAAGCATTGCGGAGAACTGTATGCCGATGAAAACAGTGCCACAAGCGTTGAACATTCGAAGTTTGATTCTACAAAACATTGAAAAAGCAGATATTACCGAGGATGAAACTGAAAGAAAACGTTTATTGAATTTCGTTATTGCCGGCGGAGGACCAACGGGCGTTGAGCTTGCAGGTGCTTTGGCAGAATTTCGTAGAGGAATTTTGGAAAATGATTATCCCGAACTGGACGAAAACGAAATGAACGTCCATCTCATTGAAGGCCAGAATAGGGTTTTACCACCTATGAGTGAAACTGTTTCAAAAAAAGCACAAATATTTCTAGAAAAGCTTGGCGTTCAACTTCATTTGGGAACATTTATTAACGATTATGACGGTAAAACAGTAACCACCACTGACGGTAAAAAGTTTGAAACTGCAACCTTTATTTGGGCTGCTGGCGTAACGGGAGCGATCATTGGAGGAATAAACGGCGAAGCATTGATTGAAAAGGCAAACCGATACAAAGTTGATGAATTCAATAAAATTGTTGGTTTTCAAAACATTTATGCCTTGGGCGACATTGCTTTAATGGAATCAAAAAAATATCCGAAAGGCCATTCACAAGTGGCACAACCCGCAATACAGCAGGGAAAACATTTGGGGAAAAATTTCAGAAAAATGCTAAAAGGCGAAAAAATGAAACCTTTTGTATATTTTGACAAAGGTACAATGGCAACCGTTGGCCGGAACAAGGCCGTGGTTGATATTGGCAAACTGCACTTTGGCGGTGCCATAGCTTGGTTTTTATGGATGTTCGTGCACCTTTGGTTTTTGGTTGGTTTTAGAAATAGGGTTGTAACTTTTTTCAATTGGACTTATAACTATATAAACTATGATCGTGCGGCGCGGTTGATTATTAGGCCGTATAAAAAAAGTTAAAAGGTTATTGGTTATTAAGTTATTTGGATATTTAACCATAAACTTATTTATTGCACTTTCACAGGAATCGGTCCGCCGTTTGAAACCCAGCCACCTCCAATTTCATCAATGTTTACGTCCAGATTGTCTGTGGTTTCTATTTTCTTTAAATTGACCTTTAGCTCATCATAGGTATCAACACTTTTTAGGTTTACGTTCAGTTCGTCGTAGGTATTGATATCCACCAAACGCACGTCCATCACTTCGTTTACGGGCTTGGTATCCATCTTTTCAGCTGCATAGGTTGAAGGAACCATATCAAAATTCTTTAAAACATTTATCGTTAAGCAAATGGCGATGATGGTCAGGATTGTTTTTGTGTAGTTGTCTGTTTTCATAATTTGAGTTATT
>DAIMFZ010000270.1:0-2291 GCA_036724225.1 Aequorivita sp.
GCTTCTTTTGAAAATATTAAAGTAGAACAATTCCCTCCAAAACCAAGAGAATTGGACATTACAGTATTCAATTCCTTTTCTTTAAATTCCGTTTGCGGAGTCATTGAAAATTCTTTCATCGGAGTTTTAAAATTCAGGTTTGGAAAAATCACGTTGTGCTGTAATGCCAAAACGGAATAGACCGCTTCAATTGCGCCAGCGGCTGCTAATGTGTGGCCCGTATATGCTTTTGTGGAACTGAATTCGGGCATTTCATTCCCAAAAACGCGAAGTATTGCACGTCCCTCCGAAAGGTCGTTATTGCCTGTAGCAGTGCCGTGGGCGTTAATATAGTCTATTTGCGAAGGTTTTAAACCTGCCACTTTCAATGCTTTTTCCATCGCCAAAGTCGCACCATCGCCGTGGTCTGATGAAGCAGTTTGATGAAAGGCATCATTGGCGTTGCCATAGCCTTTTAAGTAAGCAAGTACTTTTTTGCTTTCGGCTTTTACCACTTTATCGCTTTCCAAAACGAGGAAGGCAGCGGCTTCACCCAGATTCAAACCTTTTCGGTTTTCATCAAAAGGGGTGTTGAAAGTATCGCTTAAAATCATCAATGTTTTGAAACCGTTGATGGTAAATTTTGAAAGACAATCTGCACCGCCAACTACCACTCGGTCCAATTTACCCGATTTTATTAAACGTGCGCCAAGCATAATTGCGTTTGCCGCTGATGAACACGCAGTACTGATTGTTGTTACCAAACTTTCTTCAATACCTAACTGTTCCGCGATTTTTTGGGTGGAATCGCCAGCGTGGTGGCTTTCAATATATTTTTGCAGTTCTTTTTTGGTAAGGTATTCGTAATAATATTTTTCGGTCATATCCATTCCGCCAACGCTAGTGCCGGAAATAATTCCCGTTTTGTATTTTTTTATGTCAGTGATTCCAGCATATGCAATCGCTTCTTTTGCGGCGATGGCACCCAGTAATGCAGTGCGGGAATAATTGTTTGATGAAGGAAGATTTAGTTGGGCAATAAATTCATCATTGGTGAATTTTACTTCCCCAACCATAATTTCGCCACGTTGAATGGTTTCAATATTGTCAACGCGTGTGATGCCTTTCCTTTCATTTATCAGCGCCTCATAATTTTCCGCTACATTGTTTCCAATGGCAGAAATAATGCCCATTCCGGTTATGGCTACGCCTTTGTTCATTTATTGATTTTGCTATAAAGGTCTCGACTGTACTTCGGCTGGGCTTAATGAAATACGCTCGACCAGAAATTATCTCCCCAAAGCCGTCAAGATGTTCTTCGATAAAAAAATTACTTCGTGCGGTGCTCTCCAATATAATCTGCCATTACCTGTACAGATTCAAATATTTTTTTGCCCTCTTTTGGGTCGCTCAAACGGATGCCGTAATCTTTGTCCAGCATCACGATTAGTTCCAAAGCGTCAATGGAGTCCAAACCAAGACCATCGCCAAAAAGCGCGTCATCGTCTGCTATATCTGCTACGGATACATCTTCAAGATTCAATTGTTCAATGATTTTTGCTTTCAGTTCTTCTTTTAATTCACTCATAATATATTGTATAATCTAGTTATTTCTTCAGTTTTATGTTCAATTTCACCTTCCTTTTCAATTAAATAGAGAAAGGCATTATAGCTGTTTTCATCAAAATCTACCCAGCCACAGAGGGCTTTTTCAGCTTTCCCACTTCGCAATAAATTGTTGGCGTACAGTTGTAAGTGCTCGGCGTTAAAGCGGTCAAAGATAAAAAAACTATTTTCAGAATACAGCCTGTGTTTAATACTTATCTCGCCCAAACAAATATTTGGCAGTGTATACACAAAAACCGCGGGACTGGGGAAGTAGGCACCATCATTTTCAATGGCTGCTTGATGCTTACGGTCGGTATCCAAACTGGAAGCTTTATTTGAAAAAATTAAGGCGATGTCATTCTCGTCTTCGTTCAAGTTTTCGCTTTTCAAAAGAACATCGGCAGCCAAAAAAGCTAGTTTACTGAGATTATCCATTTTGAAAAATTTGGGATAATCCGTCTTCAAAAATTTGTAGGCATTTTTAATAAAAGTTGAAAAATCTTCGGATTCATCACAAAAAAGAGCATTCCCATTCACTGAAACCGCTTGGTTTTTTATATGACAATAACTTTTTATGTGGAAAATTTCAGACAAAATTTTTATTTCTTTTTGCAGACCAACATAGTGTGGTATTCACCAAGTTGTAAATCCTCTTTCAATTCCAAACCTGCTTTATCAATCAATTTTATAAAAACACTGGCAGG
>DAIMFZ010000271.1:0-2277 GCA_036724225.1 Aequorivita sp.
GGAAATTCTGTTCAATTCCAATATTTGGCAACCCGGCCTAAGGGAATTTATGGAAAAGGATTATGCAGACCTCACCTATTTTGAAGTTAAGGAATTTTACAAAGGAAATTGCAAGATGGCTATAGAGTTTCTTCAGGAAACGCATCCTTTTGGCGAAACCGAAAATCTTTATCTAGAAATGAAATCGTTGCTGATGACGCAGCCAAAGGAAAAGCATCTTCCAGAAACCATCACCTACCCCGAGTCCTATGACAACAAAATAATTGAAAAATGGGTGGAGCATAAAAGCGGCTCTGGGTTGTGGTATGTTTTCGGTTATAAATATGGAAATTATAAAGACTCATTAAATCTTGATGCGGTTTTTGAAAGACATCAAGAAAAAATACTCACCCTTGCAAATACTATTGACCATAATGTTTTCGAAAGTTCCTCGTTCAATGATGTATTTTTAGCAAAGCTATGGGAATATATGACCAAGGAGATCATTCCAAAACTCAACCAATTTAATGGACAAATGAAACGAATCACCCCTAGATTGGTGCGCTATTTATACTTCGTTTTTTTAGTATTGGTGATTTTTGGAGTATTGTTACCAATCCTCTACTTGATGATCGATTTTTCTAACCTTGCAATTATTGCGGGCTATTCAATTGTAATAAGCACCATTTTTCATGTTGCAATTACCTTCCACACTTTTCTTACTAAAGAAGCAAATAATTGATTTGTGAAAAACAGCGCTTTTTCAGCAAAAATTAACATTGGTGCAATAGCATGCATTCTTTAATTTACGTTCAATTAAGTACCTTTGCAGCCTATGTCAAAAAATGAGGACTTTATTGAAGTTTTTGGGGCTCGTGTCCACAACTTAAAGAACATTGACGTTCGCATCCCTCGGGAAAAATTGGTAGTTATCACAGGGCTTTCGGGCAGCGGAAAATCTTCGTTGGCATTTGACACTATATATGCTGAAGGGCAACGCCGTTACATTGAAACTTTCTCTGCTTATGCCCGTCAATTTCTCGGAAGTTTGGAACGTCCCGATGTCGATAAAATTGAAGGCCTCTCCCCAGTAATTGCCATTGAGCAAAAGACCACCAGTAAAAGTCCCCGTTCCACTGTGGGAACCATTACAGAAATTTATGATTTTCTTCGCCTTTTTTACGCGCGCGCCAGTGATGCCTATAGTTACAACACGGGCCAAAAAATGGTCAGCTACAGCGATGAGCAAATAAAACAGCTTATTCTCGAAGATTTTAAAGATAGAAAAGTGAGCATTCTCGCCCCAGTAATTCGTTCCCGAAAAGGCCATTATCGCGAACTTTTTGAGCAAATTGCAAAACAGGGTTTTCTGAAAGTCCGCGTGGACGGCGAAGTGCGCGATATTGTAAAGGGAATGAAAGTGGACCGCTACAAAACCCACGATATAGAAATAGTCATTGACAGGCTTAAAGTTTCAGCTGAAAGCGATAATACAAAGCGCCTTTCCGAAACCATAAACACCGCAATGTATCACGGTGATGATGTGTTGATGGTTTTGGATAACGATACTGATGAAGCCCGCTATTTCAGTCGTTCTTTGATGTGTCCTACTTCAGGAATTTCATACCCCAACCCAGAGCCGAATAACTTTTCATTCAACTCCCCAAAAGGGATGTGCCCCAATTGTAAAGGACTTGGAAAGCTTTACGAAGTGAATCTGAATAAACTGGTTCCAAACCCCAAGCTTTCAATAAAACAAGGTGCTCTGGCGCCGCATGGTGTACAAAAAAACAATTGGATTTTTAAGCAGCTTGAATTGATAGCAGAACGCTTCAACTTTAAATTGAACGATCCTTTTGAAAGTATTCCGATGGACGCCAAAGACGTTATCTTTTATGGTGGAAATGAAAAATTCGATATAGAATCCAAAGCCTTAGGTATTACCCGAAGCTATAAAATAGATTTTGAAGGCGTTGCAACCTTCATTCAGAATACTTTCGATGCAAACGAATCCACATCTTTGAAACGTTGGGCTAAAGAATATATGGATAAAATTCCGTGTCCGGAATGCAACGGCACAAGGCTTCGGAAGGAATCACTTTACTTTAAAGTGAACGGAAAAAACATAGCTGAACTTGCTAATATGGACGTTGTTGAACTAGCAGATTGGTTCGCTAATCTCAACAAAAACCTTTCAGAAACGCAACAAAAAATCGCTGCGGAAATTATTAAAGAAGTGCGCTCGCGACTTCAGTTTTTAGTGGATGTAGGACTCACTTATCTCGCTTTGGACCGCAG
>DAIMFZ010000272.1:0-2206 GCA_036724225.1 Aequorivita sp.
CCATTTCAACTTATAAAACTGCTTTGCCATCACACCAATGGCACCATTGAGGAGTTTGAAAAAGTAGCATATGTTTATAAAAACAACGATGCAGTTTCTCATCTATTTAATGTGGGGACCGGTCTGGATAGCCAGATTTTGGGAGATTTTGAAATCATCAGTCAATTGCGCAACGCTTTCCGCGAGTCAAAAAAACACAACATGATTAATCCGTTTATGGAGCGACTTGCAAATGCTGTAATTCAGGCTAGCAAACGTATAAAGAACGAAACTGGAATTTCTTCAGGTGCAACATCAGTAAGTTTTGCGGCGGTGCAATACATTATGGCAAGCGTTCAGGACATTTCTGAAAAAAATCTGTTGCTTTTCGGAACGGGAAAGATAGGAAGGAATACATGTGAAAATCTGATTAAACATACCAAAAACGAACGCATAACACTTATAAATCGCACCAAAGACAAAGCTAAAAAAGTTGCTGGAAAGTTTAATTTGGTAGTAAAAGATTATGCCGACATTCAAAGTGAAATAGCACAGACAGACGTGCTTATTGTGGCAACTGGAGCACAACAACCCACTATTTCAAAAGAACTTTTATATCTGAAAAGACCCTTGCTTATTTTAGATCTTTCCATCCCGAAAAATGTATCTGAGGATGTTATAGAAAATGAATTAGTAACGCTAGTACATTTAGACGACCTTTCAGCAGTTACAGAACAAAACTTGGAACAGCGAGCGTCGCAACTTCCTTTGGCAAAAAAAATTATTGCTGAAATAGAGAAAGAATTCAATCAATGGGCAGACAACCGAAAATTTGCCCCAACCATTAAAGCTTTAAAGAGCAAACTGGCTGAAATTAAAGCTGGGGAAATTGATAACCAGCGAAAAAAAATTAATGGTTTTAATGAAGAACAGGCCGAGATAATCAGCGATCGCATTATTCAAAAAATAACTACACATTTCGCCAATCATCTAAAAGGCGAAGAAGGCTCTGCCGAAAGTATAGAACTCATACGAAGAGTTTTCCAACTTGAAACTGCGTAATCTTGAAAAAAACAATCCGAATTGGCACCCGCGACAGTGAACTTGCGCTTTGGCAAGCCAACACCGTAAAATCCGAAATTGAAAATCTCGGATATACAACCCAACTCATTCCCGTAAAATCTGAAGGCGATCTAATATTGGACAAACCTCTTTACGAAATGGGTATTACGGGTATTTTTACTAAAACTTTAGATGTCGCAATGATTACTGGAACTGTGGACATAGCCGTTCACAGTATGAAAGATGTGCCAACCCAATTGCCAAACGGCATTGTACAAACCGCCGTTTTGAAGCGCGCATCTTCCGATGATATTTTAGTAACAAAAGGTGAAATTGATTTTGAAAATCCATGCACGATTGCGACTGGAAGTTTGCGCAGAAAAGCACAATGGCTTCACAGATATCCGCATCATAAAGTTGTGGATTTGCGCGGAAACGTAAACACCCGACTTCAGAAATTAAAAGATAATAACTGGCAAGGCGCAATTTTCGCGAAAGCTGGTTTGCAAAGAATCAATCTTTTGCCTGAAAGTTATATTGATTTGGTTTGGATGCTTCCCGCTCCAGCTCAGGGTGCAATGGTTGTTGTAGCTTTGGAAAATGATAAATTTTCAAGAGAAGCCACTTCAAAATTAAATCATTCCACTTCCGAAATTTGCACACACATTGAACGCGACTTTCTAAGAACCTTAGAAGGTGGTTGTACCGCGCCAATAGGTGCAATTGCAAAAATAATTGGCGATGAAGTACTGTTTAAAGGATGTCTATTTTCATTGGATGGAAAAACAAAACTCGAAATTGAGAAAAAAGTTTTAACATCAAAATACAAAGGTTTCGGAAAGGATTGTGCTACATTTATTCTTAATAATGGCGGATCTGAATTAATGCTTTCCATAAAAAATGATTTGAAATGAGTCTTTGGAAAAAAACAAGCTTGACGAATATCGTCGTTTGGTTTCTGGATCTTGGCCTACTTGCTTTTTTGATATTTGACTTCGGATTTGAAAATTTTCAGGATTTCAGAAAGTACAAACTTATTGTTCTCCCTTCGTTATTATTTGCTTTGATTGTCTTTAATTTTTTTAAATATTTTAGGTTTCGAAAAGATATAGAGATAAATAGAAGTAGCAGAATAAGTTTATTCATTCTTCTATTCCTTATTGTT
>DAIMFZ010000273.1:0-2169 GCA_036724225.1 Aequorivita sp.
AAAAATGTAGAAAATTCAGCCGAAGAAATAGAAAAAGAAATGAAAAAATCAAAAAAAGACAAAAAATAAAAAAAGGAAGATAGAGCTCAACTTGTAAATGAACCTTACAGAAATACTATTAAGAAAAAAGCATAGTAACGGGGTTTATAATTAAGAATGAAAAAAGTTTACATAAACAGCATCGCTTCCATTTCAACTCAAAAAACGTATGATAATAGTGTGTTTTTAGATGAAATAACCGATTACAATGACACGGTTATTTTCGCCCAAGACCCAGACTACAAACAATACATTCCTCCCGCCGCCTCCCGCCGCATGGCAAAAGGTATAAAAATGGGCGTGGTTGCTTCCAAAATCGCGATGGATGAAGCTGGAATTGAAACCGTCGATGCCATTATTACAGGAACGGGAATGGGCTGCATGATAGATTCCGAAAAATTTGTGAGCGCCATCATCGACAATAACGAGCAATATTTAACGCCAACTTCTTTCATTCAAAGTACGCACAACACCGTTGCAGGGCAGATAGCGCTTGGGATGGAGTGCAAAGCTTATAATTTCACTTACGTTCATTCAGCAATTTCCTTTGAATCCGCTTTATTGGATGCAAAAATGCAACTCGAAAACGATGAAGCGCAACACATATTGGTAGGCGGCGTGGAGGAATTGGGCGAGCATACTACTAAAGTACATCGCTTGATAAAACATATAAAACTACAAAACGTTAGCATTTCGGAAGTATTGGGTTCCAAAACCGAGGGAGCGGTTTTCAGCGAAGGAGCAAATTTCTTTGTGGTTTCCAATGAAAAAACCAAAAGTTGTTATTCGGAATTGGTTGCAGTTGAAACTTTCAATACACTGCATAAAGAAAAGGTGTCCGAAACCATTGAAAGCTTTCTAAAACATAATAATACAGCCATTTCAGATATTGATGTTGTAGTTTTTGGAAATAATGGCGATGTGGATTTTGACGGTTATTACAATCAACTTTCCGAAGGAATTTTCAACAAAACCCAACAGGTTTTTTACAAGCATTTGGTCGGCGAAAATAACACCGTTTCTGCTTTTGGGGTTTGGCTTGCCTCAAAAATTTTGAAAACACAAACCATTCCTGAAATCGTAAAAATCAACGATAGCAAGCCTTTCAAAATTAAAACGGTTTTGTGCTACAACCAATATCGAGGCCAAAACCACAGTCTTGTTTTATTAAAAAAATGTTGAGGTTTTACACCATAAACGCGCTGGCTTTAGTAGTTTTTTTCGGACTACTGCTCGCAGGAATCTTCGGTGATGTTCCGGCTTGGCTTTATGTTCTATTTGTATTTATTTGGGTTTTGATTACTGCAATAGGATCTTTTCAAATTAGTTTGAATTATCATCTGCAATCTTTAAATCACAACTACAAAATTTCAGAAAACTACATTTCAATCACTTTTGACGACGGCCCAAACCCAGAATTTACTCCGAAAGTTTTATCGCTTCTTAAAGAGCACAACGCAAAAGCTACTTTTTTTTTAACGGGTAAAAATGCCGAAAAGTATCCTGAAATAGTTCGCCAAATTATTGAAGAAGGTCACACCATTGGCAGTCATTCGTATTCACATTCTAAAAATTTTGGATTTTTTTCAATTGATAAAGTTGCGACCGAATTAAAGCAAACCAATTCTCTAATAAATGAAATTACTGGGAAGGAAATGAAAATGTTTCGTCCACCCTTTGGCGTTACAAATCCGAATATTAAAAAGGCATTGAAAAGCACGGAACATTTTTCCATAGGTTGGAGCAAACGCAGTTATGATACTACAAATTTTTCCGAAGAAAAAATTTTGAAACGGATCACTTCTAATATTGAAAAAGGAGATATAATTCTGCTCCACGACAGCAGTGCAAAAACCGTTGCCGTATTGGAACAGTTATTGCTATTTTTGCAAACACACAAATTGCAGTCGGTTCCGGTGGATCGTTTGCTTGAAATAAAGGCTTATGCGTAATTATTTTATATTGTTATTTATTTTTATTGGCGGCTCAATTCAAGCGCAGGAAACTGCGATGAACGCTTCGGAAATTACTTCTTTTAAAGAAAAGGTAATCGCCACTGCAAAATCCACCCAAACCATTAATACAGATTTTGTGCAATACAAACACCTCGATTTTTTGGCTGACGATGTA
>DAIMFZ010000274.1:0-2118 GCA_036724225.1 Aequorivita sp.
TTATTCTTTACTCTTTTTTCTTTATTCTTTATTCTCTGTTATCTATTCTTTATTCTCCATAAAAATGAACAACTAATATACATTTTTATTTGCGTTATATTCCAAACCCTCAAAATAAAATACAGCTGGGAATTATTATTTTTTAAAACAAAAACATTAATTTAATCGCTTCGAAAGTGATTAAATAGTAAAATAATGAATGTCAATAACCTATTTAATTATTCATAAAAACCAACTAACCGACCAATTTTTACATTTTGAAGAAAACTACTTACCTCCTATTTTTCCTGTTGTTCCCTTTTTATTTAACTGCCCAAACAGACAGCATCCAAAAGAAACTAAAGTTCACCGCCGATTTCAGATTTAGGGTTGAACAAGACTGGGATTCCCAGAAATCTGACGGCACCGAACACGATGACCGGACCCGTTTGCGTTACCGCGCGCGGCTGGGTGCAACCTATGATTTTAAAGATTGGGTTTCCTTCGGGATAGGTATCCGAACCGGGAAAGCCAATAATCAGCAGAGCCCAAATATAACTTTAGGCGATCAGTTTAGCGGTGTGCCCATTTCTTTAGGAAAGATTTATGTGAATTTCAACTACCATTGGCTGAATGCTTGGGTGGGGAAAAACACCTTTCCTTTTGAAAAACAAAACGAACTTTTTTGGAGCGGCAGTGTAAATCCTGAAGGCGTTTCCCTTTCGGGAAAGTTTCCTTTTGAAAATGAATTTATACAATCTCTAAAAATAAATGCAGCACATTTCATCTTCGCCACAAGTGGCACTTCTTTGGGAAAAGATAGTTATTTTGAAGGAATTCAGCTGGTCTCTTCGCATTTGCAGAACAGAGTCAAGTTTTTCCCTGCCTTTTATTATTTCAAAAATATGCCAAACATCCCGGATGGAGGTGATACTTTTAATATTGACTATGCCATAATTCATTTGGGGACTAAAGTTGAAATACTTAAAAATCCAAAAGTAACGGCTGGTTTTGACTATTATCAAAATGTGCAGGATTACAATAACAACGACTCCATTCCGAAGTTTTTACAGAAACAAAAAACTGGTTATGTTGCCAATGCAGGTATCGGGAAATTGGACAAAAAGGGCGACTGGAAAGTGGAACTCACCTACAGCTATATGGAACGCTTTGCCGCCGTGGATTATCTGGCGCAAGCAGACTGGGCCCGTTGGGACTATTCCAGTACAGGCTCGCCAGATAGTAGGCTTACAAATTTTAAAGGGCTTGAAATAATGGCCGGCTACGCTTTAGCAGAAAATATGGATTTAAGGGTGCGCTTCTTTACAGTGGAGCAAATAGTGCCCTACGGAATTGCCAAAGAAAACGGCAACCGAATACGTCTGGATTTTAATATTGGGTTTTAAAAAAAGTCACTTTTTTGAAGAAATAACAGCTTTCAAATTTCAAAACACCATGGATGAACGCATAAGATTAGGCTTAAAAATTTGTTGGATTATTGTGTTGGTAGTTTGGGTTTCCGGCGCTATAGGAGCAAAAACGACTGCGCAAAAGGAATCCTTCCCAAAACGCTTTGTTTTATATGTGCTTCCCATTTTAATAGCCGTTTACTTGCTCGGGCCCGGCGAATGGTTTGGGCACACTTGGCTTCGCGAAAACTTTGTGGAACACACCAATTTAGTGGGAATGATTGCCTTGACTATCTGCATTCTCGGCGTTGTTATTGCCATTTGGGCACGCCTCACCTTGGGGCGCAATTGGAGCCTGAGCGTCCAGCTTAAAAAGGACCACCAACTTATCGCCAGCGGGCCTTATTCGCAAATCCGGCATCCTATTTATACCGGGATTTTATTGATGTTTGTTGGCAATGTGCTAATTGTTGGCGACTATCGCGGGTTTTTTGCCCTTGCCGTAGTGTTCGTTTCGTTTTGGTACAAACTGAAGAAAGAAGAAAAATGGATGCTGGAGAATTTCGGGGAAGCCTATCGCCTTTATTACGCCAAAACCACAGCCTTGTTTCCAAAAGTGCTGTGATGGATTTATTCAATTTTGAATTGGATAACAACCGAAACCTACTGCCAAAAGACGGTAGGGCGAATTACTTTGGAAAAGTGTTTTCTGAAGAAGAAGCCAACCGTT
>DAIMFZ010000275.1:0-2043 GCA_036724225.1 Aequorivita sp.
TTGTTGTGAAAAACGGCAATAAAGTAACTACCAAAAAGGTTGTGAAGAATTAAATTTCAATAACAATTGCCCATAAAAAAAGAGGCGTTCACATTATATGTGCGCCTCTTTTGATTTATAGGATTTTGGGTAATTAATTTGTCATTTCGAGCAGTGGGAGAAACCGAAGGTTCAACGGTGTTTAAAAATCCTATGAGAGTAGGCTTTCGTTTACTGTGATGTTTGATTGGCGGTGGCTCACGGTAATGGGGTTCCTCCTTCGTCGGAATGACAAAGAGAGGTTCATTATCCTCTTCTCTATATTCTATCTCTAAAACTTCACCGTTTCAATAATATGCGAAACAACTTGTGAGGTTTTTTCCACTTTAAATTTAAGGTCGAACACAATTCCCTCCTTGGACTTTTCTACCAATAGTTTTCCATTGGTTATGGGATAATAACCAGCTTCCCCTCGGCAGAAGCAATGTTTTCCGTAGAGCAGTTTTACATCAGCCAAGGCTGCATTTTCTTTGCTCAGATGGTCTGTGCCATCGGGAATTTCAAAATGAATGGTTTCGGAATAATTGCCATCTGCCGTTCCTGGAGGGCCTTCCTTTAAATAGGTGTATTCCACCACGGTATTTTTGCTGTCCACCAGTTCGGGATATAGCGCGCCCGTGCCGTCTTTTTGAATGTTTAAGCTTTTGTTTTTGTGGACCGTCACACTGCAAGTGCCTTCATTGGGGCAGTTGGTTGTTTGGTTATCAATTTGTTCCATGGCTGTATTTTCTGAAGAATTCACTGTGCCCGTCTGCGTTTTGCAGGCATTTACCAATAATAATGGAAATAAAAAATAGAGTGTCTTCATATATATATGTTTAGGGTTTATTGTTTATAGTTGCTGCGAGATTTGTTAATTAGTTAATTGGGGAATAGGGAATAGTTAATTTGATTTTTCCAAATTTTCCAAATATTGAATATTGAATATTGAATATTGAATATTGAATATTGAATTCTTCAATTCTCCAGTTCCACTACCAAATCCAGCAAATCCGGATTTTTGAAATATTCAATGAAAGGTTGTTGCACCGTCACCGTTTTTTTATCTGCTGAAAAAGTAGCCTCCGGGTTTGACGTTTTCTTTATTTTCTTCGGAAAAGTATAATTCAACGTATAATTGGAGCCACCCATAAAAGCTTCGGCCTGCTTCATACTGTCCACTTGCTGTTGGTGCTGCTTTTCATCTTTTATGTAAGCATCCCGCTTAAAGATACCGTTTTTGAATGAATAATTGACGCCCACCACTTCGGGGCTGTCTTCTTCCGTTTTAATTTCAGTGTTGGAATCAGGGTTCGGCATCAAATTGCCCGCCTGTTCCAGCCCGTTCAAAATATCGTTTGCTTCGCTTATGTTTTTGAATTTTGTGGAAATGTCATACACCATTTCTGAAGTCTCGGTATCCATTTTCATGTGAATATTAAAATTTTCAAGCTTCTTCAATTTCTCTTGTTCGCTTGCGGGAAGTTTGGAAATACTGTCTTTCTTTTCTTCCAAAAACGCTTTCATGGCAACAATGGTATCCATTTTCACTTTCGTGGAATCGGTCATTGCCGAACCGCCAAAGGCCATCATTTCGTTGAGGTTCACTTCCACGCTCATGGTGCCGCTTCCGTCTTCGTTCATCACCATAGTTTCGGTAAATTGGCAACTTACTGCAGTAAAAGCCAAAGCGAAAAGAAAAAGTAAATTTTTCATCTGTACAAAATATTTTGGAAATAGGAAGATGGAATGTCCCAATGTACATCTTCAGTTGGTTTATAATTCATTAATGGACATTTCATCATTGATTTATCTTTTAGGGTTGTTTAAAATGATAAGTGCCGCAATCACGCCCGGCACCCAACCACAGACGGTAAGTATAAAAACGATTACCACAGATCCGCAACCCTTGCCAATAACAGCAAGTGGCGGAAAAAGGATAGCAAGCAGGACTTTCCAGATACTCATAGAAAACAAAACTACGATTATTATTTTTGATTTGAAGATTTGAAGATTTGAAGATTT
>DAIMFZ010000276.1:0-1982 GCA_036724225.1 Aequorivita sp.
TTATCTGGAATTCCCGGACTTTTCATCACCACGTCTGCGGAAAGGATTTTCTCCTCAGAATGACCTTCCTCTTCCCATTCAATTTCATTATTTATAAGAACTTGTTTGTACTTCTCTTTTATCTTTCCAAAGTCTGAAACAAAAACTTCAAACTCTTTCTTTTTTCCCAAAATGGCCGTCCCTACTCCGCTTTCGCCACCCCCTAAAATCACCAACCGTTGCTTCACTTTATCTAATTTTAAGTGTAACAATGGTAATTATTGCTAAAAAAATTCCCACGATCCAAAACCGCGTTACGATCTTACTTTCGTGAAAACCCTTTATTTGATAATGATGATGCAGCGGCGACATTCTGAAAATTCGCCTTCCTTCGCCAAATTTTTTCTTTGTGTATTTAAACCAACCAACCTGTAAAACCACTGAAAGGTTTTCCATCAAAAAGATTCCGCAAAGGATTGGGATCAACAATTCTTTTCGAACGGCAATTGCGATAACGGCTATAATTCCACCAATAGTCAAACTGCCTGTATCGCCCATAAACACTTGTGCCGGATAGGCATTATACCATAAAAACCCAATAAGAGCCCCAACAAATGCCGTAATGAAGATGGTCATTTCACCAGTATTTGGGATGTACATAATATTGAGGTAATCCGCAAAAATGACGTTGCCCGAAACCCACGCAAAGAGTGCGAGCGTTAGCCCAATGATCGCGGAAGTTCCCGCGGCAAGCCCATCAATTCCATCAGTAAGATTTGCACCATTTGAAACCGCCGTAATGATAAAAATCACGATTGGAATAAAAATGAGCCATACATAGCTTTTATAATTTTCGCCTGCCCAGCTTATCAATTCTGAATAATTGAATTCGTTTTCTTTTACGAATGGAATGGTGGTCAGCATTGCTTTGTCCTTCACATAAAATTCGTTGGTCGATCCTTTGGCAATTATTTCAGTTTCTGTTCCCGGATCGGCAATGCTTCGTTGAACGATGATATCTGGGTGAAAATACATAGTCGCACCCACAAAAATCCCTAAACCTATTTGCCCAATAATTTTAAACCTTCCCGGCAATCCCTGTTTGTCATTTTTGAATTTTTTTATGTAATCGTCAATAAAACCTATGGCTCCCATCCAAACTGTAGTCACAATAAGTAGGATTACGTATATATTTTCCAGCTTTGCGAAAAGCAACACGGGAATGAGCGTGGCGAGGATTATGATAATTCCGCCCATTGTTGGCGTTCCAACTTTTTCGTTTTGACCGTCCAGACCTAGGTCGCGAATGGATTCACCAACCTGTTTTCTTCTTAAGTAATTGATTATTTTTTTACCGTAAACCGTTGCAATAAATAGTGAAAGTATGACCGCCAAAATAGCCCGAAACGTAATGAAATTGAACAAGCCCGTGCCTGGCAAATCATATGTTTTATCCAAATATTCAAAAAGATAATAAAGCATTTTGCTATTTGTTTAGGGTTGTTAAAAGTTGGTTCACTATTTCAAAATCATCAAAATCGAAGCGTTCACCATTGATTTCCTGATAGGTTTCGTGGCCCTTTCCAGCAATTAAAATGATGTCATTTTCCTGCGCCATTTGGCAAGCAGCTTTTATCGCCTCTTTTCTATTAGTGATTGAAATGGTCTTTTTATAATGTTCCGCCGGCACGCCAGCTTCAATTTGTTCAATGATTTTTTCGGGACTTTCGCTTCTTGGATTGTCACTCGTGAAAACAACTTTTGTGCTCAATGCAGCAGCTATATTTCCCATTATTGGTCGCTTTTGGGCGTCTCGGTCGCCGCCGCAACCCACAACCGTAATAACTTCTTCATTGCCGGTGCGAATGGTGTTTATGGTTTCCAAAACATTTTTCAACGCATCGGGCGTGTGGGCATAATCAATAATTGCAGTGATTTTCTTTTCTGAAATTAAATATTGAAACCTACCAGCCACACTTTCTAAAGTGCTCATAATTTGAAGG
>DAIMFZ010000277.1:0-1962 GCA_036724225.1 Aequorivita sp.
CGCATAAGATGCGCCCTTCTTAAACAACCTAACCAATTAAATAATAGAATAATTTTTACTTTTTCATAGCAATTTTATATCCAATTATCTGTCAGTAAATATACCACACTTTGTTTAGTGGAATTGTTAAAGGGTTAAACAAAGTTTTGTTAAAGTTTTGAAGGGTGTTTTAAAAAAATTCTGAGTGACATCGTGTCAGCATTTTGATGCTTGGTATTTTATTTGACTACTATCAAACCTATTGCACAACAAAAAAATAACAACAAGAAATAAGTAATAAACAATAAATAAGATGAGTAAAGGAACAATCAATGTATCAGTTGACAATATTTTTCCGCTGATAAAAAAGTTTTTGTACAGTGACCACGAGATTTTTCTTCGCGAATTGATCTCTAACGCCACGGATGCAACCTTAAAAATGAAGCATTTGTCCAATATTGGCGAAACCGAAGGTGCCGAATACGGAAACCCAATTATTGAAGTGAAACTGGACAAAAAGAAAAAAGAACTCCGCATTATTGACCAAGGAATTGGGATGACCAAAGAAGAGGTTGAAAAATACATCAACGAAATCGCCTTTTCGGGGGCAGAGGAATTTCTTGAAAAATACAAAGATAAAGACGGGAAAGATGCAGGAATTATCGGGCATTTCGGACTGGGTTTTTATTCTGCCTTTATGGTTGCCAAAAAGGTTGAAATAATCACCAAAAGCTATAAAGATGAGCCAGCGGTGCATTGGGCTTGCGATGGCTCGCCCGAGTTCACATTGAAAAAGGCCGACAAAAAAGAAAGGGGCACGGAGATAATACTTCACATAGCCGACGATTCCACAGAGTTTTTGAAAGAAAGCCGCATTCGCGAACTTTTGGTGAAGTACAACAAGTTTATGCCAATTCCAATTAAGTTTGGAACCCGCACTGAAACGCTTCCAAAACCTGAAGGTGCAAAAGAAACCGATATTGCGCCAACGCAGGAAGTTGACAATATCATCAACAATCCAAACCCGGCATGGACAAAGCTACCAGCCGAATTGGAGGACAAAGACTACAACGCATTCTATCGCGAACTTTACCCAATGCAATTTGAGGAGCCTCTTTTCCACATCCACTTAAATGTTGACTATCCGTTCAATCTAACCGGAATCCTTTATTTTCCTAAGATGACGAACGATATGAGCATACAAAAAGACAAAATCCAGCTCTATCAAAACCAGGTTTTCGTTACCGATAATGTGGAAGGAATTGTGCCCGAATTTTTAACGATGCTCCGCGGGGTTATTGACAGCCCAGACATTCCGCTGAACGTTTCTCGAAGTTATTTGCAGGCAGACGGTGCAGTGAAAAAGATTTCAAGCTACATCACAAGAAAAGTTGCCGACAAGCTGAAAAGCCTCTTCAACAGCGACCGCGAAGGTTTTGAAAAGAAATGGAACGATATTAAAATAGTGATTGAGTACGGCATGCTTACCGAAGATAAATTCTTTGAAAAATCACAGGACTTTGCACTTTATCCAACGGTTGA
Source organism: Aequorivita sp. (assembly GCA_036724225.1). Classification (GTDB taxonomy): domain Bacteria; phylum Bacteroidota; class Bacteroidia; order Flavobacteriales; family Flavobacteriaceae; genus Aequorivita. Next base: position 1,522 of record DAIMFZ010000277.1, read on the forward strand.
CAATGCTTTTTACACTTTTTCAGAATTGAAAGAAAAAATAAAAGATATTCAAACAGATAAAGACGGAAACCTTGTAATTCTGTATGCTTCAAATAAAGAGGAACAACATTCCTATATAGAGGCAGCCAAAGAAAAAGGGTATGAAGTTTTGCTTTTAGATTCGCCCATCGTTACCCATTTACTTCAAAAAGTGGAGAGCAGCGAAGAAAAAGTTTCCTTCGTACGCGTGGACAGTGACCACATGGAAAACCTCATCAAAAAAGACGACGAGCAAATTTCAAAACTTTCCGATGAAGAAAAAGAAAGTTTTAAAACATTTTTAGATAGTGTTATTCCAAAAGAAAAATTCAGCGTACAGTTGGAAGCATTGGATAGCAATGCCAATCCATTCATAATCACCGAGCCCGAATTTATGCGAAGAATGAAGGATATGCAAAGAAC
>DAIMFZ010000278.1:0-1943 GCA_036724225.1 Aequorivita sp.
GCAGTGGCGGTGCTACTATATAATGAGTATGACAAAATAAATGTGAAAAACCAATTTGTGGATTCATTGCCCACTACTAACGATTTAAAAAAGATTTATCGCACTCTGAACAATTATTTTCAAATTCCATATGGCGAAGGCGAATTCACAAAATATAATTTCAGTTTTTCCGAATTTTGCAAAACCTATAACCTCAACACGCTGCTGGCATACAATGCACTCAACAGTTTGGACCGTTTGGGAATCATCCAACTTTCGCAGGAATTTGGACGAAAATCAATAGTCCAATTTTTGATTTCTTCGGAAAAAGTTCTCAATTACTTTGAAAAAGATGCAGTAACTTCCATCATTGGGAAAACAATTTTAAGGATTTACGGTGGAATTTTTGAAATTCCAACATCGATAAATTTAGATTTGATTGCCACAAAAACCGGGCAATCCATAGAAACCATTGTTTCAATCCTAAAAAAAATGGAACGCGACCACATTTTGGAACTGGTGTTGCAGATAACCGATGCCACCCTCACATTCCTCGTGCCTCGCGAAGACGACAAAACCATAAACGTAGTTTCGCGCGAAGTGGAAGCTTTGAATCGGAAAAAAACTGCGCAGGTAAATTCGGTGTTATATTATATTGAAAACTCCAAAACTTGTAGAAGTGTACAATTGGTTTCCTATTTTGGCGAAACAACGGCCAGCAAATGTGGAATTTGTTCGGTTTGCAGAACACAAAGTTCCAGGTTAACGAACAAAGAATTAAAAACCATTTCAACACAAATTCTCGCGCTGCTTGAAGAAAGAAATTTAAACTCGCGTGAAATTTCGGAAAAACTTACTTTTGCCGAAACAGATACCTTAAAAGTTATCCGACTGTTGATGGATGCCGAAAAGATAAAAATCAATCCACGGAACCAATATTATTTAAACTGAAAAAATGAAAAAGGATTTAAGAATAGTGTTTATGGGAACCCCTGATTTTGCAGTTGGTGTCTTAAAAAAAATGATGGAAGCGGGTAAAAACATTGTTGGCGTAATTACTGCTCCCGACAAACCTGCGGGCCGTGGCAGAAAATTATTGGCTTCTGCCGTAAAAGAATATGCAATCACCCAAAACCTAAAAATACTTCAACCCACAAATTTAAAGGACACATCTTTTCTGATAGAACTAAAAGATTTAGATGCAAACCTACAAGTGGTTGTGGCTTTCCGGATGCTGCCAAAAGCAGTTTGGCAAATGCCCGAATTGGGAACATTCAACCTCCATGCATCGCTTTTGCCACAATACAGGGGTGCTGCGCCCATAAATTGGGCAATCATCAACAACGAAGTAAAAACAGGCATCACTACTTTTTTTATTGACGAAAAGATTGATACCGGTTCCATAATTGCAAACAAAGAAGTTGCTATTGAAAAAACCGAAACCGCGGAAACCCTTCACGATAAATTAATGGAAAAGGGCAGCGAGCTTGTTTTGGAAACCCTTGAATTAATTGAAGATGGCAACGCAAACCCAAAACCGCAGCCGGAAAGTGGCGTTTTAAAAGAGGCCTCGAAACTTACTCCCGAAAACACGCGGATAGATTGGGCAAAGCGAGGAAAAGAAATAGACGCCTTTATAAGAGGACTTTCCCCCTATCCAGTTGCGTGGACAATACTTCACAATAATAACGAAGAACTGAAAGTAAAAATTTATGCTGCAAGTTTTGAAAAAATCAATCACAATTTTGAAACAGGAACTGTTCAAACTTCAAAAAAGGAATTGAAAGTGGCGTGTTTAGACGGATATATTTTAATAGCGGAAATCCAACTTCCTGGAAAACGGAAAATGGACATTTCTTCTCTCCTAAATGGATATACCTTTGATGAAAATTCCAAACTATCGTAAACCCTTGTCAGTGCTGAATTCATTAAAAAGCCCATAAAAAGGACCATGTTTATTAACA
>DAIMFZ010000279.1:0-1877 GCA_036724225.1 Aequorivita sp.
TAATGACTTTTTTTCTTGATTTTGTCAATCGTTATTTTATTAGGTGGTATCATTATAAGAAAGTAGCAATATTTGTGGCTCGACGCGCAAAAGCTGGAGCTGGAAAAAATGTAAAGAAATATGGTTTTTGGGGGTTGATGATCTTTGTGCTAATTCCGATTCCAGGTACAGGGGTTTACGCGGGTACCATTGCGGCATACCTTTTTCGAACTGAACGAAAACAGGCATTTTTGGCAAATACTATTGGAATCTTCTTTTCATGCGTAATTGTGTGGGCTACCACTTTAGCGGCTATGGAAGGTTTTAATTAAGGAAATTAAATTTGATTGTTTTACTTCCCTATACAAAAATTGGCAAAAATATTCCCAAGCAGTTCATCGTTTGAGATTTCGCCTGTAATTTCACCAAAATAATACAATGCCTGCCTAATATCTATTGCCAACAAATCGCCTGTGAGTCCAGCATCAATACCTTCCTGTACTTTTATTATTTCTTCCAAAGCCTTTAAAAGCGCATCATAATGGCGACTGTTGGTAACTATGGTTTCGTTGTTGCGAAGTGCGCCCGTATTTACAAAATCGAGCAATTTATGTTGCAGTTCCTCCACGCCTTGTCCAGTTTTCGCAGATAACAATTGAAGATTGCTGATTGCAGTTTGCAGATTTTTGATTCCTTCTTCTGAAAGCTTGTCAACTTTGTTTGCGACAATCACGAGGTTTTTTAAAGGATATTTATTCTTAATAGTTTCAATCTCAACCTGAAACTTGGTGCCTGAAACCTGAAACTTTTCAGCATCAAACAAGTAAACAACAACTTGAGCCTGCTCAATTTTCTGAAACGTTTTTTGAATTCCCAAGCCTTCAATAGTATCAGTAGTTTCTCGGATTCCAGCGGTATCAATAAAACGGAAACTGATACCGCCAATGGTTATTTCGTCTTCAATAGTGTCTCGAGTGGTTCCTGCAATTTCAGAAACAATGGCGCGGTCTTCGTTCAGCAAAGCGTTCAAAAGTGTAGATTTACCAACATTGGGTTCGCCCACAATGGCAACGGGAATCCCGTTTTTCAAAACATTTCCCGTGGCGAAGGAGTCTATCAATCGTTTGAGGACGGTGGTGATTTTTGTAATTAATCTTTGGAATTCTTCGCGGTTTGCAAATTCCACATCTTCTTCGGCAAAATCGAGTTCCAATTCAATCAACGAAGCAAAATTGAGAAGTTCTTCGCGCAGCTTTTTTATTTCCGAAGAAAAGCCGCCGCGCATCTGCTGGATAGCGAGCTGGTGCGAAGCTGCCGAATCACTGGCAATCAAATCTGCCACTGCTTCGGCTTGGCTGAGGTCCATCTTTCCATTTAAAAATGCCCTTAACGTAAACTCTCCCGCTTGTGCCATTCTGCAACCCTTCCGAAGACATAATTGTGTAATTTCCTGTTGGATGTAATTGCTGCCGTGGCAGGAAAATTCCACCACATCTTCGCCAGTGTAACTGTTTGGGTTTTTAAAAATCGTTGCGAGCACTTCATCTATCACTCGTTCCCCATCTTTTATATGTCCCAAATGGACGGTATGGGTTTTTTGTGTTGCAAGTTCTTTTCCAGAAACCGAATTAAATATTGAAGCGGCAATAGCAATAGCATCCGGACCCGAAAGTCGAATTACAGCTATTGCACCAGCTCCGGCTGGCGTTGCCATTGCCACTATGGTATCAGTGTGTGTCATTGGTGGCAAAGGTAAGATTAACTTTGACAAAGTTTAAAACTTTTGTCAATGTTGAAAGTACAGAACACAAAAAAACCAGGAAAGAATTAAACTTTCCCGGTCTAAAAGAAGTAATTAAAATTTAGTATGTGCTATACTCAAAATTGTTGAAAGTACC
>DAIMFZ010000280.1:0-1829 GCA_036724225.1 Aequorivita sp.
GGTGCGGGAAATAATCAAACAACACAAAAATCCTTCGCTATAATTTGTGTATTTTTGGGGTTTTAGCAATTTAATCCTATGCCTCAAAGAAATTTATTTCAGTATTTATTGGTAACTGCAAAAGGCCTTGCGATGGGTGCTGCCGATGTAGTTCCAGGCGTTTCGGGCGGAACAATCGCCTTCATTTCGGGCATCTATGAGGAATTGATTGAAACCATCCACAACATTGATCTCGGCTTTTTCAAAATCTGGAAAAAGGAAGGTTTTTTGATGGCTTGGAAACATTATAATCTCCCCTTTTTATTGGCGCTTTTCGCCGGAATTTTCATCAGTATCCTTTCCTTCGCAAAATTGATTACTTGGCTTTTGGAAGTTTACCCAATTATGGTTTGGTCGTTTTTCTTCGGCTTGGTCATTGCCAGCATTGTTTTCGTGGGTCAACAAATTTCCAATTGGAGGTTGTCCTTAATTGTAGCGCTCATTGTGGCTTCCATCCTTTCCTATTTAATTACCATTGCGGACCCAATCGGCTCGCCTGAAAGCACTTGGTTTCTTTTCCTTGCCGGTTTTGTCGCAATTATTGCAATGATACTTCCGGGCATTTCTGGAGCATTCATTCTCCTGCTTTTGGGAGCTTACTCTACTGTTATTGGCTTTGTAACCCAGTTGGGGGAAGGAATTTCAACTTTAAACGGCACACTTTTCTTAAATGCATTTGGTAAACTTTTAATATTTGGAGTTGGTGCCATTATAGGGTTGAAAATGTTTTCACGGGTTTTGAACTGGATGTTCAAACATCACAAAAACTTAATTCTTGCCGTGCTTACCGGGTTTATGATTGGCGCCCTCAACAAAATATGGCCTTGGAAAGAAGTGCTGCAATACAGAATGAGTCATACTGGAGAAAAAATTCCTTTCATTGAAAGAAGTGTGTTCCCTCAAAATTATGAGGGAGACCCACAAATTTTATACGCTGTTGTTTTTGCAGTTATTGGCTTTTTAACGATTTTTCTTTTAGAAAGAATTGCAGTGAAAAAAGCCCCCAAACCCCCTAAAAGGGAACCGAGTCCTCCTAAAACCTCGAATTTTGAATCTTAAATTTTGAATTAATAATGTACGAAAACCGCTCCTTTTCCGATAAAACCTGGCTGGTCCTAAAGGGGCTGGGGATGGGCGCAGCAAACAAGGTGCCAGGTATTTCGGGTGGGGTCGTGGCTTTCGTTGCAGGTTTTTATGAGGAATTTATTTATTCGCTTCAAAAAGTAAATAAAAAAGCCTTTAAATTATTTATTGACGGACGTTTCAAAAGTTTTTACAGATATATAAACGGGCAGTTTTTGGGCTTGTTGATTTTGGGAATGGTCATCAGCTATTTCAGCATTTCCAAACTTTTGGATTATCTGATCGTTCATTATGAACTCTACGTTTGGAGTGCATTTTTCGGGATGATAATAGGCTCCATATATTTTATTGCAAAGGATTTTGGCGATTGGAACCGCAAATACGCAGCCTATCTTCTATGTGGGGTTATCGCGGGTGTGGCCATCAGTTTCTTGGAACCCGCAAAGGAAAACAGCAACCTCTTTTTTGTCTTTTTCTGTGGAATTATTAGCGTTTCGGGAATGACATTGCCGGGTTTTTCGGGATCGTTTATATTGATACTTTTCGGAAATTATGTTTTGCTATTGGTGGATTCCGTAAATGCGCTTTTTGATACGTTTGCCAATATTATTCAATTTGATTTCAGTTGGGTTTTTGACCCGGAACGCATTGAGCTTTTAAAGGTTTTGGCCGTTTTTTCATTGGGCTCTTTGGTTGGGCTTGTTTCT
>DAIMFZ010000281.1:0-1761 GCA_036724225.1 Aequorivita sp.
ATAAATAAAAAAACAGCCACATTAATAACAATGAGCTTGACCAAAACACTGGCCATTTTATATTGATATGCAAGGTTTGGAGCCGCCATAGTTAATTCCAGCGGTGGTTATCAAAACTATTTTTTTTCCAGTACCAAGCCATAATGAAGCCGAACAATGCACCGCCAAGATGTGCAAAATGTGCAATTCCAGTTGGTGCGCCGGTAATTCCGAAAATTAAATCGAGTGCAATAATTCCAGGGATAAAATATTTTGCTTTTATGGGAATTGGCAGGAATATCAACATCAATTCAACACTTGGGAACATCATTCCAAAGGCCACCAAAACGCCATAAACCGCTCCCGAAGCTCCAAGAGCCATTCCGTTATAAGTATTGTATATACTTTGAATGGTATCTTGCGGAACTTGATCTAAGATTGCAGTATTGTATTTTCCGGTGTTCAACAGGTCCATGATTTGCTCGTGGCTCATTCCAGCATTCATCAAAGCGTCCATTCCGCTGTGAAGTTGATAGTAATTTACCAACGTATAAATCAACGCCGAGCCAAGTCCTGCGGAAAAGTAAAAGAAGAGAAACTTCTTTTGTCCCCAGCGCATTTCCAAAGGTGAACCAAAAGCCCATAGCGCATACATATTAAAAAGTATGTGGAAAAAATTGGCATGCATAAACATAGATGTCAGCGGTTGCCAATATTGAAAATTGGGGTTTTCAAAATAATAGAGCGCAAAAAGACGCTCGGCAATCCCGCCAGTAAATTGTGATCCTATAAAAAAGAGCACATTCAGTATTAAAAGAAATTTTACGGTATCGGTAATTCTTGCCATTTACATAAATTTTTTATCCAGATCACTCACGTCCAAGGTGGTAAAAACTGGTTTATTGGTCGGACTAACGCTTGGTTCTTTGCAGGCAAACAGTTGGTTTATTAAATGTTCGCGTTCCTCTTTGTTCAATGAAACACCTGTTTTTATTGCCATACTGGCTGCCATGGATTTTGCAAGCATATCATTTTGGCTGAAACCAGTGTCGGGCACTTCTTCTTTAATGTCGTGCACCAATTGGTTGAGCAAATTTACAACATGGCTTTCCAATATCAGCACGGGAATTCCGCTAATCTCAACAGTTTCATCTTTCAATACAGAAAAAATAAACCCTGTATTTTCAAGCTGTTCGCGGATTTTTTCAATTATTTCCACATCGGGTTTTGAAAAATGCAGTTGCAGCGGAAACAATAATTGCTGGCTCACGGCTTCTTTTACGGTAATGTTTTTTAGCAATTCTTCATATAGAATCCGTTGGTGCGCAAGGTTTTGATGAATAATCATCATCCCATTTTTCAACGGACTCACTATGTATTTATTCTGAAGCTGAAAAGTTAACTGTCCCGTTTCGGCATCGTGGTTTTCAAAAAGACTTCCAGTTACTTCCTCGCTTTCAAATTCAATATCCCCCAAGTTGGAAACTGTAGTATTTTTTTCATCTTTCAACCCGACGTAAAGTGATTCCCACGATTGGGTCTGCTCTCTCTTAAAAGGAAAATTGATATTGCCCTGCTTCGGTTTTTCTCTGAATGGATTAAAATCCCTATCCACTTCAATGGAAGGTACGGTAGGCGTTTTTTTACTGTATTCATAAGGCGTATCAAAACCTTTATCCCTTTCAAAATCGAGCACTGGCGCAATGTTGAACTGTCCCAAACTGTGTTTTACCGTCGCTCGGAGCATTGCATAAATGGAATGTTCGTCTTCAAATTTTATTT
>DAIMFZ010000282.1:0-1760 GCA_036724225.1 Aequorivita sp.
GCGAGCCCAATCTATATTCCATCGCAGTAGATGCTGCATCAAGTGGCAATCCCGGAAAAATGGAATATCGGGGCGTGGATACACAAACGCACAAACAACTTTTTCATCAAGGGCCTTTTCAGCAGGGAACCAACAATATAGGAGAGTTTTTGGCACTTGTCCACGGATTGGCATTTCTGAAAAATAAAGATAGCGACCGAATTATTTACAGTGATTCACGAATTGCAATAGGTTGGGTAAAAAGAAAAAAATGCAACACAAAGTTGAAACAATCTGCAAAAAACAAAACGCTTTTTGAATTGGTTGAACGAGCTGAAAACTGGCTCAAAACAAACAAATACGAAACGAAAATCGCAAAGTGGGAAACCAAAGCTTGGGGCGAAATTCCAGCAGACTTTGGCAGGAAATGAATACTGATTATTTTCAGAGTTTCAAAGCCATTAAAACCACCTTTTGTTATCATTAATTTCATTAAATTTGCACCTTATTTCAAAAACCATTTATGAGCAAACTCGTAATAGTTGGCACCGTTGCCTTCGACGCTATTGAAACCCCTTTCGGAAAAACTGATAAAATTCTGGGCGGAGCTGCAACCTACATAGGTTTGGCAGCTTCACAATTTAATGTTGATGGCGCCATTGTTTCAATAGTGGGTGGTGATTTTCCTAAAAAAAATTTGAAAATGTTGGAGGAAAAAGGAATGGACATTTCGGGCATTGAAGTTGTTGAAAAAGGAAAAACCTTCTTTTGGAGCGGAAAATATCACAATGATATGAATACGCGCGACACTTTGATTACCGATTTGAACGTACTTGCAGATTTCAATCCTCAAGTTCCCGAAAATTATCGCGATGCTGAAGTAGTTATGTTAGGAAACCTACATCCGATCGTCCAATTGGGAGTAATTGAGCAGATGGATGCACCAAAATTGATTGTTTTGGACACCATGAATTTCTGGATGGACAGCACTTTGAATGAACTGATGCAAGTTATTGGGAAAGTAGATGTAATAACAATAAACGATGAAGAAGCAAGGCAACTTTCTGGCGAATATTCACTCGTAAAAGCAGCCCATAAAATTATGGAAATGGGCCCAAAATATGTAGTGATAAAAAAAGGCGAACACGGTGCATTGCTTTTTGGTGATGACGATGTGTTCTTTGCTCCGGCCATGCCCTTACGGGAGGTTTTTGATCCAACCGGAGCTGGTGATACCTTTGCAGGTGGATTTACCGGCTATTTGGCAAGGACCGGCGACTACAGTTACGAAAACATGAAAAATGCTGTTATCAACGGCTCCGCACTTGCTTCATTCTGTGTAGAAAAATTTGGGGTGGAAAGATTGCTTAAACTTACAAATAAGGAAGTGTACCAACGCATACGGCAATTTAAAAGCCTGACACAATTTGACATTAAATTAACCTAATTCAGAATCCTGAATTCAGAATTGAAAATATGAGCGACGCCTTAAAACACGAATGTGGAATTGCACTGATAAGACTGTTGAAACCCTTGGAATATTACAAGGAAAAATATGGAACAGCTTTTTATGGTGTAAACAAAATGTATTTGATGATGGAAAAACAGCACAACCGCGGGCAGGATGGAGCTGGTTTTGCAAGCATCAAGTTAAACGTTTCGCCAGGTGAAAGATACATTAGCCGTGTTCGCTCTAATGATGCACAGCCCATTCAGGATATTTTTGCACAGATTAATGAGCGAATAAATCTTGAATTTTCGCAACACCCAGAATACAAGGA